>JBCDIS010000180.1:0-13984 GCA_038748685.1 Acidobacteriota bacterium | reverse complement strand
TGACGGGGCTCCTCGCCCTCGGTGCGGCGATCGCTGTCGCCGGATGGGCGACGTTTCGGCACCGTGGCCAGGGGAGGGCGGCGCTCGCGGTGGTCGCGGGGGCCGGGGCGGCTTCGGCGCTGGCTCTGGCGTTCGGCGTCGGGGATCGGGGATCGTCGATGGCCGCGCGGCTCGGCTACCTCGACGCCGCGTGGCGGGGGAGCCTGGAACATCCCTGGCTGGGTTGGGGGCCGGGTTCCGGTCGCTGGACCCTCCACCTCCATCTTCGGCCGGAACCCGGCGTCCATCCCCCCGGCGAATTGGTGGCGGATGTCCACAGCCTCCCCTTGGAATGGCTTTACGAGCTCGGCTGGCCCGCCGCGGCGGTGACGCTTGGGCTGGTGTGCCGCTGGTGGTTGGGCCTGACGCGCCGGCCCTTCTGTGATCGGGCTCTGGCAGTAGCCGCTGCGTCCTCGCTTTCGGCGGCGGCGGTGGTCGCTGTGGCCGGGTTGCCCCTCGCGGTCCCGGCCCTCCCCGTGGCTCTGGCGGCGGCTGCCGGCGCCGCGATGGCTGCGCGGACGGCGGGAGCCGACGTGGCGCCCCCGCAACCGGTCCCGAGGGCTGCCCGGGTCGGCGCGGTGCTCCTCGCGGTTTCTCTTGGGCTAATGCAAGTCCCCCGGGACCTTGCTCATCTGGCCTACGATCAGGCATTCGAAGCATCATTCGAAGACCCAGGGGAACGGGACCGTCTCCTGGATCGGGCGGTGGCCTTGGACCCGGGCTTTCCCCTGTATCGATGGCAGCGTTCCCGGAGCGTGCCGGCCCTAGCGGCGGATGGAGCCCTCGGGGCCGCCGGGGCGGCGGTCGGGCTGGCTCCCCTATGGCTGGATGCGGGGACCCGCGTGGCAGACGCGGAGAGGACCGCCCTCGCCCGGGAAGCTTGGGTACGCGCCTGCGATCTCGATCCCCTGGGGGCCCTGGCTCCCTACTGGCTGGCCCGGTACCCGGTGGGCGATCACCCCAAAGGGGACGCCGCCTCCGTCGACCGGGCCGCCAGAGCCCTGCTGGCGGCGCCGCAACTGCTGGCGGCGGACTGGCGGGGCGAGGAAGGGTTGTTGGAGAGGGCCGTCGCGCGGCTGGAGCAGGAGCAGGGAATCGGAGCCGGTTGGCGTTCGGCCTTGGTGGCGGCTTGGCGGACCAACCGAGGAGCGGAGTGGGGTGCCGGGGACGTTCGGCCCCTTGTTCTCAACGTCGACCACGAGCCCGCGGTGTCCCTGTCCCTGTTTGCGTTTCGCCGGCATCCGTGGCCGGGGGAGGTGGGGCGGGGGGTGTCGGTGGATGTGACGCTTTTACCCAGTCTGGGGCCGGCGACCGCCGAACGAACGACGCAGCGGGAGCTCTTGACCCGCGGCTGTGGCCTTCGTCCTCCGTCGGCGCCGTGAGCCGAGGAGACGACGGCCGGCCAAGTGCGAGGATCCCGGCAATGCAAAAAGGAGCGCCGGAGCGCCCCTTCTTGCATTGCCGCCGCGGCGAGCGCGGTACCGTGCCGTGGTGGTCGGGCTCAGTTCAGCCCGGCGGCTCGAGGTCGAAGTTTGTGTAGTTCAAGGCGGTGAAAGCAGCCCATTTGTCGGGAACTTCCTCTTCCGGGAAGATGGCCTCCACCGGACAGGCGTCGACGCACAGCCCGCAGTCGATGCATTCTTCGGGTTGGATGTACAGCTGATTCCAGTCGTCTTCGTCGGCACCGTAGATGCAGTCGACCGGACACACATCTACACAAGCGGTGTCTTTGACGTCGACGCAAGGCTCGGCGATGATGTGGGTCACATTAAGCTCCTTTGTCTCGCTCCCTGGTCTCTCGGGTCCCCAAACCGTTAAGCAGGGACCGCCTCAGTCAAAGTATAGCAACGGCCCGTTGGGCGCTCAAGGAAATCCGGCCGCCGTCCCAGGGGTGCTATGGAGCGGTTTTGGCTGCCAGAAGAGCGGCTCGGTCGGGCGCCAAGATCGCGCGCCAAGGTGCTGCGGAGGCGCCGTCCGCCAGCATTCCCTGGGCGACGGCGTCGGCGGTCCAAGGAGCCAAAAGGATCCCGTTGCGATGGTGCGCGGTGGCGGCCCAGATCCGATCCCCAAGGGGGCCGACGATGGGCAGGTGGTCCGGTGCCGCCGGCCGGAGCCCCGCCCACTCTGCGGAGGGGCGCCGTGGAGCGAGGCCGGGGAAGTGGCGCTCCGCGAAGGCCAGGAGCTGGCGGCGGCCTTCGGGGGTGGTGCGGCTGTCGAATCCCACGTCCTCGACCGTTGCGCCGATCAGCAAGCGCTGGCCCCGGCGGCGGACGGCATAGAGATGCCCACCGCGAAGGCAGCCCATGAAGGGCCAGTCGACATCGTCGAAACACAGCATCTGCCCGCGGACAGGTTTCACCGGTAGGACCGGCAGACCGTCGATGCCGCCGCTCCAGGCTCCGGCGGTGACCACCAGGCCGCCGGCCTGGAACTCGAAGCCGTCCCCCTCGACGCGCACCCCGTTGGACAATGACGCAACACGACGGACAGGATGGTGCGGGAAGAGGGGGACACCGCGGCGACGGAGGGCCGTTTCGAGGGCGGCGCAGACCCGCACATTGTCGACCCGGTGTTCTCCGGGAAGGAAAAGTAGCTCTTCGACGTCGTGTCGGAGGTCCGGCACCGAAGCTCGGGAGGTGGCTCGGTCGACCTGCTCCCAGGGCTCGCCCAATCGCTGCGCCGCGGCGAGGAGTCGCCGCGGGTAGATCCCCTCATCGAGGATGAGGGCCCCGGACCGATCGAGATCCACGTCGACCCCGACCTCCGTCTCCAACGACTCCGACCACGCCGGCCAGAGATCCCTGCCGAGCCGGCAGAGGTCGAAGAAGGGGCCAGGGGTCGGCACCTCCGCGAGGGGCGCCAACATGCCGGCGCTGGCGGCGGAGGCGTCGCCGCCGATCCGACGGGCCTCGACCATGGCCACGGACGCGCCGCGGCGGTGCAGCTCGCGGGCGGTGGCGAGGCCGAGGATGCCGCCGCCGAGGATGAGGATGTCGGGATGGGGCAAGCGGTCTCCGGGTGGGTCGCGGCGGTGGGGAGCAGCGACCGGGTTCATGATTCTTCCCCATCTTCGCGGGGTCATCAACCCCGCCCACCGGCCGGTGACGAGACGGTGCGGCTGCCCTTGCAGATACGTCTGGGCGATTCGTCGGGCCGATTCGTCGCAGCGATGCCCCTGTGCTACGATCGGCGCTCCTTGCCGCACCGCGGCGTAGCCTTCTCAAATCTCTTCGAACAACCCGCGAATGCAAACGACGTCCCTAGAGCCCATCGCCGTCGGTCTGTCGCTGGGCCTGACCGCCGGCCTCAGCCCGGGGCCCCTTTCGACTCTGGTGATCAGCTCGACCCTGCAGCGGGGCTTTGCCGCCGGTGCTCGGGTGGCGGCGGCGCCGTTGGTGACGGATCTACCCATCGTTATTGCGGCCCTCTGGGTGTCGAGCGCCGTCCCCGACGGTTTCCTCAGCATCATGTCGCTGGTGGGGGGGCTCTTTGTCATCTACATCGGTGTGTCCACCGTGCGGGAGTCGACCCGTCCCCTGGACCTCCAGCCGATGGAAGGCGCCGTGACCCAGGACCTTCTGCGGGGGGCTCTGGTGAACCTGCTCAGCCCCCATCCCTGGCTTTTCTGGTTCGGCATCGGTGGTCCTACGGTGGTGTCGGCCCAGCGGACCCACGGCCTGCTGGCGGCGGGGTTCCTAGTAGTGTTCTACCTCGGCTTGGTGGGGAGCAAAGTGATCCTGGCGGCCCTCGTGGCCCGCGGTCGACAGGCCCTCGTGGCGGGGCCCTGGTACCGGCGCGTGCTGGCGGCCTGCGGAGTCTTGTTGGTGGGCCTGGGGCTGGCGCTGGCGGCCCGCGGCGCCGGGGATCTTTCCTTGGGGCAGGCAACCTGATGGCGGCCCGCGGCACAGGGCCTGGGGAAGGCGCCGGGCTCGCCGATCGGCGGCTGATCGTCGTCACCGGAAAAGGGGGCGTCGGCAAGAGCGCGTTGACCTCTGTTCTCGGCCATAGCCTGGCGGCTCGGGGGCGACGGACGCTGTTGCTCGAGGTGGATCCGCGGGAGAACCTGCATCAGCTCCTGGACGTGCCGCCCTCCGGCGGTGAGATCGTGCCGGTGGCGGACCGTCTCTACCTGCAGAACCTCAAGCCGCAGGACGTCGTGGATTGGGTCGTCCGCAAGCAGGTCAAGCTCGAGATGCTCGTCAAGCGGGTACTCGGCAGCCCGATCTACCATCGCTTCGTGGAGGGGGCGCCGGGCCTCAAGGAAATGGCGATCCTCGGCCACGCCCTGCGGGTGGTCCGGGGCGAGACGCCGAAGGCGCCGCCGGTGGATACGGTCATTCTCGACGCCCCGGCCACCGGCCACGGGGTCTATCTGCTGACGGCCTCCCGGCTGTTCGCCGACACCATCGGCCACGGCCCGTTTGCGGAGATGGCGCGGGAGGTGGCGGACTTCGTCAGCGACCCGTCGGCGACGGGCATCGTCGTGGTGACCCTCGCAGAGGAGATGCCGGTCCAGGAGGCCTTGGAACTGCGGGGATCCCTGGAGGATCGATTCGGCCGCGGACCGAGCCTGCTGGTGGCCAACGGCATCTATCCGGAAGTTCCGAGCGACCCCCGCGGCTCCGAAGAGATGCTGCGGCTGTGGAGTCGTCGTCGTCAGGTCAATGCCTCCGAGCTGGAGCGATTGTTTTCCCAGTGGGCAGGCCCGAAAGTGGAGCTACCCTTGCTGCCGATCGATCGTGGCCCGCGGCTGATTCGGGAACTGCAGGCCCGCTTCGACGCCGCCCTCGACGGTTTGGAAGGAACCTCCCCATGACCCGGCCCCTGGACTTGTCTTCCGAGACCCATCCTCTGCTGATCGTGGTGGGGTCCGGCGGCGTCGGCAAGACGACCCTGGCGGCCTCGATGGGCATTGTGTCGGCGGCCGCCGGCATCGACACCCTGGTGATGACTTTCGACCCGTCCCTTCGTCTCAAGGACGCCCTCGGCGTCGGCCACGCTGCGGAAGACGACGAGATCGAGGTTCCCCTACCCGCCTCCGCCGACGGCCGGCCGCCGGGCGTGCTTCGGGCGAGTCTGCTGGACGCCGGCAAGACGTTCGATCGTCTGGTGGCGCGCTATGCCCCGGACGACGGCTCCCGCGAGCGTATTCTCAGCAATCGCTACTACCGGCATATGGCAGGCCACCTCGGGGGGATCCTAGAGTACATGGCGGTGGAACGCCTCTATGAAGTCGCCGCAGAGGGTCGGTATCAGCGGATCATCCTCGACACGCCCCCCACCTCCCAGGCCATCGACTTCCTCGAAGCCCCCCAGCGGATCGTCGATTTCCTCGACAGCGGAGCCCTCAAGATCGCCCTGCGCCCGTGGTTCGACGACGGCGGGGGACTCAAGGCGACGTCGAGCCTTGGTTTCGTCGGTCGGGGCCTGGAGCGGTTCCTCGACCGCATCGTCGGCATGAACCTGCTCCGCGACATGTCCGAATTCTTTCGGGCCTTCGAGCCCATGTTCGGCGGCTTTCGCCAACGTGCGGAAAAGGTGGAGGGCCTCTTGGGTTCCCCCGACACGCTGTTCAGCCTGGTCACCGGCCCCGGGGAGTCCCGCATTCCCGACACCCTTTTCTTCGCCCGACGGCTCGCCGAGTCCGGCTACCGGCTCGGCCCGATTCTGGTGAATCGAGTCCACCCGACCTTTGACGATCAGGGTGCCGTGGAGAGCGCGGGGGAGGGTCAAGGGGGCATCGACACCGATGATGGCGGCGCCCTTTTCCGCTGGCTCGGGGAGAGCCATCACCGCGGACTCGGGCAACTCCGTTCCCTCATGCCGGATGGGCAGCAGGTGGTCGACCTTCCCCTCGAGGCCGACGAACCGACGGACCTCGTGGCTCTGCGGGGAATGGGGGAGCGGCTTCAGCGGCGGTTGACGGAGAGGCCTTGACGCATTGCGGCGTTACCTTTCCCGCTGTTTTGAGGACGTGATGGAGATTTTTGACGCAGTGCGGCATAAATTCCCTTGACGTCTTTGCCGCACTGCGGTATCTTCCTTTTGTCGATGCCGCGGGGCGGCATTCAGCCGCGGAGAAGCAGCCCACGGGCCGCTCCAGCCCGCGGCGGGGACAAGGCGAGCTCCCAGGGTCTTCATCGCAACCGAGGACTTGAACGCTCTCCAATCGAGCACGACCTATGAAGATCCCGAGAACCCCACCTTGGTCCTGGATACCAGGAGGAACGCCATGATCCGAGTCATCAAGCGCTACGAGAGCCGCAAGCTCTACGACACCGAAGAGAGCCGCTACATTTCCCTCGAAGACATCGCCCGCTGGGTGCGGGATGGACAAGAGGTGAGGGTGGTGGACAACGCCTCGACCGAAGACGTCACCGCCCAGGTGCTGACCCAGATCATCCTCGACGAAGGTAAGCGGGGCACCTCGTTCCTTCCCACCGAGCTGCTGCACGAGCTGGTGCGGGCTGGGGAGCGCGCCGTCGCCACGAGCGTCGAGCAGGTGCAGGGCCGAGTCGATCGCCTCGTGCAGAAGTCCATCGATCGCCTCGCTCCGGTTCGCCGGGCCCGCGAAGAGATGGGGCACCTCCGGGATCGGCTCACCGAGCTGGAGAAGACCCTCGGGGAGCTCGAAGGTGGCGTTGACGAGAAGCCCGCCCGCAAGGCCCCGGCGCGCAAGGCCGCGGCCCGCAAGACGACGACTTCGGCGGCCTCCGCCCGTCCGAAGCGTAAGGCGGCGACCCGCCGGACGGCTGCCAAGGCCGCGGCGACCGACACCAGCGGCGACTGAGCCGTCGGCGGGGTCGTCGGACCTCGCCCATAGATGAAACAACAATCCGCGGACCGGGCCAGGTCCGGGCCGCGGCATGACCCTAACGAACGTTGACACCGTCGCCGTAATGGCGGCACCGGTGAGATAGGAGCCTACCCATGAACACCCGCGAAACCATCACGCACCGCATGAACCGTGTCCGCACCGAAGTCAAGGAAGCCGGCCGCAGCGCCTGGCTCGTGGGTCTCGGCGCCTTTGGCACCGTCGAAGATCAGGGCCGCACCCTCTTCACCGACCTGGTGGACCGCGGCCGCAAGGTCGGCGACGACGACCTGCTCGCCCGCCCCTGGAACATGGCCCGCCAGCGCGCCGAGCGCCTCGGGGACGAAGTGGAGCAGCGGATGACCGGCGCTTTGCACAGGCTCGGCATTCCGGCTCGGGACGACGTCCAGGAGCTGACCCGCCGGGTCCAGCAGCTGACCGCGAAGGTCGAAGGGCTCGCCAAGGCTTGAGGGGCCTGGCCCGGAGACGACACGCTTCCAAGACCCATCCCCACCGATCTCAATCATCAAAACGCGGCGCAGCACGAAACATGAAGCGCTAAACCCGGCTACCCGGCCGGTGGTCGCCGCGGGAATACGGAGTAAGACATGACCGACAAGACCAAAGACATCCAGGATGAGCTCAAAGCTTCGGCCAACAAGATCTGGCTGGCTGGCCTCGGTGCCCTGTCCGCCGCGGAGGAGGAGGGTAACAAGCTCTTCAAGTCCCTGGTGGAGCGCGGTGAGCAGTACGAATCCAAGGGCCGCGAGGCCATCGACGACGTCAAGGGTGATGTCGAGGACGCGGTGGACAAGGCGAAGAGCCAGGCCACCGGCGCCTGGGACAAGGCGGAGGATCGCCTCGACGCCGTCGTCAGCGGTGCCCTGAAGCGCTTCGGCGTCCCCACCCGCAGCGAGATCGCGACCCTGACCCAAAGGGTGGAGGAGCTCACCGCGGTGGTGGAGAAGCTGCACACCCCGGCAAAGAAGGCCCCTGCGAAGTCGACCTCTGCCAAGGCGGCAAAGTAACCTGCGCTCCGGCCATCGCCGTATGACCGCGAGATCCAAGCAAGAGCTCGAGACGCCGATCGGCCTGGCCATGGCCGGCGGCGCGCCCGGGGGCGCCATCTACGAGATCGGTGCCCTCCGGGCATTGGACCAGGCCATCGTCGGCCTCGACCTGCGGGACTGCGGGTGCTTTGTCGGCGTCAGCGCGGGGGCGTTCTTGACGTCTTGCCTCGCCAACGGCCTGTCGAGCGCGCAAATGGTGCGCGCCATCGTGAAGAACGAGCCGGGGGAGCACCCCTTCGTTCCGGAGACGTTCTTCAAGCCGGCGGTAGGGGAGTTGGTGAGTCGACTCGGCAGGGCCCCTGCCCTGTTGGGGTCCGCCCTACTGGACTTCGTCACCCGTCGTGAGAAGCGGCTGCTGGACGCCCTGACCGTCCTCGGCGAAGCGGTGCCGGTGGGGATCTTCGACAACGAACCGATCCGCCAATACGTCGAAGGCATCTTCGCCATCAAGGGTCGGACCGACGACTTCTCGAAGCTGCGCCGGAAGCTGACGGTGGTGACCACCGACATCGAGTCGGGAGAGCCGATGCGTTTCGGGCACCTCGGCTGGCCCCACGTGTCCATCTCCAAGGCGGTACAAGCGTCGACGGCCCTGCCGGGGCTCTATCCGCCGGTGGAAATCGACGGCCGCCACTACGTCGACGGCATTTTGCTCAAGACGATGCACGCGTCCGTCGCTCTGGAGGCCGGGGCCCAGCTGGTTTTCGCCATCAATCCGCTGGTCCCGGTGGACACCCGGCAGGCGGTGCAGCGCAACGAGCTGCCACCGGGCCAGGTGGTGGGGCGAGGTCTTCCGTCGGTACTTTCCCAGACGGTGCGGACCCTGATCCATTCCCGCATGGTTCTGGGGATTCAAACCTACGAGACACGCTACCCGGACGCCGACGTCGTGTTGGTGGAACCGCCCCGGGACGACTACGAAGATTTCTTCTCGAACATCTTCAGCTTCACCTCCAGGCGGGCGGTCTGCGAGCGGGCGTGGAACGCTACCCGCGCCAACCTCCTTCAAAGGCGGGACGCCATCGAACCGGTCCTGGAACGCTACGGACTCGGTCTCGACGTCGCCTTCCTCACCAACCCGGACGAAAACCTGTGGGCCGAGGTGGGTCTGCGGGAGTTCGCCGGTGAGGACGGGGGAGCGCTGCCGCCGGAGGATCCGGATCTTCTCCTCGGCGATCTGGAGGACGTCCTCGTCCGCGCCGAGCGCTTGTTGGCCTCCCGCAGCTGATTCCTCCGTCGTCGGCGATTCTCGCCGCGACTGGAGGGATCCCGGCTCGATCCGAGCCGGAATCCGTATACGCGTTCCCACCGTCGTCGGCGGTGGCAACGCGGGTATTGGCATTACCCCCGCCGGTTGGGGTATCCTCGTGACTCGATCCGCTTAGTAGAGGTCCGGAAGACGCCTTGGTGGTCCCAACGCCCTCCGCAAGCGGTGCCACACTCGGCTCGACGAGGCACTGGGACAAAGCGGCGGAGCCCAAGGTCATATACCCGGCTCACTCCGGCGGGATCCCAGGACGAGGACAAAAGCTTGGAAATCAACGGCGTGCCAGACAGCGTGCAATCCAACCACCGAAACGGCCCTGAGATCGTCGCCATGGTCGGCGGCGACGGCGACGTGCTGGCCCCCGAGACGGCTCGGGAGACTTTCGAGCGTCTCCGCGACGAAGGGCGGAGCAGGGCCGAGGCCGGCCACTTGGAGGACGCCCTCGAGCTGTTGGAGCGGGCCCTCGTGGTGGCCCGCAGCATCGGCGACGACAGCCTCGTGGCGCTGGCGACCTGCAACCGGGCCGCGGTGGCCATCCAGTTGGGGCAGATCGACGAGCACGTGGCGGATCTTCGGACGATCCTGATGCGCTCCTACTGCGCCGAGACGAGCTTCGCCGCTGCCTACGGCCTTTCGGTGGCGTACGAGTTCCGCAAGATGCACAAGAAGGCTCTGTTCTACGGACGCATCGCCCGGGACCGCTCCCTCGAAGCCGAGCAGAAAGACTATCTGGCGAAGAGCTACAACCAGATCGCCGGAGGCCTCTCCGCGGAGAGCTACTTCGACGAGGCGATTTCGGAATACGAAAACGCCCTCGACCTGCTGGCGGACGATCAGATGGCCGAGGTTCGGGCCGTCACCAGCATCAACCTGGCCTACTGTCGCCTGGTGCTCGGGCAATACGGACTCGCCTTCAGCGAGCTGATCCGCTGCCTACGCTGGTTCCGGAAGGTGGGGAAGGGGCTCTACGTAGCCTGGCCCCACTTGATGCTTTGCTACGGCTATCTGGAGCTCGGGCGCCTCCGCTACGCCTGGCGGCACGCCGAGCGGGCGTTGGAGCTCGCCGAGAAGACCGGCCAGAAAGACGCCATCAAGAGCGCCCTTTTCCTCCTGGCGGAGGTCGAGAAGGCCGCCGGGGACTCGGCCGCAGCCTACGACTACTACCACCAACTGCAAAGCCGTTTCTATCCAGACAGTGCCGGGCTTCCCGCCGCCGTCTCGGTGGTCGGCATGACCCAACTCGTGAACCTGAGGGCGTGACGATGTCAGCCAAGATCCATAAACCCCAAATCGCCGTGATGCTCCTGCTCTCGGTCCTATTCGTTGGGGTCGCCTACGGACAGGAGGTGACCCCCTTGGGGACCGTCGTCGGTTCCGAAGGGACCGTTCTCCAACTGCGGACGGGATCCTACGGCGGGCTGTTCCCCAGCGGCACCGCCGCCAGCCCCGACGCCGTGGTACTCGCCCTGGACGTCACCGGCGGCGATTCCGCTTCGAGGCTCCTCGTTCCCGAAACCAGCTCCCGCATGCCGGAAATCGGCGCCTCCATCTTCTATGAAGAAGAAGGTGACGTCGCCTACCTACTTTGGGAGGGGCTCCACAGCGAGATTCATCCCCTGCTCTACCTGACGTCCTTCGACGGAGAGCGTTTCGGCGAAGTCTACGAGATCAGCGGCAGCCCCTTTTCGAGGAAAGGGCATCCCCACCTCGTCGTCAGTCGTGATTCGGGATACTCCTTGGACAACGAGCCGGTGGAGCGCCTGATCGCCCACGTCACCTGGACCGAGGAATTCGGCGCCGATGACCAGAAGCGCTACGCACCGCTGGTCTTCGTGGACGGACGCTTCCTGGGTCGCAGCCCGGTGGAGATTCTCGGCTCCGCACCGAAGGGCCTCGCCGGCGGCCTCTCGGGGCTTCTGCGGATTCAGGACGGCCCGCAGAAAGGCTCGTTCGTCGCCGGATTCGTCGACGGCGAGTGGTTGGTGAGCGAGAAGACCGAGGTCGTTCCCCACGCCCTGAGCCGGTTGGCGGACCACATCCTCGAACTCCTCGAAGCCCAGCCGGAAGGGGCAGAGGTCACCGCCACCGCCGACCTCGTCCGCACCGCGGCCCTCGACCTCGACCTGGGTATCCATCCGGCGAGCCTCGACTACCTGGTGGACCAGGTGGAGGAGCTGATCCTGGCTTCCCAGGACCAGGGCGGCCTACAGTCCCTCGGCGGTACGCTACACGCCACCATCATCCACATCGGGATGCGGGTGGGTACGGGGGGGCTCGCCTCCGTCGGTGACTCGGAGATCCTCACGGTCCGCCCGGAGAACGGCGACGGGACCAGCCACCAGCTCAAGACCACCCGGGTCGGCCAATGGGCCGTTCCGGAGGTCGGACCGGGCGCCTCCCTCTTTCTTTCCGTCGACGGGGAAGAGGCCCTCTTCGCCTGGGATCGCAAGCAGAGCGTGGTCTACCGGGAAACCCGGAACGACGGTTCGTGGAGCGCCGAGAAGGTCATCCAAGTGGAAGGCTCCCTAGATCGGGAGATGATCTATTCGATCTTGGAGTCCCGAGCGCGGAATCGCTAGGATCCGCTGCGGAAGGGTGGTCCAACACCGCCCCCGCAACGCAGCACCGCCGGTATCGAATCGGCGCCATCCCCAAGAGCCCAGCGGTACCCCCGCCGGGCTCTACGCAATTGGGCCGAGGTTGCTGCCTAGCTCGGCTGGGAGACAAGGTCCGGGAAGCTGGGCCGCGTCTTTGGACACCACCCACTGGAGGCCGTCACCAGCGGCGATCGGTAGAAAGCATCTCCGTCGCTGCGGCAGCGTCCACGGGTTCTGAAAAGTGGAAGCCCTGGGCGAGCTCGATGCCCAGGGTCTCCAACTGATCCGCCTGATCGGTCTGCTCTACACCCTCGGCGACGGTAACCATGCCGAGGGCGTGACCGAGGGCGACGACGGCCCGTGCCACCTCTGCAGAATCGGTCCCCGGCGTCAGCGCTCCGACGAACATGCGGTCGAGCTTGACGGCGTCGATGGGTAGCCGGCTCAGGGCGTCGAGGGAAGTCCGGCCGGTGCCGAAATCGTCGAGCCAAATGCGGAACCCATGCTTGTGAAGGTCCCACAGGAGCTCTGGGCCGCCGGAATTCTCCAGTGCCAGAAGCTCCTCGGTGAACTCCAGAACCAAAGAACCAGGATGGCAGCCGGCGGCCTTGCAGGCGGCCGACAGGTCTTGGGCCCAGCCCCCCAGCGACGCCTCCCGGGGGGCGACGTTGATGGACAGTCGCACAGCGTCCCGCTCGGGGAACGCCTTCTGCCACGCGGCGAGCTGGAGGCAGGCTTCCGACACAACTCTCTGGCTCACCGCCTCCAGCAGCCCTTTGGTTTCGAGGGCAATGGGGAGCCACTGGGCAGGAAGCAGTAGGCCCTTTTCAGGATGGCGCCAGCGGGCCAAGGCTTCGAAGCCGGTGAGTGCTCCGCCCCGCAGGGAGACGACGGGCTGGTAGACGAGGACGATCTCCCCGCGTTCCAGGGCGTGGCCAAGGGCGACTTCGAGGGATTGCTTTTGCCGGGCAGTTTCCTGCATCGCGGTGTCGAATATCTCGAAGCGGGCCTTGCCGTGGGTCTTGGCCCGGTACATCGCGATGTCAGCGTCCCGGAGGAGATCCTCCGCCTGACCGTATCCGGTGGAGCTATAGGCGATCCCGATGCTGCCGGCGGACCGGACTTCCTGGCCGGCGATGGGGAAAGGCTGGGCCAGGGATTCCAGGATTCTGCCCGCGATCCGGGTGGCGTCCCCCGGTTCCTTGATGTCCTCAAGGATGATCGTGAACTCATCGCCACCGAGGCGGGCCACCGTGTCTCCGGGCCGCAGGCAAGCCCCCAGACGTTGGGCGACCTCCACGAGAAGCTCGTCCCCCGCGGCGTGGCCGAGGTTGTCGTTCACCGCCTTGAAACCGTCCAAGTCGATGAAGAGTAGGGCGAACTGATAGTCCTCCCGCCGCTTCGCGCGCCGTAGGTCCCGTTCGAGGCGCTCCGTCATCAGCGCGCGATTAGGAAGGCCGGTGAGGGGATCGTGAAAAGCCTCGTGGAATAGCTGGCGTTCGGCGCTTTTCCGCTCGGTGATGTCGCTGTAGATGCCGTAAGCGCCGATCCGTCGCTCCGCCAGCTCGATCGGGTAGCCGAGGATCGAGACGTCGACCTTCGATCCATCTTTCCTGCTACGGATGGTCTCCCGGTCGATGCTCTGATTCTCCTGGACCAATCGGGACAGCTCGGAAGCTTCGTCGAGGAGGTCGACGGGGACGATGGAGTCATTCAGGGGCTTGCCCGCCAGGTCTTGGATCTCGAATTGGAACAGGTCGACAAACGATCTGTTGGCGTCGACGACCCGGTCGTTGGTGTCGAGGATCACGATTCCGGCGGGGGAGTTTCGGAACAGCTGCTGGAAGAAGGCCCGCTCCCGCTTGAGGGCTATCTCGACCTGGCGCCGTTCGGTGACGTCCCGGGAGGTGATGACCACGCCGCCGAGGACCGGGTTGTCCACCAGGTTCTTGCAAAGGGACTCGAAGTAGCACCAGTCCCCGCCGCGGTGGCGAAAGCGGACCTGTACCGACGCCGTCCCCCCCGGTTCCCCGAGGGACTCCACGAGGGCCTGATCGAAGACGCCGTGGTCCTCGGGATGAAGCAGGCTGCGGAGGTCTTGCCCTACGACCTCCTCCGAAGGCTGGCCCAGAAGCCGAGCGCTCGACAGTCTCTGAAACAGTACGCGGCCGTCGGGGTCGAGGATCGAAATCAGGTC
>JBCDIS010000179.1:0-13985 GCA_038748685.1 Acidobacteriota bacterium | reverse complement strand
GGTGCAAGTCCGCCAGCAGCTCCAGGATTCGGCCGCCGGTATTGCTGTCGAGGTTGCCGGTGGGCTCGTCCGCGAGGAGGATGGGGGGCTTCGTGGCGAAGGCCCGCGCTAGAGCCACCCGCTGCTGTTCTCCCCCCGAGAGCTGGGCGGGGTAGTGATGACCCCGCTCGCCGAGCCCCACCATCTCGAGCAGCGCGTCGGCCCGGGTCCGGGGGGAGGGGGCCCCCGACAACTCCAGCGGCAGCAGGATGTTCTCGCGGGCGGTCTGGTTGGCGAGGAGCTGGAAGGACTGGAAGACGAAGCCCACCTTGCGTCGCCGCAGCAGGGCCAGGCGGTCTTCCGAAAGGTCCTCGATGGCGGTGCCGTCGAGGCGGATCGTGCCCTCGGTGGGGCGATCGAGGCCCGCCATCAACGCCAGTAGGGTGGATTTGCCGCTGCCGGAGGGACCCAGGATGGCGACGAACTCGCCCCGCTGGATGACCAGGTCGATGCCGCGGAGGATATCCAGCATGCGCTCCCCCGAAGGAAGGCGCTTGGTGAGTCCGTAGATCTCGATACAGGGAAGGTCCATGTTGACTCCGGTTGGACGGGCGGTTCGGTCCGCCGAGGAGTTTTACGGGGGGAGGAGGACGGGGGTTTGTCGGCGGCCCGCCGGTCGAAAGTGGGTTCGCCCCGAGCCGGGGATCGGATGCGTCCGAGGTGGTGGCCAGAGGATTGACGGATGACTCCAAAAATGTAACCATAGAGTTACATTTTGAATCCACCTCGAACCGACGACATGCAACTCACCCCATCGCCGTGACCCAGAGCACGTCCACGAGCGCCGCCAAGGCCCAGGTCTCGGATCCCGAGCTGGACCGGGTCTTCCAGGCCCTTTCCCACCCTGGGCGGCGGCTGATCCTGGACGTCTTGGCGGAGCAGCCCGGGGCCAACGTGAGCGAGGTCTGCGGGTTTTTCGACACCAGTCGCATCGCGGTGATGAAGCACCTCCGGGTACTGGAGGCCGCGGGTCTGGTGATCTCTAAGAAAGAGGGAAGGGAGCGCAAGCTCTATTTCAACGTTATTCCGATCCAGACCATCTACGACCGCTGGACCACCCACTACAGCTCCCTGTGGGCCAGTCGACTGACGGGTTTGAAGTACCGAATCGAGGCCGGCGAGATCTACGGCCCACCCAGTGATTCCGAGGAGAAACCATGAGCGAGACCACCACCGCCGTTTTCCGCATCCACATCGAGAGCACCCTGGAAACGGTGTGGAGGGAGCTCACCCGGGCCGACGGGCGTCCGCTTCCGGCGTTCTTCAACGGCGTCTGCGACTGTGGGCCCGGCGGCATGAAGGTCGGCGCGCCGCTGCGCATTCGAACCGCCAACGGTAAGTACACCAGCGTGGTCGGCGAGGTGACGGAGTTCGAGCCCCCCACCCGCTACGCCCATACGTTCCGCTTCACCCAATACGACGACCCGGAATGCACCATGGTCTATGAGCTGGCGGAGAAGGACGGCGGGGTCGAGCTGACCCTGACCGCCCTGGGGGTGCCCGCGGGCACCAAGACCGCGGGTCAGATCCAGCGGGGCGGCAAGATGATCGTGGCGACCTTGAAGCGGGTGGTGGAAACCGGCCGACCGTCGTTCGGCACCCGCCTCCTGTACGTGCTGTTCAAAGTCCTCGAACCGCTGACGCCGTCGCGGCTCAAGTCCGAGAACTGGCCCTGAGCTCGGCTCCGCAAGTCCTTCTCAACCCCTGATCCCTGATCCCTGATCCCTGATCGGAAGGAGAAACCATGGTCCGTAGCATCGCCTCGATCCTGGCGGGAATGGCCGTTTGGGCCGTCCTCTGGGTGGCCACCAACTCCATCATCTCCGTCGTCTCCCCGGAGTCCTTCGCCGAAGACGGCAGCACCGATAGCATCGCCATCCTCGGGCTGATCCTCGTCCTGTCGGTGGTGTACTCCGTTCTTGCCGGCTGGCTCACCGCGCGCCTCGCCCGTCGGCGGGAGCTGCTCCACGCGGGAATCCTCGGTGCTATTCAGCTCGCCATCGGCATCGCGGTCCAGGCCCAGTTCTGGGACGTTATGCCCCTCTGGTACCACCTGAGCTTCCTGGGCTTCCAACTGCCCGCTTACCTGGCGGGGGCCAAGCTCTTCCTCCGGCGGCGGACGCCTGGATCGATGGATTAAGGTACCGACACCAGGCTTTCCCGATGTCGATGCACCACCCCAGCCAGCGGCGAAAACCCCTCGACACGATCCGCCTCATCGAGGCCGCCTTCGAAGGAGTCACCCTAGGCTCCGGCGTTTCGCTTCGTGAGACGGACGTCCTCGACAGCTACGGGGGTGACGAGGAACGGGCCGCCGCCAGGCAGCGGGATGAGCTGACGGATTGGCGGCGCATACCCGACGGGGACATCGACCGCCGTGACTACGCCCTGTGCTTCATGGACGAAGAGAGCCTTCGCTTCCACCTGCCGGCCTATATGCGGTTTGCCCTCCGGCGCCACCTCGACACGGAGCTATCCGCTCCGAATTCCACCCTCTACCAGCTGTGTGATCCAGAGTGCGTACAACGGTTGGTCGCGTTTTTCACGGACCGTCAAGTCGAAGCGGTCCGGGCATTCCTGATCACGTGCCTCGACATCGGTGATGACTATCTGGATGTTTCCGGTGTCCCATCGGCCTTGCCACGATGGCGCCCTGGGCTCGGGTCGACGGAGTCGCCGACGGACCCTGAGTCGGCGGGTTAGGATCGGAAGCATGAAACGCCTGCTGACGATCCTGCCGTTCGCTCTGCTCACCCTCGCCTGCGGCGGCGAGGCCCCGGACACCCCATCGACCCCCGAATCCGCCCCGCCCGCGGGTGGGGCCATCGTCGACCCAGAGCCGGAACCTGTGAAAGGGGACGCTGACGAGATCCTCGTCGTCTTCCTCGGCGACAGCCTCACCGCCGGCTTTGGTCTCGATGAGGATCAAGCCTTCCCCTACCTCGTCGAGCAGGCGTTGAAGGAGGAAGGCCGCCCGGTGCGGGTGGTCAACGGAGGCATCAGCGGCGACACCACCGCCGGGGGACTGGCGCGGCTCGACTGGCTCTTGCAGCAGCGTCCCGACATCGTAGTGGTGTCCCTAGGGGCGAACGACGGGCTGCGGGGTCTGGAGCTCGGGGCTTCGGAGGAGAATCTGCGGCAGACGGTGCAGCGGTCCCTGGACTCGGGGGCGAAGGTGCTTCTATCCGGGATGCTCATCCCCCCCAACTACGGGCCTGAGTACACCGACGCCTTCGCCGAGATCTATCCGCGGGTGGCGAGGGATCTGGGGGTGCCCCTGATCCCGTTCCTCTTAGACGGCGTGGCCGGAGATGCGGCTCTCAACCAGGCCGACGGCATCCACCCGACGGCGGAGGGACAGCGGCTGGTGGCGGAGACGGTGCTGCCCTATCTGCGTCCACTGCTGGACGAGGGGGCCTCCGAAGACGGCGGTTCGTCTTCGAAAGACGATCCCGCCTGAGGGCCGGCGTGGCCGGTGCTGAGCTCCCGTTCGAGGGCTTCTGCGCGGGCGCGGATCGGCGGCCAGCGGGACCGGCGGTAGAGCTCGATGGCCCAGCCGGGGTGGCCGAGCTGCTTCGCGAGGCGTCCTCCGCGGCCACAGGCGTTGGCCCCGGGATCCCCCCGTCGACAGGCTTCGTAGTAGGCACCCAAGGCGGGGGATAGGTCGCCGGAACGCTCGAGGAGGGCGCCGTAATCGAGCCAGGCCCGCGGATCCGAGGGGTCGAGGGACAGTCCGCGGGCGAGCCAGCCGGCGGCGCGGTCCTCCCCGGTCTCCAGCGCGGCCCGGCCCCGCCAGATCCACGCCCCGGCATCCCGGGGCCAGCGGCGGGTGGCGAACTCTGCCAGGTCGGCGTCTTCGGGCCGGGCGGCGGCCACCAGCGGTAGGCGGCGGGGGGATCGGTTCAGAAGCCGGTGCCAGGGGTCTCCGTTTTCGGCTCCGGCCTCCCCATCGAGCCAGCCCCGCAGCCAGAGGGCCCGCGGAAATCGTGCGGCGCTGTCCTCCAGGGCGGCCTGGGCCTCCCCTCGGAGCTCGGGCTCGACGAGCAGAGCCCGGGCCGCCAGGCGATGGCCGCGGTCGAGCTGCCAGAGGCCCGCGACCGCCAGCGCGAGCCAGCAGGCGGCCGCCAGGCCGAGTCCGGCCCCCATGGCTATACCCATATCGCGGATCCTTGGCGGCGACGCCGGGCGAGCCCCCGCGGCGAGGCCGAGGACGAGCCACAGCACGAGGTGACCCAGGCGACCGGGGGCGAGGGCGTCGGCGAGGCCGTAGAGAAGTCCAGCCGCTAACGCGCCGGCGATCCCAATCCTCCAGGCTCGGTCGGCGGAGGGTCCACGGTCCAGCGGCAGCAGGCCACTGACAGCGACGACGGTCAACCCGAGGAAGGCCAGCAGCCCCGGCAGGCCCAGGGCGAGGGCCAACTCCAGGTAGAGCTGGTGGCTGTCCTCCACCGGTGAGCCACCCTGGCTCCACGGGTAGAGAGCGGGGACCAGGTCCGAGAAGCCTCCGACGCCGACGCCACGGGCGGGAAAGTCGGCGATCAGACGCGAGGCCCGATCCCAGATTTCTGGCCGACCGGTCAGCACGGTGTCCAGGCTCCAGCCTTCGGCCTGACCCGAAAGGGCGAATCGCTCCAACCGACCCCAGGCCCCGGGGACGACGGTGGCGGCGAGGGCGGCGGGAACCGCGAACCAGGCGATCCTGCGTCGGACCAGCCCCCAGAGGACGAGGAATGATCCTAGGAGGGTGGCTCCGAGGCCCGTCCGGGACTCCGTCGCCAGGAGGAGCCCGAAGCCGGCGATTGCGATATAAGCGGAGGCTGTTCCGAGCCACGGGCGATGGGGTTCGGAGTCGCCGCGGTGGGGCGTGGCGAGGGCTCGGGAGAGGGCGATGGGTAGCAGCACGGACAGCACGCCGGCGAGCTCGTTGGCGTGGAGCCAAGT
This sequence comes from Acidobacteriota bacterium, assembly GCA_038748685.1. Classification (GTDB taxonomy): domain Bacteria; phylum Acidobacteriota; class Thermoanaerobaculia; order Multivoradales; family J023; genus JAUIJL01. The sequence continues at coordinate 9,005 of JBCDIS010000179.1, read as the reverse complement.
CAACATCGGCGCCGGTCCGCCGTCGCCCAGAACCGGTCCGGGGATGGCCTCGGCTCTCCCCGTCAGGTAGAGGGCGCCGTGCCCGAGTACGGTGACGCCCAGCAGGACCAGGGGAAGGTGCCATCGGTTCTTGGGGCGGGGGCCCCAGGCGACGACGGCGAAGAGCAGCGGTCCTAGGAGAAAACAGATCCAGGGGCCCGGCCTCGATATCGCCGGGATCGGCGCGTCGGTCGCGGCGGCCGCGCAGGCGAGGATCGCCGTCCAGAAGACGAGACCCGGCGGCCCTGCCACGGTTCCGGGCGAGGTCGTCTCATCGATGGCACCGGTCTTCAGCATGGCGGCGCTCACCATCGTACGCCAGCGGGTGGTCGTTCCAATGCGGACTCGGGGTCGAAATGTCGCTTCCGAGGGGGACGGGGCATGGTGTCGTGGCCCAAATGGAACACCATCTGGCCCGGAATACCATCGGGTTCCGCGTCGGCGTACAATGGACCTGAAATTCGGTACGGTGGACCTTTTCGCCCAGGAGATGGGCTTCTGATCTCTGGAGACTGGAACATGCGCGTGGATCGTTTTGCACTGGTGATGGCCCTTTCGTTCGGGCTGCTGGCGCCCTGCGTCGTCGACGCGGCGGTTCTCGGCGGACTCCAAGCCCGTCGGCTCCTCAGCAAGGCCGATACAGCCCTCGGGGAAGGGCGGGCGAACGAGGCCCTGCAGCTCTACCTCGAGCTGACGGAATCCGAGGACATCGGCGACGAGCGGCGTGGCCGTGCCCTCTACGGGGCGGCGATGGCGGAGCTGGCGCGGCCCGACGCCGAGCGCAACGTGGAGGCGGCGCGCCAGCGTCTGGCGACATACCGGGAGTCCTTCCCCGATGGGGACCGCCGCCTGGAGGTCGCGGTGCTCGACGGCCTTCTGGAGGACATCGACGCGATCGCCGAACGGAAGCGGGAGAGCATCCGCGAGCTCGAGGCGACCGTCGGGCAGCTCCAAAAGATGGCGGAGGACCAGGAAGAGGAGCAGCAGAAGGTCGGCGAGAGCCTGGAGCAGGCGATGGAGCGCCTGGAACGCAGCGTCCGGTCCCTTCGGTCCGAGCTGAAGGCGGCCAAGGCCGAGCTGGCGAAGAAGGACGAGGCCTTGGAGAAGCTGAAGCAGGTGGTGGTCGAAGGGGGCCGCTGACGGCGACCCCTAGACCGAGCCGTCGTCCGCGGGCTCGTCTTTAGGCACGTCCACCCCCAGGCGAATGGCCCATCGCTTGGGGCATAGACCCTTGAGCCAGCCGGCGGACCCCTCCGGCCGGAAGTACCCCGAGCCCATGACCCGGCCGTAGCAGCGCACGAAGACGTAGCCGTTGCCGTCGACCCCCGCCGCAACGTCGGGGGCGACGGCGAATTCGGTTCCGGCGAGGAGGAGCCCGAGATCACCGGGGTCGAGGTCGACGGTGTTGCGGGTCGCCAGGTGCCCGAACCGACAGGCTGCGTGGGTGGTGGGCCGCGGCCATCGCATGCGGACGTAGAAGAAGGGCATGCCCATCGCGTAGGGGTCCGGCCGCTCGGGGAGCTCCAAGTCCCGTCCGAGGATCCACAGGGCCTGACTGTTGGCTCGAAAACAGAGGTAGGGATCGAAGGTGGACCGCGGGATACCGAATCGGGATTCGAGAATTCCGTAGTAGTGGCCGGCGTCCACCGGATCCACCGCGTCCTCGGGCCTACGCGGGGCCGGTGGCGCCCTCACGTTGCGTCCTCCGGTAGCTTCTCCAGCAGTGCGACAAAGAATCCCCCGGTGTCCTGGAGATGGGGATAGGCGCGCAGGCAGCCGGCGAGGGAGGGGTCGAAATCTTGCCCCTGCCAGTGGACGAGGCCTGGGGCACCGCGGAAGCCCGGGACCTCCACCGGTAGCACCCTGAGCCGACCCTCGAAAAAACGCAGAGCCCCGTCCACCACCCGCTCGTTCTCCTCTGGAGCGTAGGTGCAGGTGGAATAGACGATGCGTCCCCCGGGGCGGCAGAGCTGAACCGCCTTCTGGAGCAGGGCCGCCTGCCCTCCAGCGTAGCGCTGGCTCTGCTCGACGCTATGGAAGAGCACGTAGGGATTCTTGCGGGTCGTGCCCTCGCAGCTGCAGGGGACGTCCGCCAACACCCGGTCGAACTCGCCGACGCCGGATCTGGGCAGGTTGGCGCCGTTCCAGTTCAAGGTCGCGGTGTTGGTGACCCCGATCCGCTCGACGTTGCGGACCACCATGCCGAGGCGGTTCTGGTCGGCGTCGTTCGCCAGCACGGTGCCGGTGTTGTCCATATGGACCGCCGACTGCATGGTCTTGTTGCCGGGGGCGGCGCACAGGTCGAGGAGGCGCTGGCGGGGCCGCGGATCGAGGACCGGGACCGACAGCATGGACACTTCTTCCTGAATGTGGCAAGCGCCCGTGATGTAGGCGAGGGTCTTGCCCGGCCGCGACTCCGGGTCCACCAGGCGAAAGCCGCGGGAGTACCAGGGCAGCGGCCGCACCTCCACCCCTTCCTGCAGCAGCTGATCCGCCAGCTCCCCGGGGGGCAGCCGCAGGGTGTTGGTCCACATGGTGGTGGGGAGGGGGGCGGTGCAGGCGTCGCGGAAGGCGGGCCAATCGTCGACGATGTCGCGGTAGCGTTCGAGGCGGTCCAGGTTCATGGGGGGCGCATTCTATCCACAGGGGAGGGGGGCGGCGGGCTGGACCGTAAGGTACCGCGTAAGGTGGTCGCTGCTAGGTTGGAGCAACGGGCAGAGACCTGTGGCGTGCTAAAGTCTCTGGACCCTCTTCGCCTTGCCAACTACGGCCCCGGGCCGTCCAAGCTCCCTTGAAGAAGATCCTCGGTCCCCCGCTGCTCATCGCGACGGCGCTGCTGCTGGCGTACGCGGCCTCCCAAACGGCCACCGGTCGCCGCGCCAACGTTCAGGTGCCCGACGGTTTTCAGCACGTCTACGTGCAGGCCCGGATCGGCTCCGAGACCAAGTGCCTGATTTCGGATCGTGCCGGCGTAACCCTGCGGCGCTCGGAGCCTGAGCTCGGACGCACCCGCTGGAAGTGTCGGTGGACCGGCGGCGCTCCGGGCCGGGGGGCGCTGACGGCGCTCACCGGCAAAAATCCGGCCTACCTCTTCGTGCCCTTCGCCGATGTCGCCGACCCGGTGCAGCCGTGGCTCTACGGCGCGGTCCGTGACGCGCGGGGAGAGGTGGACGGAGCGGTGTCACTGCCCCGGGTACGCTGGGTCGAGCTGTTCTGGGACCGTCAGTACCAGGGGCTCTACCTCCAGCTTCGACTGCCCGGCAAGCGCTTCGCGGAAGCGGGGGAGCTCGGCCGGGTGGAGCTGCTGGCCTTGGGGGACGACGACGGTCTGTACTGCTGGAATCGCAAGCTGAAGCCGAGCTGCACGCTGTACGGCTTCCTGCTTTCGGAGGGGGTCTTCCCGGCGCCCGAGACAGCCCCCGACACGGCCTGGTTGGAGGGGCTCGCATCCCCCCCCGGGACCCGGGTCTACCTGCTGGCGGAGGTGTCGGAGGGGGACCCCGCCGACGATCGGCTGGTGCCACTGGCGTGGCCGGTCGCCCCCCAGGATCTGGTGGTGGAGCCCGGCCGCCCCTACACCGACGGGCGTCTGGGGTCCTGGAGGTCGCCGGCTCCCGCCGACCCATCTCTGACGGAGCCCCCCGCCGACCTGGAGCCCTGGCTGGCGGAGCTCGACGTCGTAGAGATCTCCGATCGGCTCAACGCTTCTATCGAGGCCACGTGCCGACTGCGGGGATGTGACGGGGCGGCCTTCGGTGAGCGGATCCAGAGCAGCCCCTCCATGGACTGGCTGCGCCGCCGCGCCGTCGCCGAAGGGGAGCGCTGATGGCCGGCCGCATCGAGCTCAAGTACCTGGTGGACTGGCGGCAGCGCCGGGAGATCCTCGCCCGCTGGCGGCCCTACCTGGTGCAGGCCCCCTACACCGACGAACGGGCGGTGTACCCGATCATGAGCCTCTACTTCGACACACCGTCGCTCCTGTTCTACGACGAGAAGCTCGAAGGGGAGGCGCTGCGCAACAAGGTCCGTCTGCGGGGCTACGGCTACCGCTGGCCCGAGCTGTCGCCGGTGTTCCTGGAGATCAAGCGCAAGGTCGGGCCGCGGATCATCAAGTTCCGCAAGAAGTTCGACCGCTTCCGTCCAGAGCTGTTCGACCCGTCCCAATGGGGGCTCGGCGACGAGGATAACCATTCGGCCCAGCTGGCTTCGGTCCTGCATCGGTACCGCCTGCGGCCCGCGGTCCAAATCTTGTATCAACGGGAAGCCTACGAATCCCCCTTCGTTCCGTCCCTGCGGGTGGCGTTCGATTCCTGCCTGGTGGCCCTGCACCCCGGGCAGCAAGCCGAGGGCTGGATGTTCACCCACCCGTCGTACCTGTGCTTGGGGGAGACCCGCTACGTGTTCGAGATCAAGTCCGACGGCGGCCTACCGGAATGGGTGCTGGAGGGCATCCGGGCGGGGCAGGTGACCCAGCGGGCGATCTCGAAGTATGTCCTCGGTATCGAGAAGCTCGATATCCAACATCGTGAAATCGGAGTGTACGCGTGAACCAGCTGCTCGAATTTCTGAACCCGGCCACCGGCGAAGAGCTCTTCCATCCCCTCGATATCGTGGTCGTGGTGGCGATCGTCATGGTCTGCTTGTTCGTGGTGACCCGGAGCTACCAATCCACCCACCGCGGCGTCACCTACACCCAGAGCTTCATCCACGCCCTATTCCTGATGGGGCTGTGCACCGGCATCGTCATGATGATCATCGGCAGCAACATCGCCCGGGCCTTCAGCCTGGTGGGTGCCCTGTCGATCATCCGTTTCCGCACCGCGGTCAAGGACGTGCGGGACACCGCTTACCTCTTCTTCGCGGTGGTCGTCGGCATGGGGGCGGGGACGGGCTTCTACCTGCACACGGTGGTGTTCACCCTGGTGGCTTCGGCGGTGATGTGGGGTCTCTTCCGATTCGACTACGCCGCCAAGAGCGAGACCGAGGAAGTCCTCAAGGTCACCTTCGACCGCGGCAGCTCGGCGCCGGAGGCCATCGCCGAGTACCTGGACGGCCACTTCGACGAGGCGCGGCTGATCAACAGCATCCGCCACTTCGACAGCGATCAGGACACCCTGGTGTACGTGGTCAGAGGTCCGGTGGGCAGTGACTTCGACGCCGCCGCCGAGGGTCTCGAAAGTGTCGAGCACGTGACGGCGGCCCAGCTCTACGTCAACGATCAGCAGGTGACCCTCTGAGGTTGTGATGGGATCGGCGATGCGGCACCTGGCGGACCTCCTGTCGCGGCGGCCGTGGCTGCGGGGGGGCTTCTGGACCGGCCTTCTGGCGGGGGGGATCCTCGTGGGGTGGGTGCTGGTGGCGGCGGCCCGAAGCTGGCTCTTCTACCGCGCCATCGACCGTCAGCCGTACCGCACCAGCCACCTGCGCATCGGTGCCAAGGAGGTGGTCTCCAGGCTGCTGGAACCCTTCTACGACCGGCGCCAGGTGGCGGATGGCCATCTGCCGGTCTACGACCTGGAACTGTCCCCCGGGCGGCTGGAGACGTGGCACAACATCCTGCGGCGGGTGTACGCCCGGGGCTACGCCACCGCAGACGACCAGGTGTGGCTGCCGGCCCGCTTCCGCCATCGGGACTTTCAGGTGGAGGTGGATCTGCGGGGCCGTGGCACCCTGTTCACCCACTACAAGGTGCGCAAGCCATCGTTCCGGGTCAAGTTCCCCAAAGACGACTATTTCCGCGGCTACCGGATCTCCAACCTGATCATTCCGTATGACCAGGCCCGCATTTCCGGCGACACCACCCTCAACGCCATCGCCCGCCACTACGATCTCCTCACCTATCCCACCCGCTTCGTCACCCTGCGGCTCAACGGCGATGTCCTCGGGGTCTACCAGGAGGTGGAACACTGGCGGAAGGACCTGGCGGTCAAGCAGAAGCGCTCCGAGGGTTACTTCATGAACAGCCTGGGGGAGATGAAGGGGGGCGCCGCCCCCGACGCCACCCCGAGGCTGGCGATGGCCCGCGAAGCGGTGCGTCGCTGCGTGATGGAGGCCTGCCCGCCGGAGGCCGCCCGGGAGCTTCTGGACCGCTTTGTGGACGGCGAGAAGATGGCGGCCTACGTCGCCCTCACCGGGCTCTTCGGCGCCAGCCACGGGTGGGGGGAAGACAACCTGATGCTCTTCTTCGATCCCCCCCGGGGCCGCTTCGAGCCGATCCCCTGGGACATGGGGGCCCTGCCCCTGCGGGCGGACCCCGACGCCCCCGGCGGCGGCCTGGAGGTAGTGAAGGGGATCGGTGACGCCCTGCTGCGTCTCGACGACTTCAGGGCGCGGCGCAACCAGCTGCTCTTCGACATGGTGCGGCGGAAGGAGGCCTACGCGCTGGCGGAGTCGGAGCGCCTGTACGAAGATCTACGGCCGTCCCTGGACGTCGACATCGAGCATTCCCGCCGCTATACCCGCCGCATCGTGGACTTCTTCCAGCGGGCGGCGCGGACGAATTTCGCCCTCTGGCGTGATCAGCTCAGCCGGCGGGAACTGGTGGTGGAGCCGACGGCTGATGGGTTCCGCATCGAGAACCGGGCGGCGACGGCGGTGTGGGTCGAGGCCCTCCACGTCGTCGGCGCAGGGGGGGCGGAGCGGCGACTGCCGGTGGACGTCGAGGTGCCGGGGACCTACAAGGAGCAGGTCGGGGAGGTCCTGTTGGAGGCCGGGCTGCTGTGGCCCGACGTCAACCTGCCTGCCCTTGATTCGGTGCGGGTGGAAGGCCGCCACGTCCTGGACGGCGGGGCCCTCACCGCCGCCGACGTCACCTGGCTGCCCTCGGCGGAACCGAAAGCCACCGCCGACCCGGCGGGGGAGTTGAGCGACGGCGGGGGCCTTCCTGCCCTGCCGGAGGGTGTGACCCTCGACGACGACGGACGTTACCGCTTCGCCGGGCCGGTCCATCTGGCGGAAGATCTGGCGCTTCCCGACGGAGCGCCGGTTCGGTTCGAGCCCGGCCTTCGGCTGTCGATGGGGGAGGGGGTCAGCCTGGTGATCCGCGGAGATCTGCTCTCCCTCGGCTCGGAGGACCGGCCGATCTGGATCGGCGCCGCCGACCCGGAACGCCCCTTCGGCGTGCTGGCGGTGCTCGGCCGTTCCAGCCGGCCGGCGGCGGTGATCTTGGAGCACACCACGGTGCAGGGGGGTACGGAGGCGACCTACGGCTCCGCAACGTTCACCGGCATGCTGTCGATTTACGACGGCTCCCTACAGATGGCCCGTAGCCGGATCCTGGACGTGCGTGGGGAAGACGGCCTCAACGTGAAGTTCGGCCGCGTCGAGGTCCTCGACAGTATTTTCCGCGTCACCCACAGCGACGCCGTCGACCTGGATTTCTGCCGCGGCGTGATGGCAGGCAACCGGATCGAGGGTGCCGGCGGAGACAGCCTCGATTTCTCAGGGTCGTTGATCCACGCCTCCGGCAACACCCTCCTCGACACCGCGGACAAGGGGCTCAGCATCGGTGAGGACACCACCGTGCTGGCCACCGGCAACCTCATCCGGGGCGCCCGCACCGGCGTCGCGGTGAAGGACAGCTCCCTGGCGCGGGTCGTGGGAAGCAAAGGGGATCGGGTCGACATCGGGGTCGCCGTCTACCGCAAGAAGCAGACCTTCGACTCCGGATCCGCCCAGGTGGAAGGGGCGGCGGGGGTCGCGGCGTCGACGCCCCTGCTCCTAGATCCCGACGCCCGTCTCCACCTCGAAGCGCCGAGCCCCGATTCCCCTTGACCGGGCCCCGGGTGCCCTATCGCTTCAGTCGGCCAGAGCCTCCACCAGCCCCCGGCGCAGGCCGGCGGCGATGGCAGGCCAGCGGAACGCCTCGGCGAAATCCCGCGCGGACTCGGCGGTGAAGCGGTCCCGTTCGGCGAGGAAACGCTCGATGCCGGCGGCGATGGACGGTGGGGAAGAGTCGGGGATGAGGATGCCGTTTCGACCGTCCACCACGGCGTCGGTGGCGCCCCCTTCACGGCTGCAGATCGACGGCACGCCGCCGGAGGCGGCCTCGGTATAAACGATACCGAAGCCTTCGACGTCCTTGTCGGAGGCCTTCGACGCCATCACGAAGAGGTCGGCCCGGCGGTAGGCGGCGAGCAGCTCGTCGACCTCGACGGCGCCGGTGAACGTCACGGCGTCGTCGATCCCGAGCTGCCGTGCTAAGGCCTCCAGCCGTTCCCGGTCGTCGCCGTCTCCGACGATGGTGTAGCGGATGGGGACCCGCGGCATCAGCTGGGCCACGGCCTCCAGGACCCCGTCGACGTTCTTGCGCCGGCTATGTCGACTCAGGCGTGACACGGTGAGGAGCCGGAGGGGACCGTCGTCGTCGCGCTCGGTCCCCGGGGGCTGAAAGAAGACGTCGGCGACCCCGGGGTAGGCCACCTGGATCCGCCCGCGGCCGACGCCGAAGCGGTCGGTGATCAGCGCGGCGGTCTGGTGGCTGTTGGTGAACAGGCCCCGCACCCGCGGCAGGGCGGCGGCGATGGCCCGGCGCCGCAGGGCGTGGCGGACGGTGGCGGCGTAGGGGCGGCGCAGCCGTTCAAGCCAGGCCGGGCCGCAGGCGAGGAAGGGATTGACGAAGTCGTTGCCGTGGAAATAGACGAAGAAGGGGCGGTGGAGCCCCTTCGCCAACGGGGTGAGGCCCGCGTTCATCGCCAGCCACAGGTCGACCCTGGGCTCGTCCGCCGCTAGCTCGGGGAGGCTGTCGCCGGGGAGCGGCGAGAGGACTCGGCGCTCCTCGAAGGGGGCGTCGTCGAGGCCGTGGGTGGGCCGCGTATAGAGGATGATCTCGTCTCCGGAACCGGCGAGGCTCTGGGCCAGGCCGCGGGCGAGCTCCGCCATGCCGCCGACCATCGGCGGGAACTCCGGGGCCAGCACGCCGATCCGCAGCGGCGGGTGGATCGGGGTCGATGAAGGGGCGTCGGGGG
>JBCDIS010000178.1:0-14007 GCA_038748685.1 Acidobacteriota bacterium | reverse complement strand
GTCGTGCCCGGTTCAGGAAGGGCGGCGAGTGTCTGATTTTCGTCCGCCATGAATGTCTAATTTACGTCCGCCGCTAACAGGGTTCACCGCAGCGGCGTCCCGCGCCTGTTCTTGCCTCCAACCCATTCCCGGGTATGGCTGTCTAGCCATGTGTCACCGCAAGTCGGGGACCGCCTTCCGCCGGTGCGAAGCCGTCAAGGCCAAGCACCCGAAGTGCAAGGACGGTCAGTGCATCGGCTGCATCTCCTATCCAGAGGATGATGTCGCGGAATTCCACTTCCCCTTGAACTAAGGGCCCGTAGGGAGGATTCAGCGATGCGTGGCATTCCCCCGTTCCTCGGCGGCCTTGGCCCTTTGATGGAGGCGACAGCCGGCTCCTCCGAGGTGGCGGTCGGCCTTATTGACGGCCCGGTCGACGCCGGTCATCCGGACCTCGAAGCCTTCGGCTCCGCGGCGGACGCTCCGCTCGCATGTTCAAGACCGGAGGGGGATGCTTGTCGCCATGGAACCTTCCTTGCCGGCATTCTAGGGGCGGAGCGAGGTTCACCGGCACCCGGGATCTGCCCCGGGTGCCGGTTTCTGATCCGCCCAGTTTTTAGCGGCGATGGAGAGGCGGTGACTGGACCGCGGGAGGTTGCGGCGGCGCTCCTGGAGGTCATCGAGGAAGGAGCCAGGGTCGTCAATCTCAGTCTGGAGCTGATCCGGGCTAGACGGGACCTGCGTCCCCTCGGAGACGCGGTGGAGGTGGCGGCGAAGGCCGGCGTGATCTTGGTGGCCGCCGCGGGAAACAGAGCCGCCCTGGGTGCGGCGTCGATCTACCGGCACCCTTGGATTCTGCCCGTGGTCGCCTGCGACGCCCGGGCCGTCCCCCTTCCAAACGCCAACCTGGGACCCAGCATTGGGAGGACCGGTTTGATGGCGCAGGGATCTGGGATCACCAGCGCTGTTCCCGGTGGGGGCCATGGGCACTTAGAGGGGTCCAGCGTCGCGGCCCCCTTCGTGACCGGGGCCATAGCGCTCATGCTGTCCCTCTATCCCAACGCCCCGCGCCAACTCGTCCGGCGGGCCATCCTGCGCCCCGGGGTCCACCGACGCACCTTGACGCCGCCCCTGCTCGACGCTGCGGAGAGCCTTGGGGTGCTGGCCAGATCGCTGGGTCCGCCCCGGCCTACCGCCTGAGGGGTCAGTCCGACTTTCCGAGTCCAGCCAGGGCCGGCAGCAGCGTGATGCTGATCCAAGCCGCCGACAGGGTGCCGAGGATCGCCGCTGCCCCCATGGACCGTAGGCCCGGGAAGTGGCTGAGGACGAGGGAGCCGAAACCCAGCATCGTGGTGAAAGCGGCGACGGTGATCGCCGCCCCCATGCCTTCGATCTGGGCCAGGCTGCGGGTCTCCTGCCAGCGGTGCAGGAGGTGAACCCCGTAGTCGACGCCGATTCCGATCACCATCGTGAACACGAAGAGGTTGAGGAAGTTCACCGGCACGTCCACCAGCGCCATCCACCCCAACATCCACACCAGGCCCATGCCGAGGGGCAGGAGCGCCAAGAGCGCCGGCCGCAGCCCCCCGAGGTCGATGGCCAGGAAAACGAAGACCACCAGGGTCCCCAGGGTCGCCGCGAGGGTCGCGTCCCGCCAGACCACCCGCTTGAGCTCCCGCGACACCACGACGCCGCCGGTGAGCACGCCCCCCGCCTCTTCAGCGATCTGCACCAGCCGAGGCGGCGGCGCCTGGCGCCACTTCCCCGGCGGCGGATAGCAGTAGACTACCGTGGACGCGCGGCCTTCGCTCACCGCCACGTAGCGGGCCATGGCGTGCCCGAGGGAGGTGGCGGCGAGATCCGTCGGTCCCTGGGGCCGGTCGAGGGTCAGAGCCATTTCGAGATTGTCGAAGCCCGGGTCGAAAGCTGCCGGCCGCAGACCCACCCCTTCCATCGCCGTCCCCAGCTCTGCCCGCAGGTCGCGGGAGGCGGCGTCGAAGCGCCGGAGCTTCTCCAGTTGGGTCCGCTGATGGCCGATCTCTGGGATCCAGGGCGCCACCGACTCCACCCGAGCCAGGGTACCGTCGTCCACCAGGGCCTCGACCCTCGGCAGGAGGGCGCGGGTCTTGGCCAGGGCGTCGTGCTCGTCGGCCCCGTCCAGGCGGAGCATATAGGGGTTGAACCTCAGGCCGAACGCCTCCATCACCTGCTGCTGCGCCTGGAGCCCGGGGTTCTCGGTGGACCGCATGTTCAGGGCGTCGTCGTCATAGCGGACGCCGAACGCGGCGGCGCCGAGGGCCGCGGTGATCACCAGGCTCGCCGCCAGGACCGGCTTGGGGTGGTGGAAGCTCCAGCGGAAGAGCTGGATCGCACCGAAACCGTACATCCTGTGGGCACGCCCTGCCCGGCGCCGCTCCGCCAGGGTCAACAGCGCCGGTAGCAGCAGGTAGACCGACAGCATGACGATCAACACGCCGAAACCGGTGAGCCACCCCAACTGCCAAAGCCCCTGGAAGTCCGACACCAGGAAGGCGAAGAAGGTCGCGGCGGTGGTCACCGCCCCGAGCATGACGCTGGCGGCGGTGTGCCGGCCACAGCGTTCCAGCGCTTCGTCGTGCCCGACGCCGGCGCTGCGCTCCTCGACGTAGCGGCCGTAGAGCACGATCACGAAGTCGATTCCAAGGCCGATAAGCAGGGCCGCGAAGGCCGCGGTGACGGCGTTGAGCCCCCCCAGGGTCACCACGGTGAAGGCCGCCGTCAGCACCAGGCCGGACACCAGGGGGACGAAGGCCACCACCAGGGAGACCTTGCGGCCGAAGGCGATGAAGAACAGGGTGACCACCGCCAGCAGCGCCAGCAGGGAACCCCAGAGGAGATCGCCGAGAATCAGCTCGCCGTCCGCCACCGCCACCGCATGGCCGCCCCCCCACAGAACCGGAGGCGGATTCCCCTCGAAGCCACCCTCTCGCCAAGCCGTTTCCGCGGCGGTACGGCGCCCGTCGAGCTCCACCATCAGCTGTCGCCCGAAGGCGACGTCCGCCGCCGGCCGGGCCGGTTTGGCCAGGAGTAGGACGAACCGCTTTTCAGGGTCCATCAGGTAGCCGCTGTCTTCATCGAAGCGCTGACCTAGGTCTTCGAGCTCCAGCCCCTCAAGGGCCAGGGGAACCATCCCCAAAGGGTCCACCCGCCGTAGGGCCTTGAACGGCAGATCCGTGGGGGAACGGACGGTCTCCGCCAGCTCCGCCGCCTGGGTCCGTCGCCCGTCTTCGGTCCCCAGGTCCGCCAGCAGGCGGTCCAACCCCTGCTGCGACATGAAGAGGGGCGCCCAGGGCACCAACTCGAGGGCGGCGCGGGAGACGTCCTCCCGATGGTATTCGAGCCACAGGATGTCCTTCGAGGACCGCAGTTCCTCCGCCAGGAGGTCGGCGAAGGCAAGTGCCGGGTCGAGACGGTCCGGATCGGCGCCGCGGTCTTCGAGATCGAGGATCCCGAGCAGCAGGTCGGTGGAGCCGAATCGTTCCAGGGTCGAGCGGAACTCCTCCACCACCGGATTCCCCGCCGGCATGAGGGACAGGATGTCCGTGTTGACCCGGACACGGGAAGCGGTCCAGCCGGCGGCCGCCAGCAGGACCGCGAAGACGACGAGCACCAGCCCCGGGCGCCGCCGGGAGAAGGTCATCAGAATGCGAGCGAGCTTGTTGGGGAGCCAGCCTCGGGTCACTTCGAACCTCGACTCGGGCCCTTGAGGGGGAGGCCCGAGACTCGTTGTGGGGGCGGGCCCGCCTCGGTCCGAGGCGCCGCCGCTGGTGATGGGAAGCGGTCAGCTCAGAATGGCAGGGAAGGCGGAATTTCGGGACAGGAGCAGCCGCAACGCCCCCGAAGGGCCCCTAGGCGGCACCCTCAGGAAAGGTTGCGGACCAGCCGGTCGTTCCAACCTTCGGTGATGTAGCGGAAGATCCAGCTGCGCCCGGTCCGCAGGCGCTGGAAGGCCGCTTTGAGATCGAGCAGCATGGTGATCCGCTTGCTCTTCATCTTCAGCTCCCCCACCTCGTGGGTGGCGACGGTCTCGAAGCCGAGGATCCGACGGTGGAATTGGTAGGGGCTGTTGGGGTCGGCGTCGAAGACGTCGGTGATGAAGTGTGTGAAACCCCGCTCCACCGTCTCGGTGGCGGCTGCGCGCATGAGAATCGCTGCCACGAGAATGTTCTTGCGGTACTCGGGGACGACGGCGAATCGGCCGACCTCGGCGATGCGGTGGTCCCGGACGAAGGCTTCCACGTCGATGCCCTGGTCCACGAGCTCGAATCCGTATTGGCGATACAGCTCGAAGGGGATCTCGTAGAGCACCCGGGTCACCCCCAGGGGCCGATCCTTCAGCTCGGCCAAGAACCAAGACACCGACTCCGAGTCCAGGTCCGACGTAGGAAACAGCTCCTCCGGCGCGCTGACCCAGCCCTTCTCTCCGAGGTAGACGCTGTCGATCACCTCCAGGGCCTTCTCCCTGGCGGCGGCGTCGTCGATCTTTCTAACCGTCAAATCATGTTTGAGACCCATGGGTTTTCCTCCTCGGCGCTCCGGGGTGCCAACGTTTCCCGGACAGGCGGGCCAGCTCTGTCATGATGCGGGCGTGAAATTCTCGGACCGGCCTGGGGTCTGCCCGTACTGGGCCGACCTCGACGTCCCCGGACGCGCCAGGCTCCGAGGATACCCCAGCTCGGCGCTTCTCGGAACGACTGTTCGCCGCCGGATCGGCGCCCTCTACGACGGTCGCTGGGGGTGGAGTCAGCGGTGGGGCGAAACGGATCGCCATCTTGGCGCCGTCTACGATCGGCTCCCCCTGATTCTCTGGAAATCGGATACCCGCCGGGAGGACCGGAACCTGCTGCTCCACCGCCAGCCGGGCCGCCGCCGGTCTCCCCCGCAGTAGTCCCTCGGGATCGCGGTTCACCGTGCCTTCGGGGAAGATTCCCACCGATTTTCCCTGCCGCAGGTGTTCCGCGGCGCGGTCCCAGGCGGAGCCCTTCGGGACATAGTGTTTCTTGAGCCGGTCGAGGAACGCGATCTTGGGTTTTTTGCCACCCACCGGAATCACTTCGCCGCACCGGTACATCAAGCCGACGCCCGGTACCAGCATCATCGCCCAGTCCGCCATGAAGTGGATCCGGATACCGCCGCGGTGGAAGAACAGCAGCCCCGGCAGCATCACGGCCTCCAGCCGCTGGCTGTGGTTGGCCGCAAAGACGAAGGGGTCTTCCATGGCCTCCAGGTGCTCCAGGCCTTCGATCTCGACGACGTACCGGCGCGCCAGAAACGTCATGCTGCGCACCACCACCTGCGTCATTAGCTGGCCCCTGAGGTGGGGCAGCGGCCGCCTCCAGACCTCGACGGGTCCGGGCCGCGGGGTGGCGGTACCGAGGGGCAAACCCGAATCCTCCACGATTCCGAAGGTCTCAGGAACCGCGGAGGCGGCGCAGCACCGCCTGGACCTTGCCTCGGATCTTGCCGGTGGTCGCCGGCTTCTGCCGCAGGTAGAGCCGACCGCCGTTTTGTTCGTAGACCTTCGGCGGCTGGTGCGGGCTCCGGCGATCCCGGGGATAGCCGGACCGACTGGAGTAGTGGACAACTAGGGAACGCCGGGTGCGCTCCGAATCCAGGGCCGGAGACCCCCCGTGGACCAGCGCGGCGTGCCAGAACACCACGTCCCCCTTCTCCGGGTGAAACGCGACCTTCTCCAGACCCGCTCGCTCGCAAGCCTCTTCAAGGTACGCCTGAAACGCGTCGTTCTTGGCCGGATCCTCGTTGTCGAAGAGCAACTCTCCGTTGCCCCAGTCGAACTTCGGCAAGCGGTGGGAGCCGGGGTAGTAGAAAAGCGGGCCGCTGGTTTCGTCCACCTGCTCGCAGGCGACCCAGCAGCCGATCAGATGGGAAGGCACCCGGGCGTGGACGTACGGGAAGTCTTGGTGGGTGCCCTGCTCGCTGCCGTATTCGAAATACAGGCTTTGCATGGCGACGGGAACGTCGCCGAAGACCGCTCCGATGAAGCGCAGGATTCCCGTCGAGAGGATGACGTCCCTCGCTGGGCCGGAGGCGTCCTGCAGGTCCAACAGCCGATAGTGGTGATTGCCGATTTCCGCCCGCGCAGGCAGCTGATCGAGGTCCACGACGCCGCGGCCCTCCACCAGGGCCTGCAGTTCGGGCCGATCCCGCCAGACCCGTTCCACATCCTCCAGGAGCGCGTCCAGCATTTCGGTGGGAACCAAGCCTCGGCAGACCAGGAATCCATCGTCCCGCCAGCGTCCGAGGCTCTGGGCCAGCTCGGCGTCCACCAGGCCAGATTTCTGGCGCCCGGCGAGGGTTCCTTCAAAGTCGTCGCGGTCGATCCAGGGGAGAGTCGAGGGCTCGAATTCAAGTGTCTTCATGGGGTGCTCCAAAAGCGTCGGAACTCTACCAGAGGCGGCTCCCCCTTTGTCGGCCGGCATCGGGTTCCGGGGCTCCGCCTATGGCGGGATAGACTAGAACTATGGATTCTGTGGCACCGCAGTGGCCGGGCGCACGGCGGCCCCGGGCGCCGCGACCCGGGGGACCGGCCCTAAGCCCTCGACGGCCGTTGGCGCCCTGGGCCTCGGCGAGCCCGGGGGTGTGGGCACTCGTGATGGCCCTCCTGGCGGCGGCCTCTGTCGCCGGACAGGGCTACCCCACCCGGATCTATACCGAGGACGACGGTTTGCCCAGCACGTGGGTGGCCGACCTGGCCCAGGATCCCCGGGGTCGCATGTGGTTCGCCACCCGAAACGGCCTCGCCGCCTACGACGGCGTCGACTGGATCCGCTTTGGAGTCGAAGACGGTCTCCCCACCCTCGACTACTTCGCCCTCGACGTATCCGAAGACGGCGCCGTCTGGGCTCTGAGCGGGTCCACCAGGCCGATGTTGGCACGCTTCGACGGTCGGCTTTGGTCCACCCTGGACGGCCCTCCGGAGCTAGCGACGGAGGATCAGCCCACGGCCTTCGGCGTCTTGATCCCCGACGTGGGACGAGAGCCGCCTCGGCGCGACCCGGCTCCCCTTCTAGCGGTCGGTAATTCCCGCGGTCTTTGGGTTCGTGTCGACGGCGAATGGGCCATGGTGCGGGGGGCGGAGGGCGTCAGGGTCCGCAGCATCGCCCGAGGCGAGGATGCCCTGTGGGCGGCGACCAGCGCCGGTTTGTTTCGAGTCGACCGGAGCGGCGAGACCCGTCGCTGGCCGGGGCTCCCACCGGGTCCGATCCACGGCGTCGCCACGGACCGGAGCACGCGGGGGGAGCGGCTTTGGCTGGCAGGGGACGGCTGGATCGGCCGTATCGAGGGCGACGGATTTCAGGAGTTGGCCCGGGTTCCGATCGAAGGGATGACGACGAATCAACGAACCTTCAGCCTCGCCCCCGACGCCGCCGGCGGCCTGGCCCTGGCTTATGGCGCCGGCATCTCCTACTTGCCCGGAGACGGGTCGCCAATGCAGCACCTGGGGGTCGACACCGGGTTGCCCAACAATCTCGCCACGGCGGTGTTCATCGACCGAGAGCAGAGCCTGTGGATCGCCTCCACGAGGGGAGCAAGCAAGATCCATTCGCGACGCTTCGCCAACTTCCGGCAGCGCCACGGCCTCCTGCTGGACGAGGTTTCGGCGATTCTAGAGATCGAGCCCGGCACGCTTCTCCTGGGCCACGATCAGGGATTGACCCGGCTTCGGGACGGCGTCACCACCCCCCTGCGGTTTCCGCAGGAACTGATCCGCCCGACCGGCGCCGCCAGGGTGATGGACCTCGAGCAAGATGGATCGGGGCGGGTCTGGGTCGCCACCAGCCGTTCCGGAATTCTGCGCCTAGTGGAGGATGACGAAGGGTTCCGTTTCGTCCGGGCCGAGGGCGTGCCCGTAGGCGCCAGCTCCCTCGCCCTCGACGCCAGCGGGCGCCTTTGGGCGGGCACCTCGAGGGGGCCCTATCGCCTAGCCGGTGGCCGGTTCGTCCCAGTGGACACCGCCCCCCTACCGCCGGTGGCGGTCCGCAAGATCGCCGCCGGCAGCGATGGTTCCGTCTATCTCGCCACCGCCCGGGACGGACTCCACGCCTTTCGAGAAGGACGCTGGGAGCGGATCTCGAGCCCCGAAGGCGGGGCCGCCAACCAGCTGAGCACGGTTTGGGTGGACGACCTCTCCGAGGTCTGGGCCGGTTCGGTGACCGGGCTCTTTCGCCTGCGCAACGACGCCCTGCTTCGATTCAATCTCCCCGATCTCGATCTACGTCGCCCTGTCTACCTGCTGTTCGGGGATGGTCGGCACCGACTCTGGATCGGTACGGACAACGGGGTCGCCCGCTGGGACGGCAGCCGCACCGCATTTTTCAGCGTTCGGGATGGCCTCGCGGGCCGGGAGACCAACCGCGGTGCCGGCCTGGCGGACGCCCTGGGCCGCGTGTGGATCGGCACCAGCCAAGGGCTATCGCGCTATCACGAGGAGTTGGACCTCGTCCCGCCGGCGCCGCTTCTGGAAATGCGGGGCCTAGAGATCGCCGATCGATCCATCCGCTTCGATCCTTCCCCAGAAAGCGGGGCTCCGTCCGGCGACGCGATCCAGCTGAGCTACCAGGAACGCCACCCCACGTCCCAGTTCCGCGCCATCTCACTCGCCCATGAAGGGGCCATCGAGACCAAAGCACGGCTGGAGGGCTTTGAAGAATCGTGGCTGTCGCCGTCCACCACCCCGAGCCAGGGTCTGCGGTACACCAATCTCCCCCCTGGCTCCTACCGCCTCCACCTACAGGCCCGCACCGGCGGGGGCCCGTGGAGCGAGACCGTCTATTCCCCGTGGATAGAGGTCCAGCTCCCCTTCTGGCGTTCCTGGCGCTTCTTGATCCTGGTCTTGGCGGCGGGCCTCATCGTCCCTGGAATCCTGGTGTACTCCTTCGCCACCCACCGGTACTCCCGCTCTCTGCGGCGACAGGTTCGGGAGCGCACCGAGGCGCTGGAGTCGTCGAATCGGCGGCTCGAGGAAAAGGCCCAAAGGCTGCGACGGGAGGTGGCGGAACGCACCCGCACCGAGGAGGCTCTGCGCCTCGCCAAAGACGCCGCCGAAACCGCAGACCGGGCCAAGTCGAGCTTCCTGGCGACGATGAGCCACGAGATCCGTACCCCGATGAACGGAGTGATCGGAATGACCAGCCTGCTGCTCCAGGCATCCCTCGACGCCGCGCAGCGCCGCCAGTTGGAGACCATTCGCAACTCCGGAGAGGCCCTCCTGTCGATCCTCAACGACATCCTCGACTATTCCAAGATCGAAGCCCACAAGGTGGCCCTCGAAGAGCGACCCTTCGACCTCCGCACCACCGTCTCCGACGTCGTGCGTCTCTTCTCCGCCCAGGCGAACGCCAAGGGAACCACCTTGGACCCCGTGCTTCCAGCCGAGATCCCCGACCTCCTGTTAGGGGATCCGCACCGTATCCGTCAGATCCTGGTGAACTTGGTGGGCAACGCGGTCAAGTTCACCGCCGAAGGGCAGGTGACGGTGTCGGCCACTTTGGGCTCGCCCCTGAATCCGAGCCCCGACGGAGACGACGCCGTGAACGTGACCCTGTCGGTGGCGGACACCGGCATCGGTATCCCCCAGGAGCAGCAGACCCACCTGTTCGAAGCCTTCCATCAGGTGGACTCCACCATTCGCCGGCGCTACGGCGGCACCGGGCTCGGCCTCGCCATCAGCCGACGGCTGGCCCGGCTGATGGGGGGAGATCTAACGGTTTCCAGCCGGCCGGGCCAAGGGTCCACCTTCGTGTTTGAGATGACCCTTCGGCTTCACGACGCCGAGTCCCACGGCGCCGCTCCGGAGGGGGATGCGGAGCTCGACCCCGGCCTCGCCATCCGCCGTCCGCTGGACATCCTGGTGGTGGAGGACAATCCGGTGAACCAGATGATCGCCGTAGAGCTCCTGGAACAGATGGGCTACGGCCCGGCCGTGGCCGGGAACGGCGCCGAGGCTCTCCGAGCCGTGGAGGGGCGCCACTACGACCTCGTGTTGATGGACGTCCAGATGCCGGAGATGGACGGCCTGGAAGCCACTCGGGAGATCCGGCGCCGGTGGCCCGACGGCGGACCGTGGATCACCGCCATGACCGCCCACGCCCTATCCGGTGATCGGGAGATCTGTCTCGAGGCCGGCATGGATGACTACACCAGTAAACCGGTGACCGTCGGCGCCCTGGTGCGGGTCATCGAAGGCGTGCCCGGCGCCGAAGCCTAGGCGAAGCGAATAGCCGATCACCGAGCCGAGTATCCCCAATCCATGGCAGCAGTAACTCCGAGATCCGAACCGCAGACCCCGCCCCCCGGCGGCGTGCTCCGGTTCCTCCTGCTACCCACCGGTGTCCAGGCCGACGACTACCACTGCGCGGTCGACACATCAGGGGTCTTCGCGGTCGACAGGGACTTCGGCCTAGAGGTTTGGGCCGCTCGGCCGCACCCCGATCCTGCGCCCTTGGCGGCGGCGATCCGGCGCGCCCTCGAAGAAGGGAGTGACCCCGTCGCAACCAACGGATTGGGGTCCGACGACGATCCATCTCCGTCCATGGAAACGGTCCGCCGGAAGGCTGTCGGCTTCGGGATCGCCTTTTTGGCTTCCCTCGCCTCGATCCGGGCCTTCCCATCGCCGGTGCTAGTAGCGATCTTCCTGGCCTCGGCCTTCGTGCTTCTGGGCCTTTGCACCCACCACACCGTACGGTTCTTCGAAGTCCGGTCCCGACTCGCGGCCAAGGCCAGGCGGGCCGGCGAACGGTGGGCCGCCCTGTCGAGGGAAATCCGGGACATGGGGGCCAGTCGCCTCACAGCGGCTGTCGCGCCCCCCAAAGTCCACCCGGTCCTCGAAACGGTTCGGGCCCACTTCCTTGAACTCGAAGGCCGGCCGGCCCGGGCCACCGACGCCGAACCAGCGGCGGCCGAGGGCACGGCTCCCGACGTCACGAAGGCCCTGGCATCGGCGGCCTACCGGTCGCGGGTGCCGTCGATCTATCACCCCCTGCTGGACGCACAGGGGGCCTCGAATACCGCCGACATCGGCCTCACCGCGTCACGGTGATCGATCGCACCGCCACCGGCGTCACCGGGCGATCCCCCGCGCCGGTTGGGGTCCCTTCGATGGACTGGACCACGTCCATCCCATCGACGACGCGGCCGAAAACCGGGTGCTTGGAGGCACCGGGGGTGAACCAGTCGAGGTAGTGGTTGTGGGCGGTGTTGATGAAGAACTGGGATCCGCCCGAGTTGGGCCGACCTGTGTTCGCCATCGACAGGGTTCCGGGCTCGTTGGAGAGATGAACCCCTTCCGGATGCTCGTCCTGAATGTTGCCATGGGGCGGGCCGCCGGTGCCGGCTCGACCACTCTGCGGATCCCGGGAGTGGGGGCAGCCGAACTGGCACATGAAGCCCTTGATCACACGATGAAAATGCAGTCCGTCGTAGAAGCCGCTTTCCGCCAGCTTGAGGAAGTTCTCGGAGGTGACGGGCATCTTGTCGGCGTAGACCTCGACCTGGAACGTGCCCAGGGAGGTGTCGAACACGGCGGTGGGGTTGGCCATGCGGTGAGCTCCTATTCGCTCGGGACCCGCGCAGGGTCGCTGGGTTTGGGAGGGGAAAATGGACCGCCGCAGGCCCAAAGGGCCCGCAACTCTCTGGACCGTACCACGTTCCCTGCCCCCGGTCCGACCGGCTTCAGCGTACCTTTGGGGCGCGGGCCGGAGCGAAACCCCCTCACGCAAGGCTCTAAGATGGGTATCGGGTATGCTGGCGCCGCCATGCGAGATGATCCAACACCCGTTCTTCCGAAGATCGACGACCCCGAGCTTCGGGACGCCGGGCTTCTGCTCTGCCGCGTGGTCCAAAGGGCCGGCGGACGGGCGTTGTTGGTGGGCGGATCGGTACGCGACGCGCTGCTGGGGCTCCCCGTGGTCGATCTCGATTTCGAAGTCTACGGGCTCGCCCCGGACGCCCTACAATCCCTCCTGGAAGGCCCCTTCGACCTCGACCTGGTGGGTCGGAGCTTCGGCGTCCTCAAGGTCCGCCGGCTGCCCATCGACGTCGCCATTCCCCGCAGGGAGTCGAAGCGGGGCCTCGGTCACCGCGGTTTCGAGATCCACTCGGACCCCCACCTGAGTCTCGAAGAGGCGTCGTCCCGCAGGGATTTCACGGTCAACTCCATGGCCATGGACCTGCTGACAGGCGAGCTCCTCGATCCGTGGAACGGGCGAAGGGACCTCGCCTCCGGAACCCTCCGGCACGTCTCCGCGAAGTTCGCCGAGGATCCGCTGCGGGTCCTTCGCGGGATGCAGATGGCCGCCCGCTTTGATTTCGAGGTGGCGCCGGAAACCGTCGCCCTTTGCCGCACCATGGATTCGGAAGGTCTCGCCAAGGAGCGGATCTTCGAAGAGTGGCGCAAGCTCGTCCTGCAGGGCGGGGTGATTTCCCGGGGGCTCCAATTCCTGAAGGATTGCGGCTGGCTGGGGCACTACCCGGAGCTCGCCGTTCTGGTGGATTGCCCCCAGGATCCCGAATGGCATCCCGAAGGGGACGTGTGGATCCACACGCTGCATGTGATGGACGCCTTCGCCCGGGAGCGCCTCGGCGATCCCTGGGAGGATCTCGTCGTCGGCCTGGCCTGCCTGTGCCACGACCTCGGAAAGCCCGCCACCACCGCCTTCGAAGATGGCCGCTGGCGCTCCAAGGGCCACGAGGAGGCGGGGGTCGAGCCCACCCGTGCGTTCCTCGGCCGGATGACCGACCAGCAGGATCTGGTGGAGCAGGTGATCCCCCACGTGCGGGAGCACCTGCGTCCGATCGCCCTGTGGAAAGACGGCGCGAGCCCGGCGGCGGTACGACGCCTGGCCCGCAGGGTCGGGCGCATCGACCGCCTCGTGCGGGTTTGTCGTGCGGACCACGCCGGCCGGCCGCCGCTGCCCTTCGACGGGTTCCCCGCCGGAGTCTGGTTGCTGGAGCGTGCACAGGAGCTGAAGCTGGCGGCGGAGGCCCCCAGGCCGATCCTGCTGGGTCGACACCTCATCGGACTGGGTCTCGAACCCGGCCCCCACTTCGGCCCACTCTTGGACGCCTGCTTCGAGGTTCAACTGGACGGCGGATTCGCCGACGTCGACGGGGGGCTTGAGGTGGCTCGACGACTGATCCAGGAGGGCGACGCCTCGCCGGCCCCGGGGACCGACTAGAAGTCCCTTCGACTAGAAATCCATCCGAACACCGAGGAGGACACGATCCCCCTGCTCGTGGGTCCCGGGCTCCAGGGTCAGGCCGAAGTACCGATCCCTATCTTCGAATTGGGCGGCGAAGACCGGCCGGTCCTCAATGAAATCGTAGCGCACCCGCATGCTGAACCGCTCCCACAGCGGGGTGTGGGCGTGCCTGAGCTTGAACCGGAAGCCGACGTACTCCTTGTCACCGACGCTCACCCGCGGAGAGATCCGAAGCCGCCATAGGGGGCGGGGGCTGCCGTCCCGGCCGTCCTTGTCGGCGCCGGTCATCCGATCGCCGAAGCGGTCGAGCCGTCCTTCGACATCGAGATAGTCCTCCAGGCGCTCCCGCTGCAGCTTCACGAAGCCGCTGAGGACCGCGTCTTTGACCTCGTCGAAGGCCTCCGGCTGATCGTAGAGATCCCGGTCCAAGTACTGCGCCCCGGAATGTAGATGCAGTTGGAACAGCGCCCGGCTCATTCGGCGGCGGCGGGTATGGCCAATGGTCCGCCAAGCGGAAGCTTCGGGCTGCCATCCGGTGCCCGCCTCGAGTCGCCAGTCGACCACCGCCAGGTCTCGGGCCATCTTGCGGATAGAAGCCTCGGTCCACTGGGTCGGGGAACCGTCCACGACGACGCCCGAATCCACCACCGCCTTCGCTGCGGCCTGCTCGCCTTCGACCTGAAGGGGGCCATCCCCTTCGGTCTGAGCGCAGCAGACTCCGGCCCAGGCGAGGGCGCCCAGAACCATCATGCCCGCTAACGAGAAACGC
>JBCDIS010000177.1:0-14047 GCA_038748685.1 Acidobacteriota bacterium | reverse complement strand
GATTCGATCAACGCCCGGGGAATCCGGCCCTGACCCCTTCGGGTCGTTTGTTCGTGACCATCCACCCTCTGGTCTCCCCGGCGACGAAGCTGGTGGAGGTGGGCCCCGGCGATGCACTCAGGCCCTACCCGGATGCCGGTGTGGCCAGCGGTGACGGTTCGGAGCTGGTGTCGCCGCTGTCGGTGCGCGTCGACGATGGGGGGATTGCCTGGATCCTGGACATCGGAGCCAAGCGCTTCCTCGCCTGGGATACGGAGGCGGAGGAGCGGGTTCGGTCGATCTCGATTCCCGACGATGTCCTGCGTCCCCATAGCTTCCTCCAGGACTTCGCCCTCGATCAGAAACGGCACCGCGCGATCATCGCCGATATGACCCAGGGGGATCTCACCAGCGCGCCGACTCCGGCGTTCGTCGTCGTTGATCTCAAGACTGGGG
Organism: Acidobacteriota bacterium; assembly: GCA_038748685.1. Classification (GTDB taxonomy): domain Bacteria; phylum Acidobacteriota; class Thermoanaerobaculia; order Multivoradales; family J023; genus JAUIJL01. The sequence goes on along the minus strand of JBCDIS010000177.1, from coordinate 13,612 downwards.
CGGCGCGGCGGATCGCTGAGAAGCACCCCTCCCTGATGCCGGAGTCGAAGGGCGGCTTCGGCCTCAATCCCATCACCATCGACCCGGACTACGAATTCGTGTACTTCGGCGCCATGCACGGCCGCTCCGTATACCGGGTGACCGCGGCGAGCTTCGACGGCACCGGGGCCGCGGTTCCGGAGGCCATCGAACGATACGGTCTCAAGCCCTATAGCGACGGCATCAGCGTCGACGGAGCCGGCAACGTTTATGTGACCGACATCGAGGCCCAGGCCATCGGCGTCACGAATCCCCGCGGCTACCGGATCCTGGCGAAGCTTCCGAACGGCCAGACCTGGCCCGACGGCCTCGCCTTCGGCCCCGAAGGCTACCTGTACGCCACCGTCAACCAGCTCGACCGGTCGGCCGCCCTCGCCGGTTCGGAGACGGGGAAGGCACCGTTCCTGGTGGTCCGCGTGTGGCCCTTGGCACCCAGTCGGACCGGTCGCTGACCCTCGGCTCGGGCGGCGGCCCAAGCCAGACCGGGTACACTGCGGGGCCGTTGGCCGCTAAGGGGGGCCGACGGCTCCCGCCATGACGGCGGACCGACGAAAGGAGGGGCCATGGCCTTCGTGTCCATCAACCCGACGACCGGCGAGACGCTTGGGACCTATCCGGAACACACCGACCTGGAGGTCGACCGGAAGCTCGACGCCGCTGATGCGGCACAGCGATTGTGGGCTCAGGAGCCGCTGGAGCGCCGGGCTGAACTGCTGCGGGGGGTGGCCGCTGCTCTGCGTCGACGGGCTGACGGGCTCGCCCGCCTGATGGCCCTGGAGATGGGCAAGCCCCTGGCCCAGGGGGTCTCCGAGGTGGAGAAGTGCGCCTGGGTCTGCGAGCACTACGCCGATCATGGGGCCGAGGCCCTGGCCCCCGTCGAGATCCCCACCGATCCCCGTCGCAGCGCCGTCCACTTCCGCCCCATGGGGCTGATCCTGGCGGTGATGCCGTGGAATTTCCCCTTCTGGCAGGTCTTCCGCTTTCTGGCGCCGGCCCTCCTGGCGGGTAACGGAGGGGTCCTCAAGCACGCCCCCAGCGTGCCTGGGTGCGCCGACGCCATCGTGGACATGCTCCGCGGGGCGGGGTTCCCGCCGGATCTGTTCCCCAACCTGCGGATCCCGCCGGAGCGGGTGCAGCGGGTGCTCGGTCACCCGAAGGTGCGGGCCGCCACCCTCACCGGCAGCACCGCGGCGGGGCGGGCGGTGGCGGCGCAGGCGGGGGAGCGGCTGAAGAAGACGGTCCTGGAGCTCGGTGGCAGCGACCCCTACCTGGTGCTCGCCGACGCCGACGTGGAGGCCGCGGCCCGGATCTGCGCCACCAGTCGGCTCCTCAACTCCGGTCAGAGCTGCATCGCCGCCAAGCGGCTGGTGGTGGTGGAGTCGGTCCGGGGGGAGTTCGAGGCCCGCTTCGTCGCCCACATGGCCGCCGCCGTCGTCGGCGATCCCCTGGACCCGGGGGTGGAGGTGGGTCCCATGGCCCGGAGGGATCTGCGGGACGGCCTCCACCGGCAGGTGCTGCGCAGCCTCGAGGGAGGCGCCCGGTGCCTTCTGGGGGGCCAGCCCCCGGAGGGCCCCGGTGCCTTCTATCCCCCCACGGTGCTGACGGACGTGGGCCCCGGCACGCCGGCCTACGGCGAGGAGCTGTTCGGACCGGTGGCCGCGGTGCTTCCGGTCCGAGACGAGGCGGAGGCGATCCGAGTGGCCAACGACTCTCCCTACGGTCTCGGCGCGGCGGTGTTCACCCGGGACCTCGAACGGGGGGAGCGGATCGCTTCGGAGGAGCTCGACGCGGGGTGCTGCTGCGTCAACGGCTTGGTGCAGTCCGATCCCCGGCTTCCCTTCGGCGGCGTCAAGGACAGCGGCTACGGCCGGGAGCTGGGCCAGTTCGGCATCCGGGAGTTCGTCAACGTTAAGACCGTGTCCGTGGCCTGAGGGAAGCACATCCGACCCCATCCCACGGTCGAATCCATCAATGTGAACGCAAAGCCGCAGCTGGAACAGTCCACTCCGGTCTTCGTGACCGGGGGCACCGGCTACGTGGGCGGGCGCCTGGCCCCCCGCCTCCTGGAGCGGGGCCACCGGGTCCGCTGCCTGGCCCGGTCCCCCCGCAAGCTCGGGAGCCGCACCTGGACCGACCATCCAGACGTCGAGATCGTCGAAGGAAATGCCGCCGATGAAGACCGCCTGGCGGAGGCCCTTCGTGGCTGCCGGGCGGCCTACTACCTCATCCACTCCATGGTGGCGGCGGGGGAGGCGTACGCCGAGCGGGACCGCCGGCTGGCGGAGACCTTCGCCCGCGCCGCCCGACGGGCCGGGGTGGAGCGGATCCTCTACCTCGGCGGCCTCGGCGAAACCGGCGAAGGTCTTTCGGAGCACCTGGCGTCACGGCGGGAGGTGGAGGAGGCCCTGGCGTCCACCGGCGTACCGGTGACGGTGCTGCGGGCCGCGATCATCATCGGCGCCGGCTCGGCGTCCTTTGAGGTGCTCCGCTACCTGGTGGACCGTCTGCCGGTGATGGTCACCCCTCGCTGGGTAAGCACCGAATGCCAGCCCATCTCCATCCGCAACGTCCTCGACTACCTCGTCGGCTGCCTCGAAACCCCCGAAACCGCGGGGCGCACCTTCGATATCGGCGGCCCCGACGTGGTGACCTACCTGGAGATGATGCACCTGATGGCGGAGCTGGCGGGCCTGCGCCGCCGCCTGATCCTCCCGGTGCCGGTGCTAACGCCGCGGCTGTCGTCCCTGTGGATCCACTTCGTCACCCCCCTCTCCAAGGAAATCGCCCGGCCCCTGGCGGAGGGCCTGCGCAACCGGGTGGTGTGCCGGGAGAACGCCATCCTCGACCTGGTGCCGACGGAGCGCATCGGCGTCCGGGAGGCCATCGAGAGGGCCCTCGGCGCCATCCGGGACCGCCGGGTGGTGACGTCCTGGAGCGACGCCGGCCCGATACCCGGCGACCCCGATTGGGCCGGCGGCACCGCCTTCGTGGACCGCAGGACCCTGCGGGTGGACGCGTCACCGAGCTCCGTCTTCTTCGCCGTGTGCCGCATCGGCGGCGGCAACGGCTGGTACGCCGCCGACTACCTGTGGCGCCTGCGGGGTCTCATGGATCAGGTGGTGGGCGGTCCGGGGCTGCGCCGCGGGCGCCGGGATCCGGAACGCCTGGGCTACGGCGACGCCCTGGATTTCTGGCGGGTCACCGACATCCGCCAGGACCGCCTCCTGGAGCTGCGGGCGGAGATGAAGCTCCCCGGCGTCGCCACCCTGACCTTCGAGCTGGAGGACGACGGCCGCGGCGGCACCACCCTCGTTCAGATCGCCCGTTTCCGCCCCCACGGCCTCTTGGGGCTCGCCTACTGGTATGCGGTCCTGCCCCTCCACGGCTTCGTCTTCAAGGGCATGCTGGGGGGCATCCAGCGCTGCGCCGAGGCCACCGACGGCGGCGAGAAGGTGGTGGTGGACCCGGTCCCCGCCTCCGGGCGCAGGGGGCTCCGCCGCCGCCGCGCGCGGATCCTCTGAGGACGCGGCGGGGCCACGGAACCCGGGGCCCCAGAACACGGCAGGGCCCCGGAGGACTTCAGGGAAACACCGTGGACCAGGCCCCCAGGTTGCCGGACTCGAAGCCGTCCTCGAAGACGGCGAGCTCCCGGATCGGTCCGGCGTCTCGGAAGTCGCTGCCCACCGGGGCGGCGCCGGTGGCGACGGCCTGTCCGAAGCTGGCGGCGGTGAGCCGGGCCCACCAGCGCACCAGGCTTCCCGGCGGCGCGGCGTTCGACACCGACGGCGGCAGCGTGCGGTCAACGCTGGAACCCGGCGGCAGGTCGCCGAGGTTCCAGAACACCGTCTCGCCGACGGTGCAGGTGATGCCTTCGCAGCCGCCGTTGGGGATGTCGTTGTCGTCGAGGGTGGAGAGCAGGGTCGGGTAGCGGAGCAGGAGGTTGGCCCCGAAGAGGAACGCCGGGGAGGCGTTGGTGACGTCGAGGGTGGTGTCCAGCACCGACCCGGGGGAGACCGGAGCGGGGGTGGAGGCGATGGCAAGCCGCGCCGGGACGTCCTCCACCCGCCGGGCGTCGCGGGAGCGGGTTTCCAGGGGGCCGAAGGGTCCGGAGGCCCGGAGTGTGGCGTCGAAGGCGCGGATCAGCTGACCCTCGGGGGTTCCCGGTTCGATGGCGACCTCCACCCGTCGCCGCAGGGTCTCCCCCGGCGACAGGGTGCCGAGTCCCCACAGCACCGAGTTCCCGAGCAGGCCGCCGCCGGAGGCGTTCCCGCCACCGTTGGATGCACCGACGGCGGAGGTGGTCGCGGGCACGGGGAAGGTGAGGGTGGCGCCGGTGGCGGCGGCGGTCCCTCGATTTCCCAGGGTCAGGGAGAAGACCGCGGTGTCGCCGAGGGGGTCCGTGTCGACGTCCACCGAGAGGTCGAGGGGCCTGGCTTCCCGCACCTGCACCGAGTGGGCGGCGGTGGAGCGGGAGCGGTCGACGGCGTCGGCCCAGGCGGGGACGGTGATCACCGACCCCGGTGGGGTGCCCGAAGCTACCACCGGTGGTAGCTCCACCACCGCGCCGCCGCCGGGGGGTAGGTTGCCGAGGGAGAACGTCGCCACCTCCCGGGTGGTGCAGGTGATGCCTTCGCAGAAGCCGTCCACGATGAGGTTGTTGTCGAGGGTCCCGAGCCCCGGCGGATAGCGCAGCCGCAGCACGACGCCGTTGGCGAAGTCCACGGCACTGCGGTTGGTGACCGTGGCGCGGACCCCCACCCGCTCGTCTGGGACGACGGGGTCGCGGTCGAAGGCGAGGGCGACGTCGAGGCGGGTGGCGTTCTCCACCCGGGTACGGACGCGGGCGCGGGTCTCGAAGGGGAGGAAGTTGCCCTGTCCGGAGAGGGTCGCCGGGTCCACCACCAGCTGGACCCCTTCCCCCACGCCGCCGGTGTCCGCCACCCGCACCCGCACTTGCCGCTGACCCCCCTCGCGGCCCACCAGGGTCCCGAGGTTCCACGTCACCACGCCCCCAGAGAAGGCGCCGCCGCGGGAGGCGGACTCGAAGAGGGTCCCCGGGGGCAGCGGGAACCGCAGGGTGGTGCCGGTGGTGGTCTCGCCGCTGACGTTGCCGTAGACCAGCGTGTAGGTCTGGACTTCACCGACGCCCACGGGCCCGGACTCGGCGTCCACCGCTAGGCGCAGGGGCCGGGAGGCTCGGGTGACGACGGTCTGCCGCGCCAGGGTGCGGCTCTGTCCGGAGGCGTCGACGGCGATGGGGAAGGTCACCAGGGTGCCGCCTGCGGGGGAGGCCAAGACCGGCGGCAGGCCGACGGTGACCCCCCGGCCCGGCGGCAGGTCGCCGAGGTTCCAGAACAGCTCCTCCCGGTTCGTGCAGGTGATGCCCGCGCAGAAGCCGCCGTCGGAGATCAGGTTGGTGTCGAGGCTGCCCAGGTTCGCCGGGTAGCGCAGCCGCAGGAGGACGTCGTTCATGAAACCGCCGGTGGGGTTGCTCACCGTGACCGTGGCGTGGAGGGGCTCGCCGGGGACGACGGGGTCCGGCCCCACGGCCATGCCGACGATCAGGCGACTGCCGTTCTCCACCCGCCCCGTCGAGGTCGTGCGGCTCTCGTAGGCGAGGAAATCCCCCTGGCCGGCGATGACCGCGTCGGCCTCCAGGAGGGTGCCCTCCCCGGCACCGGCGCCGGCGGTGACCCGCACCGTTCGCCGGCCCCCTTCATGTCCAACCAGGGAGCCGAGGCTCCACGACACGGTGCCCCCCACCAAGACGCCCCCGTCGGACGCGGAGGCGAAGGCCACCCCCGGCGGCAGGTCGAAATCGAGGGTGGTGCCGGTGGTGGTTTCGGCGCTGCGGTTGCCGTAGGTCAGCTCGTAGACCAGGGCCCGCCCCGCCGGTACCGGGTCCCGATCTTCGTCGATGACGAGGTCGAACACCCGGGCGGCGAGGACGCTCACCTGGGCCACGTCCGTCGCCGCCTGGGAGCCCCCTTCGAGGGCGTCGACGTCGAAGACGATCGCCGCGCCGTCCGGCGTCCCCGCCGCGACGGTGGGGGCCAGGGTCACCGTCGTGCCTGCCCCCGGCGGTAGGGCCGGCAGGTTCCAAACCACCGTCTCCCCGAAGGTGCAGCTGATGCCGGGGCAGCCGCCGCCGTCGGACACCAGGTTGTCGTCCAGGGTGGCGAGGTTCTGGGGATAGGCCAGCCGCAGGGAGACGGCGCCCGAGGTGGAGCCCCCGGGATTGGTGACGGTGATCTCCACACGCATGGACTCGCCGGGCTGGGGCGGATCGGGGGTGGCGTCGACGGCGACGTCGAGGGCGGCCTGGGCGGCGGTGCTGAAGAGCAGGGCGAGGGGGAAGAGCAAGAATGCTGGAACGGATCGCCGGTGAGCGCTCCGAAGTCTGGGGGCACGGTGCATGGCGGGTTCTCCTGATCGAGGTTGGCGGACTGCGGGCTTCCCCGGACATCGCGCGAACCCACCCCCGCTCCGTGTCATCGACATCGCCCACATCGGCGAAAATTCGCCGACCCTCCGAGACACCCGGGTCTCGGAGGGCCGTGCCGTTCGGGTCGTGACCTAGTCGATCCGGTCCCCCTTGCAGATGCACGTGCCGGAGGTTTCGACGTTGCCCTGGAGGGCCGCGCTGGCACCGGCACCGATGCTCAGCTCGCCCCCTCCGCCGACGGCGAAGCCGATTTCGTAGTCGGGCCCCCTGCCGCCGGTGAGGTCGCAGACGACGCGGCATATGGCCGGTACGCTGATCAAACCTGGTAGCTGGAAGCCCTGCCCCCCCGGACTGAGGGGTGGCGCCACCCCTCCGGGGCCGGGGGGGCCAACGAGGATCTCGGGTCCCCCCTCTGGATTGCAGCCGCCGTCCTTGAGCTCATCCTTGGTGGCCTGCGGCAGCCGACAGCCGGCGGGGGGACCCGGCGGGCAGTCCCCGGTGGCGTAGAACGGACGCATGAACATCGCCAGCCGCTCCGGCGGACAGGCCGGGAGGATGGGTCCGACGCCCGGTCCGAGGCCTTGGCCGATGCCAGGGCCCTCGGGGCGGACGGGCCCGGGCCGGTTGGGCTGGTACCGATTGAGGATGATGAGGATCCTGCCCCACGGGTCTTTACCGATGACCGTGATGCTTCCTCCGTCCACCTCGATCTTGTTTTCGGCTTCGGTTTCCCCCTCCCCCTCGCCAAACTCCTTGGTGTAGAGGGACCCCGCGTTCGAAACCACCGAGACGCCGAGGGACCGTTCCGCCGCCTTTGCGAGGAAGACCGTCGACGCTTCGAGGCCGCAGCCGTCGAACATCGTGGAGGCCCAGCTGTTGCGGAGGGTTGTTTCGTATTGGCCCCGCAGGGCCTCCACCTGGGCCGGCACGCCGCCGGCCCGGAAGGGCTCCGGAAGCCGGGTCAGGGGCCACAGCTCAGCCTCCAGCCACCGCAGCTGGGGCTTGCTGGTGAGCACCGTCCGGTCCAGCAGATCGCGGCCGCCGCCGGTCAGCCCCATGACCGCCCGGATGACCTCGCCGTGCCGCGACTCGCCGGCGCTCAGGCGGTCGGCCCACTCCTGGGGACTCCACACCCCCTGGGCCGTCGCCATGAACACCCGCGACAGCTGGACGCCGGTGTAGATGGCCATCTGCTGCTCGGCGTAGCTTCCCGCCGGGATGGCGTCGTCCAGGGCGTCGGCGAAGCGATCCCGGTAGGATCCCATCAGGGAGTCCACGGAGGTTTCGGCGACGGTGCCGGCGAAGCGGCCCTTCTCCGTCGCCAGGGTCCGCCACTGGGAGCTCGTCACCTGGCCCGAACGGTAGAGGTCGAAGGTGGCGAGGGCCACGTCCCGCGCCAGGCTGCCCTGGGCCAGGCAGGGCTTGCCGAAGGGGTTGGTGACGGCCCCCTGGAGGGCAGAGAGGGCCAGCCCCATCCCCACTTCGAGCTCCGCCATCTCCGCCGGAGAGCACCCCGGGCAGTCGGCGGGGATGACGGTGAAGACGTCCTCGATGGAGCCGGAGAGGACGGGGGCGGCGTGGAGCGGACCGCCGGAGGCGCCCACGAGGACGAGGACGAGCAGGGCGGCGAGGACGAGGGTGCGCGCGCCGGTGCGTCGGAGGCGTTTCGAAAAGGTCATATCGATATCTCCGTAAGGGCTCATTGCAGCGGGGAGGTGTTGTCCAGGACTTGGCCGTCCTGGTCGGTGATGGCCAGGAGCCCTTGGCGCAGGTCCCGGTGGTAGAACGACTTGCGACCGGGGAAGAAGGCGTGGTCGCTGATGCCGAAGAGCTGGCGACCCAGGAGGATCCTGTCCACCACCCGTTTGGTGAAAGCCAGGCTCAGGTCAAGGCGGTCGAAGGTGGACCCCTGGAAGGTCGCCGGGCCTTGGTAGTAGGTGAGGGACGGGCGTGTCCGCAGGTGCGCCCCGTCGAGGCCGATCAGCCTCCAGGTGTCCTTGGAGTAGCCGTGGGCGAAGGCGTCGTAGTCGTTCCAGACCCGGGTCCACACCGGACGATTCCCTGGACCGTAGACGTAGACCTCCCACACGTTTTCGTGACTGTTCACCGGATCGTGGCGGTGGGGGATCCGGTAGGAGCGCCAGCGCTGGGCCCCGAGGGGGTCCAGGTTCGGAGCCGGCGGCAGGGTCTGGGTGGTTCCGGCGTCGCCGGGGGGTTCGGGGACCGTGAGGGCGTAGGTGGCGTCGGAGACCCGCCGCTGCTGCCCGAGCTGGACCAGCCTGCCCCTGCCGTCGTAGACCGCGATGCCGCTGTCGTAGAGCTGGGTCCCCTGGGGATCCGTCAGGGTCATTCGCTCCGCGCGACCGCCGGAGGCGGGGACGACGGTGGCCTGCTCCACGAAGCCGTTGGCCAGAAGCCGCGTCGTGGGGACGCCGGAAGGGTCGTAGGCGATCTGGTCGATCCAGCCGGCGTGGACGCCACCCCAGGTTTCCCGCAGGCCCGTCAGACGCCCGTGGGATCGGTCGTAGTGGACCACCCGGCCGGCGGTGGGCACGCAGGCGGTGGCGGGGTGAACCAGCTGGGGGTCGCAGTCCGGGTAGTTGACGGAGGTCACGGAGCCCAGGCCGTCGAGCTCCCGGCCGGTGGCGAAGCGGGCGATGGGGGTGGTGCCCCCGAGCCCCGCCGTCACCTCGGTGGTGAGGGTCGACGCCGAGCCCCCCTGGCCCCGGTACTCGTAGCGGTCGGTCACCTCCACGTGGCCGTCCGGCAGGTGGGGCACGTCGCGGTTGATCCGCAGGCTGCTCACCAGCTTGCCCCGCCGGTAGTTGTCGCCGTCGAGGGTGGTGGCGTAGGTGTTGCGGGTCCAAAGGACGCTGCCGGGGTGGTAAGGATCGGCGCTGCCGGTTCGGGTCTCGACGGGCCGCGCCGCGCGGTCCCGCAGGTGGTATTGGGTCCCCTCGGGGGTGTCGACGAAGGTCCGATGTCCGAGGGCGTCGTAGCCGAGGATCGGCGTGCCGTCGGGCTCGGACACCACGAAGCCGCGGTGGTCGGTGCGATCCGCCGTGGTCCACTGGGAGGTCTTGGCGCCGTTGGTGATGTGGGTCGAGACGGCGGCGCCGCGGAGGTTGAGCTGGAGGCTCTCCCGCAGCCACTGGCCGTCGCCGTCGGTGTAGGTCCGGCGCCAGCGGCGGCCGTGGCGGTCGTGGTCGTTGCGGGTGGTGCGGTCCACCTCGATGACGCTGTTCGTGGACACGTCCCAGCGCTTTCCGATCTTCACCGTCTCCGAGGCGGAACGTCCGGTGTAGGCGAAGGTGCGGTCGTAGGCCGCCCCCGCCGGTGGCCGGACCCGCAGAATTCGCCCAAGGCCGTCGAAGGCGAGGTTCCGGGTCATGGCGCCGTCGGCGGTTTGGGTGGAGAGGGTGCGGCCCATGGCGTCGTAGGTCTGGTCGACGCCGAGGAAGCCGTCGTCGGTGTCCCGCTCGATCCGGGCCACCCGACCGAAGGCGTCGAAGTGGGTGCGGGTTTCGCTGAGGACGACGCCGGCGTCGTCGGTCACGGTGCTGGTGTTCACCGCCATGGCCGGAGGCGTCGCCCCCGGGTCCGCCGCCAGGTAGCTGAACCCTTGGGCTCCGCTTTCTCCCGCCGGTGGGGTGGAGTGGAGGGTCCGACCGAGGAGGTCATAGCCGTGGGTCCACACAAAGCCGTCACCGGAGGAGGTGGTGATGGGCAGGCCGGTGCTTGGGTCGATGGTGGCCTCGTGGTCCACCAGGAAGGTCTGGCCGGCGGCGTCGAGCCAGCCGGACTCCTCCAGGCCGCCGAATCGGTGGGTGCGGTAGCGGGCGAACTGCTCCTGCGCCGGCAGCGCCAGGGCGCACAGGTCGGCGCCGGTGCCGAGGGCCTGGACGTCACCGCCGTAGTAGCGCACGGAGGTGAGATTGCCCATCGCGTCGTGCCCATAGACCCGCAGGAGGTCGTTCGCTCCTCGGGTGGCCGACGCCAGGGTCCGGCGGCGGGTGACGAGCCCCGTCGCCGGATCGACGCAGGACTCCGTCACCCGGCTGTCGGCGCCTTCGGTGACCTCACGGCGCTGGGACAGGCCGAGGATCCACGGCTGTTGGGGACCCGGGCGGGGGAGGCTGCGGTCCATGAGCATCGTGCGCATGGGGGCAAAGCCCGAGTGCTCGATGGAGACGGTGCGGGCGAAGTGGCCGAGGCCGTCGAAATGGGTCCACGCCTTGGTGTCCATGGCCCTCGCCGGGGTGTCGTCGTAGAGGATGCGGCTGTGGTCCAGTCGGGGCTGGCCGTCCCAGCAGCCGGCGCAGGGGGAGCGGCTGTAGCGCACGTGCAGGCGACGCAGGGAGGTGGTGCCGTCGGTATCGAAGATCTGGACGCTGGGCCGCAGGGGGTTGGTGGAACCGCGGCCGTTCTGGGTGAAGGGGAGGCCGTAGTCCGCCGCCTGGAAATCGGTCGACGGCCTCTGGTCGTTGGCGGCGTCACCGCTCACATACACCGAGAACTTGTGGGTCCTGCGGTGGCCGTCGGGGTAGTGGATCTCGGCGGTCAGCTCCCTGGGCTGATTCGGATCGCCGACGGTGCGGGGCCGGTCGAGGGACCAGGCGAGGGTCCAGGTCCCCACCGGCGCCGCCGGCAGCAGGCCGGAGGAGCCGACGAAGCCCCAGAGCTGACGCTCGACGACGCCGACGACGTCGGCGGTGTGGTGGGCCCCGGCGACGTAGGGAAACGCGAGGTCACCGTAGCGGTACGTCACCGTACCGCCGGTGGCGAGCCGCAGGGTATCGAGCCGTCCGGCGTCCGCGGGGCCGCCGACGGTGGGGTCGGCGTAGTCGAAACGCTGGAGGGTGCCCTCGGGCCCCTGGATCTCGTCCAGGAGGGGCACGTCGACGTTCGGCGGCGACACCGACGACGCGTCCTGGGGGGGCCGCGGGATCGTCTCCGTCCGGTAGCTCAGCTGCCACACGGCGGTGGCGCCGCCGAAGGCGGCCATCTCCACCCGGTCGACGATCTGGCCATAGGCGCCGCTCTGGTCCGTGCGGAAGTGGATCCGGTGGACCCGGCCCTGGCTGTCGAGGATCCGCCACTGGCCGGGGGTGGAGTCGTCCACCGCCATCCAGTTGCCGAAGACGTCCAGCTCGGCGTCAAAGCGCCAGCCGCCGGGGGTCTGCTCGAAGCGGCGGGTCCGGCCGTCGGGAAAGTCCACGTGGGCACCGGCGCTGTTGAGCCGCAGCCGCAGGTAGGTGCTGTCGCGGCTGTAGAAAACGTTGGGCACCATGGTCTCGCCGTCCGCCAGGGTGGCGTAGAAGCGTCGGACCTCGCCCCCGGGGGAGCGGTAGACCCAGTGGTTGTCGGGGTTCTGGGCGCTGCCCGGGGCCAGCAGCTCGCCGAAGTCGAGCCGCCAGCCGAGGCCGGCGTCGAAGCGGGGATGGGGCTCGGCCCGGATGGCCCCCGGTCCGTCCTCCACGAAGTGCCAGATGGAGGAGGTGTACACCAGGCCGAGCTGGTAGCTGAAACGCTCGCTGACGGGGACGGCGCCGCCGAAGTGGTAGCGCTGGATCAGCGCGCCATTCCGGCGGTGGACGGCGTCCCCCTCCGGAAAGTGCTCCACGCTGAGGCCGGTGGGGGCGAGGTTCTTCTCGGCGACGTACTCGGAGAAGGTGGGGGTGGCGAAAGCCGGAAGGGCCAGGGGCAGGGAGCACAGGAGCGCCGCGGCGGCGCGTAGGGCCCGCCTTGGGGGCCGGGCCGCCGGAGCTCGGTGGGCACGTGGGAATAGGTGGATCAACGTCGACTCCTCGGGTAGGTGGATGGGTCACGGGCGGCCCCCCATGGGACCGTGACCCCCCAGGCGTCGACATCAAAGAAACCGGATCATCACCGGCGTGCAGGTCCTCCTAGAATCGCGGCGTCGGTCTCCTACGAAACACGAGGGGCCGGGCGCCATCGCCCGACCCCTCGACGGTCAGCGAGCCGACTCGGTCAGCCGCAGGTCCTGAACGCCCTGGTGTCGAGGGTCGGCAGCCCGATCTCGCCCAGTTCGTTTCGGTAGACCTTCTGCTCCCCGGTGTCGGTATCGGTCACCGTCAGGGTGTATTCGACGTTGGTGATGCCGGCGAAGAAGACCCAGAAGCTGTCGAACTCCGGGTTACAGGCGTCGAGCACCTTGACGGTGATTTCGAGGTTGTCCTCGTCGAAGAACCAGAACAGACCGGTGTCGCGGCGCCCGATCTCGACGGCTTGCCCCTCACCGGTACGGTCCTCGAAGTCGCGCCAGTCGACCTGCACCCGGAAACGATCGTTCTCGCCCAGGCAAAGGGTATCCGCGGCCGGTACGCAGGCGTCGTCGATCCGCTCGAAGACCGCCGTGGTGCGGCCCGGCACCAGGAAGCTGGCGCCTTCGTAGCCCGCGCCGCGGACGACGGCGTCCGCCGAGGCCTGGAGCACCGGATGCAGCGTCCAGTTGCCGGCGGGCGCCGGCAGCGTGAGGGCCTGGGCGAAGGGCGTGGCGTTCCAAATCACCAGCACGGCGTCGCGCTGCGCGTCGAGCCCGAGCTGGTCGTCGAGCAGCATGGCGATGACGCCGGGCACCTGCGACGGCCCGGTGTTGAGGAAGCGCACGGTCGACTGCACCTCGTCCGCCCCGGTCAAGCGGAAGAGCTTCGAGCTGCGACGGATCTGCAGCATCTCCTTGGTATTGGCGACGGCGCTCAGGATGTCAACCGATTGGACCTGGAGGGCCGGATCGGCGAGCAGCGGACCGAAGAGCGGCCAGTTGTCCTGGTTCTTCGAGGCCACCGGCAGGCCCGATCCCCAGGCGTTGTCCTGGAAGCTCCAGTCGACGCGGTTGAACCAATCCCCGGAGTTGAAGGAGTCGCGGTCCATCGACTTCGAGCGCAGCATCTCCATGCCGGCGTGGAGGAAGGGCACTCCCTGGCCGAGCAGCACCAGCGACTGGCCGAGGCCCTGCATCCGGGCGCGGTCGGCGGCTGAGGTGGCGAGCGGCACTTTCAGCTGGATGGCGTCGAAGAGCGTCTCGTTGTCGTGGGCGGCGACGTAGTTGATGGTCTCCTGCGGATCGGCCGTGTAGCCGGCCTGCTGGCCGTTGTAGTCGATCTC
>JBCDIS010000176.1:0-14055 GCA_038748685.1 Acidobacteriota bacterium | reverse complement strand
CGACCTTGGCGATATCGCGACCACAATCATTGCGGGAGAAGGCGTCACCAAGACCCAGGTGCTGGCTCTCGGTGCAGATGTCTTGGGCGCCGTCATCCCGTTCGCAACCGGCCTCGGCGCCGGAGTCCGTGCTGCTTCGAAGGGCGATGACGGCATACGGCTGTTTCACGGTACAGATGTAGACTCGGCCCTGAGTTTCCTGAACGGCGCCGGGCTGGATGCAGGGGAAGCAGCCGCGCGGAAGATCGACGGCCCGTCAGGATTCTTCCTGGCCACCGACGTAGGAGATGCAGCCCACTTTGCGGCTAGACGAGGGGAAGGCACGGTCTTGGACATTTCTTTCTCGGCAAAGGCGCTGCCGCGCTGTTGACGCCCGCCCCGGCGTTCGGGTCGGCGGCAGTCTTGGATCCAACCGCGGAGGCACCGCGCTACGAGGTGACCCCTGTCGAAGGGGCTCCGACCTTCGAAGGGCGGTTCGACGAGCAGAGACGTGAGCCAGCCTTCGACCGTTCAGCCTTCGCCTGGCGCGTAGGCCGCGAGCCAGGACTCGATCTGCTGGCGGACCAGGAGCGCATGGTCGGTCAAAGAGTGGTTGCCTCCCTCGAGCATCACGAGGCGATGGGGATGATCGCGCTCGAGCAAGCCGCGGGAGAGCTCGAGAGAGACCGAAGCGTGAACCCGCCGGTCGGCGGTTCCGTGAAGCAGCAGTACCGGCGTCTTGGCCATGCGGTCGACGGCGTGGATCGGTGACGCGCGCCGCAGGGCACCCACGCGGTCATCGGCATAGCCGGCGATCGACTTCGCGTAGACGGCCGCGTCGAGCTCCGGCCGTCGCTCTGCCGATTTCTCGAGATCCAAGCTGGGAGCGATCAGGATGGCCGCGTCGAAACCCTTCGTCCTGGTCAAGGCCCAGGCCGCGACCAAGCCGCCGCGGCTCAGTCCCAGCAGCGCTAGACTCTCGGTGTCGGCCCTCGACCACGCCGTGAGTGCCTCGACCGACGCCATCACGTCTTGAACGTCGCCTCTTCCGAGCTCGGGCTCGCCTTCACTCCCACCCTCACCGCGGTACTCGGGCGCCAGCACGACCCGTCCGCTGCCCGCGATGGCCAGCATCCGCATCACGTCGAGAAAACGGAGACTTCCGTATTCCCGGTTTCCTCCCCGGGCGTAGACCACCGCGGGAAACGGTCCCTCGCCCGGCGGATGGACGAGGATGCCTCGCAGCACGAGCTCGCCCGAGCGGAAAGAGACGCGCTCGACCGTCGCCAGCCTGCCGCTCACGAAGCCGGCGAACTCATTCTCGGGGTAGGCCGCCGCCAGGGGCTTCGTCTCGACCGTGCCGCCCTGGCCCATGAATTCGAGCCACTCTGCCCTATTCGCAAACGGCATCTCGTAGCGAGTCCTCTCGAGCCAAGGTTCATCGGCTGTCCCCGCGGACGACTCCGAAGCCTGAGCTCGCGGGGTCCCGAAGAGGAGGAAGAACCATGCGATGGCGACGAGCCCGGCCGCGGTCGAGGCGCCCGAGGGAGTCTTGGCTTGTGTAGGACGCCAACGCTTCGAAGGTCGAGCGACGACGGCGGCCTCTGACGCTTCAGGTCGAGCCATGTTTACGGGACCTCGAAAGATACCTTGTCGCGACCGTGATTCCATTTTCACGAGGCACCTACTTCTGGAAGGAAAGCAGAAGCTGGGCGGTGGTCGTCGCGGCGGGGAATGCCGATCCCGAGCCGCCAGCCGTGCAATACCGCTCATCAAGGACGTTCTTGGCATTGAGTTGGAGTCGGACCAAGCTATTGCCGAATTGATAGCACAACCAGAAGCTCCGGTGTGACGGCGCTCGGGATTCACGCAATGCGGGGCGCCATCGACCAGGCCCGGGCCTGGTCCAGGCTTTGGTCGTCGTCGATTGACGTGCCAAACCCTGGCATTCATCCCCCGATGGGCCGGGTCGCTCCGTCCTAGGGCCGCTCCATGTCAATGTCCTCGATCTCCCTGATCCCACTAGAGAGGCTATCTCCAGACGACATACCTCCCATGTCCAAACACAGATCGGGTTACGCCCGACCTCAGGAGATCGCCATGACTCGCCAAGCCCCCACAGCGTTGGAACCGGACCCGAAAGCCCGGGCGTTAGACTCCCAGGCCATGAGCCGGCCCACTACGGAAGCGCCCAGTTTGGAGCGGCCCTCGTCGTCCAAGCGCTACCGCTGGAGGATTCTTCTGGCATTCTGGTCGTTGCCGGCACTGTTCCTGACCGCTTCTTATCTGCTTTTCGGGCTGATGGGCCCCTTCCGTTCGGTTTTCGGTGCCTGGGGACCCGCCCGGATCTTCGATTCCGACTGGCGCATCGTCGGCGCCCTCTTCGCCTACTGGTACCTGTGGGCGCTTCTGACCCCGGTGGTCACGGGCCTTGGCCGGCGATTCCCCATTCTGCGCTCCGGGGCCGTCGATGGCCGCAACCTGACGCTGCACTCCTTGTTCGGCATCTTGTCCAGCATCCTCATGGAAGCCTATGAGCTGGCCCTCGCGTCGGCCTTCGGTCTGTACGCCCTCGATCGAGCGATGGCCGCCCTCACTCGCGCCTCCCCGGTTCTTGTCCTCGTTAGCCTCGTCACCGGCTCGGCCGTCTATTGGGGCGTCCTCGCGGCGACGCAGGGCTGGCGCTACTATCAGTCCGCGCGTCGGCGACAGCGGCAGCTCGAGGAAGCTCGGATGACCGCCCTGAAGGCGCAGATCCATCCCCATTTCCTGTTCAATACGCTGCATTCCGTGTCGACCCTCATGGACCACGACGTCCCCGGGGCGCGGCGCATGATCGCACGGCTGAGCGACCTGCTGCGATCCAGCCTCGCGGAGCCCCCTGGAGAGGAGGTCACCCTCGAAGAGGAGCTGGAGCTGATCCGCCTCTATCTCGACATCGAAGAAGTGCGCTTCGGCGATCGCCTCGTCGTCGCATTCGAGATCGCCCCGGAGACGCGGAGGGCCGTCGTCCCCCACCTGTCCCTCCAGCCGCTGGTGGAGAACGCCGTCCTGCACGGGATCGGGAAACGCAGCGATGCGGGCCGGATCCGGATCTCCACGGGCCGCCACGACGACGACCTGGTGATCGAAGTTCAGGACGACGGCCCGGGTCCCGGCGGTGTTGGCTGCGACAACCGAGGGTCCGAGGGGTCCCCGGGGAGTGGCGGGGGACTGGGTCTCGCCAACACCCGGGCGCGCCTCGTCGGCCTCTATGGAGACGCCGCCGGCGTCGAGCTGGCGGAGGCACCGGGGGGTGGCTGCCGCGCTACGGTGCGGTTGCCCCTGCGCCATTCCAGGCGGCGGGTCCCGTGAGGGTGCCCGCCCGTGCCCTGGTGGTCGACGACGAGCCGCTGGCGCGTCAGCGTCTGCGGTCACTGCTCGCCGGCCGCGACGAGGTGGAGTGGGTCGGCGAGTGCCGGGACGGACGGGAGGCGGTCCGGGTTCTCGGCGAGCTCGAGCCGGACCTGGTGTTTCTCGACATCCAGATGCCCGAGCTCGATGGCTTTGGAGTGATCGAAGCTGTCGGCATAGAGTGCATGCCGGAAGTGGTCTTCGTCACCGCCTATGACAAGTACGCCCTCGACGCCTTCGCCGCCGCCGCCCTCGACTTCCTCCTCAAGCCCTTCGAAGACGAACGCTTCGAGGCGACCCTCGCCCGGGCCCTCGATCGGTTGCGCGAGCGCCGGGCCGCCGAGTTGGGTGAACGTCTCGCCTGCCTCGTCGACAGCCGGCGCCTGGCCCACGGAGGCGAGCTCCCCGAGGCGCCCCGGCCCCTCAAGCGCCTGGCGGTGGAACGCCGCGGCCGTATCTATTTCGTGCCCGTGACGGACATCCACTGGATCGAAGCCGAGGGGGCCTACGTTCGGCTGCATACGGCGGAAGCGTCCCACCTCGTTCGCGACTCCTTGAAGCGTCTCGAAGGGGCCCTCGACCCGAACCGCTTCGTGCGCATCCACCGTTCGACCCTCGTGGACATCGAACGGGTTGCAGAGCTTCGACCGCTGTTCCACGGCGAGTACCAGGTGGTGCTGGACAGCGGCGCCGAGCTAAAGCTCAGTCGTAGCTATCGAGATCGGCTGCCGCGGTTGCTCGAAGGCTGAAGCCTCTCCAGTGCGGCCGACGCACGGCGCTCGATCCGTGCTTCCACGGGGGCGGCGGCATGTGGCAGAGCTGCGACGGGCATCCTCGACCTGCGGGGGAGCTCCCCGGTGACGATGGCGCGAAACGACACTGACATGTCGTCCAGACCGCTTCTAAGATGATTGGGAGCGTCTCCGTCGGCGAGGCGATCTCCCCTCGCCCTCGACTAGGAACGTGACAGGCTTTAAGCGAAACCTGGACGCGCGCACCGTCATCCAAGAAGGCACGTCCCCCCAACCTGCAGGAAAGGAACCCCAGTGCCCTCAACATCGATACGCCTCCCCCTGTGGCTCCTGCTCGCGCCGATGGTCGTCGCCGTCGGCTGCGGATCGGCCGGCGAACCCGAGGGGGCACCGTCCTTTGCCGCCCCGGAGGTCGACGTCGCGGCTCCCCTCGAGCGCCCGGTGGTCGAGTGGGATCTCTTCACCGGACGCCTCGAAGCCCAAGAGGTGGTGGAGGTGCGGGCCCGGGTCTCGGGGGCGCTGCAGTCGGTGCACTTCGAGGACGGCGGCACGGTCCGCGAGGGGGATCTCCTCTTCGTCATCGACCCCCGGCCCTACGAGGCCGTCCTTGCCGAAGCCCGGGCCCAGGTGACGCGGGCCGAGGTGCGGCTGGAGCTGGCCGAGAACGACCTCGATCGGGCCGAGCGCCTGGTGAAACGCAGGGCGATCTCGGAGGAGGAGTTCGACGCCCGCACGCAGGAGAAGCGTGAGGCCGAGGCGGCTCTGGAGGCCGCCAGCGCGGCGGTCACGGCGGCCCGCCTCGACGTCGATTTCACCCGGGTCGAGGCGCCCATCGCCGGCCGTATCGGTGAGCAGAGGATCGACCCCGGCAACCTGGTCCGCGGCGGCTCCGCCGACTCGACGGTCCTGGCGACCATCGTCTCCCGGGATCCGATCCACTTCTACTTCAACGCCGACGAGCAGTCGGTGCTGCGCTACATGCGCCTGACCCGCGCCGGCAGCCGGCGCAGCTCGCGGGACTATCCGACCCCGGTGGAGCTACAGCTCGCCGACGAGCGGGATTTCCCCCGCCGCGGCTACATCGACTTCGTGGACAACCGCATCGACGAAGCCACGGGCACCATGCGCGCCCGGGCCCGGTTCGAGAATCCGGACGACATGCTCGTGCCCGGGATGTTCGCCAAGGCCCGGATGCGGATCGGCGGCCCTTCGAGGGCGCTGCTGATCCCCGACGAGGCCATCCAGCGCGACCAGGCCCAGCGCTTCGTCTACCTCCTCGGCGACGGGGACGTCGCCAAGAGGCGCAGCATCGAGATCGGCCCCCGGGCCTACGGCCTGCGGGTCGTCCGCTCCGGACTGGAGGCCACCGACCGGGTCCTGGTGGCCGGCCTGGCCCGGGTTCGGCCCGACGGACCGGTGGTGCCGATCTCGGTCGATCTCGCGGATCGGGCCCAGCCGGATCCGGCCCAGGACGAGCTCGGGGACGGGGGCGCTCCAGGGCCGACGGGGGAGACCGCCGGGACCCCAACGCCGGACGGGGCGCCGGATGGGGCGGGCGACGGGGAGAGCGACGGGACGAACGGAGCCGAGCCGTGACCTTCGGCCGCTTCTTCGTCGACCGGCCGCGCTTCGCGACGGTGCTTTCGATCCTGCTGATCCTGGTCGGCACCCTCGCCTACTTCGGCCTGCCCGTCACCCAATATCCGGAGATCGCCCCGCCGACCATCGTCGTGCGCGCGGTCTACCCCGGGGCCACGCCCGAGGTCATCGCCGACACCGTCGCCACGCCGATCGAGCAGGCGGTGAACGGGGTCGAAGGCATGCTCTACATGACGTCCTCGTCCACCGGCGACGGCGCCATGCAGCTGTCGATCACCTTCGAGCTAGGCACCGATCTCGACGCCGCCCAGGTGCTGGTGCAGAACCGCGTCACCCAGGCCGAGCCCCGCCTCCCCGAGGAGGTGCGGCGCCTGGGGATCGTGACCGAGAAGAGCTCCCCCGACCTGATGATGGTGGTGCACCTGCTCTCCCCCGACGGCACCTACGACGATCTCTACATCTCGAACTACGCCCTGCTCCGGGTCTCCGACGTGCTCAAGCGGGTCGGCGGCGTCGGCAATCTCACGGTCTTCGGCGCCCGCGAGTACTCCATGCGGGTGTGGCTCGACCCCGACAAGCTGGCGGTCTACCAGCTGACCGCCGCCGACGTGGTGGCCGCCCTGCGCTCGCAGAACGTGCAGGTCGCCGCCGGCACCCTCGGCCAGCCCCCCACCCCCACGGGAACCGCGTACCAGGTCACCGTCAATACCCAGGGCCGGTTCGACGAGGCGGAGCAGTTCCGCGATGTGATCATCAAGACCGGCAGGGACGGTCGGCTGACCCGCGTGCGCGACATCGCCCGGGTCGAGCTCGGGGCCCTCGACTACGTGCGCAACAGCTACCTCAACGGCAAGCAGGCCGTGGGTATGGGGATCTTCCAGCGCCCCGGCTCGAACGCCCTCGAAACGGCGCAGCAGATCCGCGACACCATGGAGACCCTCTCCCAGGATTTCCCGCCCGGGCTCGAATACGCCATCCGCTACGACCCGACCCAATTCGTCGAGGAGTCCGTGCAGGCGGTCTACGAGACCATCTTCGAGGCCGTGGTGCTGGTGCTGCTGGTGATCCTCGTCTTCCTGCAGTCCTGGCGGGCGGCGCTGATCCCGATCGCCGCCATTCCGGTCTCCCTGATCGGCACCTTCGCCGTCATGGCCGCCCTCGGTTTCTCCCTCAACACCTTGACCCTCTTCGGCCTGGTGCTGGCCATCGGGATCGTGGTCGACGACGCCATCGTCGTCGTCGAGAACGTCGAGCGCAACCTCGAAAACGGGTTGGAACCCCGGGAGGCGGCCCGCGTCAGCATGGACGAAGTCGGCACCGCCCTCATCTCCATGGCCCTCGTGCTGGTGGCCGTGTTCCTGCCGGCCGCCTTCCTCGGCGGCATCACGGGTCAGTTCTTTCGCCAGTTCGCCATCACGGTGGCGGTGGCGACCCTGATCTCGGCGTTCAACTCCCTCACCCTCAGTCCGGCGCTGGCCGGCGTCCTCCTCAAGCCGCGCTCGGAGCACGGCGAGCCCGGGGGACCCCTGGGGGCCTTCTTCCGTCTCTTCAACCGCGTCTTCGAACGGGCCAGTGACCTCTACGCCGGGCTGCTCCGCCGCCTCGTTCGACGGCCGGTGGCGGTGATACTGGTCTTCGTGCTGATGCTCGCGGCCACCGCCTTCCTCTTCCAGCGGGTGCCCGGCGGCTTCATTCCGCAGCAGGACAAGGGTTACCTGATCGTCGCCGTGCAGCTGCCGGCGGGCGCCTCGCTGGAGCGGACCGACGCGGTGGTCCGCGAGGCCGAAGCCCTCATCCGCCAGATGCCCGGGGCGGAGGACGTGGTGGCAATCGCCGGATTCTCCGGCGCGACGTTTTCCGCCGCCTCGAACGCCGCGGCCATGTTCGTCCTGCTCCCCCCCTTCGAGGAACGGGACGCGGGGATCACCGCCGCCGGCCTGGTGGGGCAGATTCGCCAGGTCCTGTCGCAGATCCAGGAAGCGAGCTTCTTCGTCATCGACCCCCCGCCGGTCAACGGCCTGGGCACCGGCGGCGGTTTCAAGATGATGGTGCAGGACCGCGGAGGCCTGGGGCTGCGCCAGCTCGAACAGGCCACCTGGGGACTGGTGGGGGAGGCCAACCAGCATCCGGGGCTGGAGCGGGTCTTCTCCACCTTCAACACCTCGACCCCGCGCCTCTTCCTCGACATCGACCGCACCCGCACCGAGATCCTCGACGTGCCGGTCGGGAACGTCTTCGAGACCCTCCGGGTCAACCTCGGCTCGGCCTACGTCAACGATTTCAATCTCTTCGGTCGCACCTACCGCGTCACCGCCCAGGCGGACGCCGCCTACAGGCTCGACCCCGACGACATCCTGCGTCTGCGCACCCGCAGCCGGACCGGCGCCATGGTGCCCCTGGGCTCGGTGGCCGAGGTGCGGGAGGAGAACGGCCCCGACCGCATCGTGCGGTACAACCTCTTCCCGGCCGCCGAGGTCCTGGGAAACACCGTGGCCGGCTCGAGTACCTTGGAGGGCATCGCCGCCATGGAGTCCCTCGCCGATCGGGCGCTGCCGCGGGGCGCCGGCTACGAGTGGACCGAGCTCGCCTACCAGGAAAAGCAGGCAGGGAACGCCGCCCTCGTGCTCTTTCCCCTGGCGGTGCTCTTCGTCTTCCTCCTGCTCACCGCGCAATACGAGAGCTGGTCCCTGCCGGTGGCGATCCTCCTGATCGTGCCGCTGTGCATCCTCTTCGCGCTGCTCGGCGTCTCCGCCCGCGGTATGGCCAACGACATCCTGACCCAGATCGGGCTCGTCGTGCTGGTGGGTTTGGCGAGCAAGAACGCCATCCTGATCGTGGAGTTCGCCCGTCAAAAGGAGGACGAGGGGCTCGACCGCTTCGACGCCGCGATCGAAGCGGCCCGTCTGCGCCTGCGACCGATCCTGATGACCGCCTTCGCCTTCATCCTCGGCGTCGTGCCGCTGGTGATCGCCTCCGGCGCCGGCGCGGAGATGCGCCGGGTGCTCGGCACGGCCGTCTTCTCCGGCATGCTCGGGGTCACCCTGCTCGGCCTGCTGTTGACGCCGGTGTTCTACACCCTCGTGCGCCGTGGATCCGGCCGCGGCGCCGCCCCCGCCCCCGCCGCCACG
The DNA here is from genome assembly GCA_038748685.1 of Acidobacteriota bacterium. GTDB lineage: Bacteria > Acidobacteriota > Thermoanaerobaculia > Multivoradales > J023 > JAUIJL01. The sequence goes on along the minus strand of JBCDIS010000176.1, from coordinate 5,204 downwards.
GCAACTCCGGACGGGCCGACGGCAGGCCAGGAGTCCTGATCATGCGCATGCAAGCCACCGCCTGGAGCCTCGCGCTCCTCTTCCTCGCCGGCTGCAGCGTCGGCCCCGAGTACACGCCGCCGACCCCCAAAGCCCCCGCCGAGTTCTCGGCCCGTTCCGAGATCGAGGCCGCCGAGGCCGTGGGGGAAGCGCTCCTAGCGGAAACGACGGATCCCGCCGAGACCCGGCTGGTGGAGACCCTCTACGAAGCGGGGGAGCCCGAGGCCGACTGGTGGCGCCTGCTCGGCGACGACGACCTCGACCGCCTGGTGGAGGCGGCGCTCCAGGCCAACCACGACCTGCGGATCGCCGAGGCCAATCTGGTCCGCGCCCGGGCCCTGCTCGGGGTCGGCAGACGGGATCGCTACCCCACCGTGACCTCCACCGGCTCCGTGAGCCGGGAGCGCGCCAGCCTCTCCGTGACCGACGACGACTCGCGGGACTCCACCGTCTACAGCGGCGAGCTGGCCGTCGCCTGGGAGCTCGACCTTTTCGGCCGGGTCCGCCGTTCGATCGAAGCCCTCGAAGCCGAGGAGGGGGTCGCCGTCGCCGAGCTGCGCGCGGTCGCCGTCGCCATGACCGCCGACGTGGCCCTCACCTACCTGGAGCTCCGGGGGGAGCAGGATCGGCTCGCCGTGGCGCGGGAGAACGCCAAGAACCAGCGGGAAACCTACGAGCTGACCCAGGCCCTGCTCGAAGGCGGTCGCGGTACCGACCTCGACCTGGCGCGGGCCGAGGCCCAGCTCGAACAGACCCTCGCCAGCCTCGCCCCCCTCGAGGCCAACATCGCCGCCTCCATGCACCGCCTCGCCGTGCTGACCGGCCGGACGCCGGGGGAGCTGGTGGCCGAGCTGACCGCCCCCTCCGGCGGATCCGAAGCCGCGCGGATGCCCGCCCTACCGTCGACCCTGCCCATCGGCGAACCCGTCGACCTGCTTCGGCGGCGTCCGGACATCCGCGCCGCCGAGCGCCGGCTGGCGGCGCAGACGGCCCGCATCGGCGTCTTGGTGGGGGATCTCTTCCCGCGGGTGCGCCTGCTGGGGGGCCTGGGTTTCCTCAGCACCTCCGCTTCGGACATCGCCGACAGCGGGTCCACCACGTACTCCATCGGTCCGTTCCTGAGCTGGCCCGCCTTCGACCTCGGCCGGGTCCGCCAGCGGATCGCGGCCGCCGAGGCCGACGGCGACGCCGCCCTCGCAGCCTACGAGCAGACCGTGCTCATCGCCCTCGAAGAGACGGAGAACGCCCTGGTGGACTACGCCCGGAGCCGCGAACGCCAGGCCCGCCTCGCCGTCGCCGCGGACGCCAGCCAGCGGGCCGCCGAGCTCGCCAACGTGCGCTATCGCTACGGCGCCGACAGCTTCCTCACCGTGCTCGACGCCGAACGCCGCCTGCTCGAAGCCCAGGATCTGCACGCCCAGAGCAACACCCGCGCCGCCGCCGCCTTCGTGCAGCTCTACAGGGCCCTGGGGGGCGCCTGGGCCGTGCAGCCCTGAGCCTCGACACCGCGTTCCCGGCATCGGCCGGTTCCGACTCCGATGCAGGCGATTCGTTAGAATGGGATCCGGGATTCGCCATGTACCTGGATCTACCCAGACTAGACCTCAGTCCGAAGACCCTGCGGTCGAGGTTCCTCGACCGGCATCGACGCGGCGGGAAGTGTGTTCGCTCTGGCTCCGAGCCGGCCCGGGTCGAGGGGTAGACACCGCGCGCCATGAGCTCCGAGTCCCCCAGCGACCTGACGCACCAGCGCGCGGTCTTCGCGCTGCTCGCCGAGGTGTGCGAGCTCGACGCGGAGGGGAGGGAGAGGGCCCTGGCGGACTGCGACGACCCGGCCCTGGCCCGGGACGTGCGGAGGAGGCTGGCGGCCTCGGAATCCATCGCCGACCTGCTCGACGCCCCGACCCCCACCGAGCCCCCGCCTCCCCCCGTCCAGGTCGGGCACGCCGTCGGCCCGTTCGAGATCGTCGCGCCCCTCGGCGAAGGGGGCATGGGTCAGGTCTTTCGGGCGGTGCAGCGGAGCCCCGTCACCCGCGAGGTGGCCCTCAAGATCGTCCGCGGGGCGCGGCTGCGGGGCGAGGCGGAGGTCCGTTTCGAAGCCGAGCGCCAGGCCATGGCGCGGCTCGACCACCCCAACGTCGGCCGCATCCTCGAAGCGGGCACCACCGACGACGGCCTCCCCTACTTCGCCATGGAGCTCATCGAGGGGCCGCCGATCACCACCTACTGCGACCGCGCGACCCTGTCGATCGAGGAACGCCTGCGGCTGTTTCTGGAGGTCTGCCGCGGCACCCACCACGCCCACCTCAAGCTGCTGCTGCACCGCGACCTCAAGCCGTCGAACGTCCTCGTCTCGGAGGTGGACGGCCAGCCGGTGCCCAAGATCATCGACTTCGGCATCGCCAAGGGCCTGGGCGCGCCCCTGGTCACCCTGGCCGCGTCCACCGGCGATCGCTTCCTCGGCACCCCCGCCTACATGAGCCCCGAGGCCCTCGAACCCGGCGGCGACCTCGACGCCCGGTCCGACGTCTTCTCCCTCGGCATCCTGCTCTACGAGCTGCTGACCGGCAGCCTGCCGTGGGCGGTGGAGGACGACGACCCGGTGCGCCTGGTGAAGCGGCGGCTGGAGCGCGACGCCGAGCGTCCGTCGACCCGGTTCGCCGGGCTCGACAAAGACCGGCGGGGTCGGGTCGCGCGGCGGCGCCGGCTCGACGCCGAGCCCCTGGCGAAGCGGCTGCGGGGGGACCTCGACGCCATCGTCATGAAGGCCCTCGAACCGCGGCCCGACCGCCGCTACGCATCGGCGGCGGAGCTGGCGGGGGACGTCGAGCGCCATCTGGGAAGCGAGCCCATCCGCGCCCGTCCCCTCACCACGGGGGTGCTGGTGGGCAAGCTGCTGCGGCGGCACCGGCTGACCGTCGCCGCCGCCGCGACGGTGGCCCTGGCGGTGCTGGTGGGCACGGTGGGCACGGTGGGCGGGCTGATGCGGGCCCGTCAGGCGGAGCGGGCGGCGGTGGAGGAGGCGCGGTCGGCGGTGGAAGCGCGGGACGAGGCCGACGAGGTGGTCGACTTCCTGGTCCGCCTTTTCGACGCCTCCAACGCCCAATTCCCCGAGTCGGACAAGCCGCCGGGGGAGGTCACCGCCCTCGAGCTCCTGGCGCGGGGGGCCGAGCGGGTCGAGTCGGACCTGGCGGACCAGCCCCTCGTCCGCGCCCGCCTCGAAGGGACCATCGGCGACATCTACCGCAACCTCGGCGAGTTCGATCGGGCCCACGGGCTCCACCGTTCCGCCATCGAGACCCTCGAAGCCCTTGACGATCCGCCGGCCCTGCAGCTCGCCATGAGCCATATCCACATGGTGCGACTCGAGGCCATTCTGGCGGACCACGACAGCGCGGCCCGCCATCTCGAAGCGGCCCTCGCGCTGGCCCAGACCCTGCCGGAGGAGGAGGGGGAACACCTCCTGGCCGAGGGCCACGATCTCGACGGTCGCCTCCGGGAGGCCTCCGGGGACTTCGAAGGCGCCCTGGAGGCCATGCAGCGCGCCGTCGAGGCCTATGGGAAGCTCGACGACCGATTCACCATCGGAAAGGCGAGCTCCCACCACAACCTCGGCGTCGCCTATTTCGCGAAACGGCGGGTGGAGGACGCCGAAGCGCAGTTCCGCCAGGCCATCGCGATCCTCGAGCCGCAGGTGGAGGACACCCACCCCCGCCTCGCGACCCACTACCTGGGCCTGGGGGCCGTCATCGCCGACCAGGGGCGCACGGAGGAAGCCGTGGCGATCTTCGAAACGGTCGACCGCAACCTCCGGCAGAGGCTCGGCGACGACCACCACGAGCGTTTCGCCGTCCTCCTCAACCTCGGCAGCCTGCGCCGCGAGCTGGGGCAGCTCGAACGGGCCGAGGCGAGCCTCCGGGAGGCCCTCGCCCTCGGTGAGCGGGCCCTGGGGGACGAGCATCCCCACGTGGCCATGGGCCTCTTCATTCTGGCGCTGACGGTGGAGAGCCTCGGGCGCGACGACGAAGCCCGGCGGGTCCACGAGCGCTCCCTGGCGATCCGCGAGGGGGTCCTCGGGTCCGAGCACCTGGAGATCGCCGAGAGCCTGGATCAGCTCGCGAGGCTGGCGATCCGCCGCGGCGACCACGGGCTCGCCCACCGCCAGGCGCAGCGGGCCTTCGACATCCAGGCGGCCAAGCTCGATCCCGGTCACCGGGACATCGGCCGGGCCGCCGCCCTCCTCGGCGAGGCGCTGTGGCACCTGGGCCGGCGGGGGGAGGCCCGGGAACGGTTCGACGAGGCGAGGGCCCTCTTCGTGGCCGGCGGCGAGCCGATGCGGGGCGAGATCGAGGACCTGGAGGCGCGGCTCGCGGACCTGGGTGCCGCGTAGCTGACCGAGGACGATGAAGAAGCACACCGAAGAGGCCACCCCGGGGGACGTCACCGCCATGCTGGAGCGCTGGCAGGCCGGCGACGAGTCCGCCCTCGACGAGCTGCTCCCCCAGGTCTACGACGAGATCCGCCGGCTCGCCGACCGCCACCTGCGGCGCAGCGGCCCCCGCCGTACCCTGCAGCCCACCGAGCTGGCCCACGAGGTCCTCCTGCGGTTCCTCGGCTCCGGGGCCCGCGCCAAGGACCGGCTGCACTTCTTCGTGCTCACCGCCCACGCCATGCGCAACATCCTCGTCGACCGCCACCGCCGCCGCACCGCGGGCAAGCGGGGGAACGATCCGACCCACGTCACCCTCGAGACCGGCCTCGCCGACCTGGCCCCGACGTCCATCGACCTGATCGACCTCGACCGCGCCCTCACCCGCTTCGCCGAAGTCTCCCCCCGGGCCGCCCGCATGGTGGAGCTGCGCTTCTTCGCCGGCCTGACCAACGACGAGATCGCCGACGTCCTCGACGTCTCCCCGGCGACCGTCACCCGCGAGTGGCGCGCCGCCCGCCTCTGGCTCGCCGACGCCCTGGGCTCGCCTCCGCCGTAGGGGCGGGGCTTGCCCCCGCCCGGGGGTCCAGACGCCTCCGAGGTTGGGGCGGGGCCTGCCCCCGCCCGGGGTCCGAACGCCTCCGGGGTAGGGGCGGGGCTTGCCCCCGCCCGGGGTCCGAACGCCTCCGGGGTAGGGGCGGGGCTTGCCCCCGCCCGCGCAGTAGAACGCCGACGG
>JBCDIS010000175.1:0-14131 GCA_038748685.1 Acidobacteriota bacterium | reverse complement strand
TGTTGTAAGCCACAATCCGCCAGAAGGCGGACGACAGAATTCCCCCGCCGAGTCACCATAACAATTGTCGTGCCCAAGGCCGAACACGACGCGCCCCCAGAGGTCATCCACGCAACTCAGCAAGGGGAAAACCATGAGTGACTTCTTCCGCGCCCTCGATCAGTCGCTGCAGATTCCAGGAGCCATCGGAGCCGCCCTGGCCGACTACGAGCAAGGCATCTGTCTGGAGACCGCAGGGGCCCACGACGGCTTCGACCTGGTGGACGCAGTCTCCGGCAAGGCCACCGCCCTTCGCGCTGAGATCGAAGCGGAGGCCGAATCCACCTTCGACCTCGACGGCGGCCTCCAGGACATCCTCCTCACCCTGGGGGAGGAGTACCACCTGCTCTCCCCCTTCCGGGAGACCCAGCTCTTCCTCTACCTTCGCCTCGACCGGGGGACTTCGGATCTGGACACGGCGAGACTCACGGTGGCCCACCTCACCGCTCCCCAGGTGCCGTTTGTTGGTTTCGGATCCTCCTACGACTCGGAGACCGTCCATTGAGCGCAGGTCATCTCGACGGGGCCGCGGCCCTGGACCAAGCCTGGCGGGGCAACGCCGGCGCCGGGCCTAGGGCCCACCTCCCCCGGGAACGGCGAACCCCCATCTGCCTGGCCCTCGTGCACATGGTGGGTCGCCCCGACCTGTGGACCGAGCGGGGGCCGACGGCCGAGGCGTTCCAGCACCTCGCCGGACGACGGCGCCCCGACTCCGAGGAGGCCCTGATGCTGCAGCTCAGCTGGGACCTCTGGGCGGGGGGAGACGGTGTCCGGCTGCGGGATCTCCTCCAACTGGACCCCGACAAGCTCCGGGCCATCGGAGATCTACTGACGGCCATCGCCGACTCGGCGTCCCCATCGGCGGACCCGTCGGCCCCGATCGAGCGGTGGACCCGGAGTCAACTCGCCGAGAACCAGTAGAAGGTGCAGACGGTGCCCCGGACGGCCGGGTCACCGTCTGGCGTTGTCGCTACCCGGATCGGGCCGGCGATTCGCCCCCCCTTCCCGCGCCGCCCTTCCTTGGGCTGAAGGGGCCGCGCTGGGGAGAGGCGCGCCTTGCGACTCGGCGTAGCGCCTCCGTTCGCTGGCATTGATCGTGCTCATTGGCATGCCGATGATGCACGACGACCCACAGAGCCCCTACCGCAACGCGCCGCTTCCCGCTGGGTCGCCGGCGCGGGACCGGGTTCGACCCGTGGCCCACGGCCCGCGGCCGAGTCGTCGACACTGGCGGACACGCGTCCGGTCTTTCGCACAGAAAGGCCGGGGGCGTCGCCCCAACCCAGACACGGAGACTCCAATGCTCGCAAGCCCAATGCTCTCGCTACCCAGGCTCGTCGGGACCTTCACGATCACCATGATGCTGCTCGCGGGCGGATACGCCGCGGCTGAGGACTGGACCCTGCGGGGCGGCGCCGCGTGGATCGACCCATCCATCGACACTGCCGGCATCGATTTCGATTCCGACGGCGACCTCGGCTTTCAAGCCTCCATCGAACGGCGCTTCTCGCCGCTCCTCGGCGTGGAGATCGGCGCCCTCCACGGCGAGTCGAGCTTCAGTTATGAGTCCGATGTCTTGACCGACGTCCGTTTTCGTCAGGAGAGCGAGTTCGATCTGACCGCCCTGACCGCGGGGCTCAACTTCCACCTGAAGCCGGGTCGCAACGTCGACCTCTACTTTGGGCCGCTGCTGGCCTACATCGACTTCGGCGATATCCAGCTGACCGACCAGCGCCTCATCGATGGGGTTGTGGACTCAGAGCTCAGCACCGAGGGCGAAAGCACCGACGAGTTCGCCTGGGGCGCCCAGATCGGCGCGGACATCGGCTTCTCCGACGGGCCCTGGGGCCTGAACCTGTCGGCCAAGTACCTGGACAGCAGCTTCGACGTCTCCCCCAAGAACATCCAGGATGCGCCGTCGACGGAGATCGAGTTCGACCCTTGGATCCTCGGCATGGGGTTCAGCTACCGGTTCTAGCTCGAAGCTGACGATGTCGATCGCGGGCGATCCCCGCTGAACGTTCGAACATGCTTCGGCCTCCGCTGTGGAAGGCCGAAGCGTGCTATTTTGGGCACGCATATCCTTGACGAGACTCGCCCCGATCGCCGTGCCCGCGCCTCGAATCCCCTAGGCGTCGGCCGATCCGGCCGTCGGTGACCACGGGCGCCGGGCCTTTGTGATCCGCCGGTGGCCCCTCGGTCTCCCGCCGGCCTTAGCGTCGATACGCACGAGGTTCTCTCCATCGAATCCCCTGGACTTGATCCTCCGGTAGCGCCCCCCTCTGGAGCCGCCTCCGAGGCCAGAAGTCTGGAGCTGGAGCAGACTGGGACTGCCCCCCACCGCATCGGCCCTTATCGCCTCGATCGCCTACTGGCCCAAGGCGGATCCAGCCGGGTTTGGCTGGCGGTCCGCGACGACGGCGAGGTCCAACAGCGCGTCGCCATCAAGGTCGCGACGGGGGCCAGCTCCCCCGAGTCCCTGGACCGCTTTCGCCTCGAGCGCCGGATCCTCGCGGACCTCAAACACCCCAACGTCGCCCGGCTGTTGGGGGGCGGCACCACCGAGGCCGGCCTGCCCTACCTGGTGATGGAGCACGTCGAGGGGCTACCGCTACACCGGCACTGCGACGGCCTTCCCTTCGCGGAGCGGTTGGCCCTCATGGGCAAGGTCTTGGCGGCCGTGGGCCACGCCCACCGTCACCTGGTGGCCCACCTCGACCTCAAGCCAGCCAACATCCTCGTCGACGTCGCCGGCGAGCCCAGAATTCTCGATTTCGGCATCTCCAAGCTCCTCGGCGCCCCAGCCGGGGTGACCCGCACGCCCGGCCGGCGCCCCCTGACACCGGAGTCCGCGAGCCCGGAGCAGCTGCGGGGCGAGCCCCTGACCACGGCGAGCGACCTATATTCCCTCGGGCTCCTCCTCTACCGGGTGCTGACCGGTCAAGCGCCGGAGGCCGACGGACGTGCCGAAGGTCTGGAACCGCCGCCCCCCAGCCGGGTCGTCGCCGGTCCCCTCGCCCGCCGCCTGGCGGGGGATCTCGACGCGATCGTCGGCAAGGCCCTTCGCGCCCGCCCCGACGACCGCTATGGGACCGTCGAGCAGTTTGCGGAGGATCTGACCCGGTTTCTCGAGGGACGACCGGTCTTCGCCCGAGCTCCGACGCGGCGCTACCGGGCCGGGCGCTTCCTGAGACGCCGCTGGCCCCTCGTCTCCCTCGCCTCCGCCCTGTTCTCGATCACCCTCGGCGCCGCGGGCGTCGTCACCGTCCAGACCCATCATTTGGCGGAAGAGAGGGACCGCACCCAGCTCGCCCAGCGGGAAGCGGAGGACGTCGCCTCCTTCTTGGCGGACATGCTGGAGCCCCTCGACCCCGGATCCGCGGAGGACGCCCTCTCGGTCCCCGAGGTTCTGGACCGCGGCCGAGACGCGCTGCAAAGCCGCAACGCCCCCGCCGCGGTCCATGCCCGTCTTCTCACCACCCTCGGCGCCACCTACCGTTCCTGGGGCCGGTTCGACGACGCTGGGCCGCTCCTGGAGCGGGCGCTGTCCATCCGCCGCCGGACCTCCGAACCGGGACACCCCGCCGTCGCCGGGGTCCTCGACCAACTCGGCCGCCTGGACCTGGCGCGGTCCGACTACCGCTCGGCCCTCGTCCATCACCACGAGGCCCTCAAGCTCCACCGACGCCACCACGGCGAAGACCACCTGAGCGTCGCGGACAGCTACCTGGGCCTGGGGAACGCCTACTACGAGCTACTGGACCTCAAGGCGGCCCTCGGAATGTACCGGCGCGGCTGCGACATCCGCCGCCGTCACCTCGGGGATCAACATCCGCTGACCGGCCTGTGCCTGAGCAATCTCGCCGGGGCGAGCTCTAGCCTGGGCTTCCAGGACGAGGCCACCCGGCTGGCGTCCCAGGCGGTGGAGATCGCCGAGCTCCACTGGCCTGAAGGCCACACCTCCACCACCAAAGCCCTCAACATCCTCGGCCAATCCCTCCTCGCACAGCGGGACCTGGAAGCGGCGGAGCGGGTGCTGCGACGGGTGGTAGAGCTACGCTTGCGGTTCTACGGCCGACACCATCCGATGAGCGCCGAAGCGCGCAACAACCTGGGGATGGCCCTGGGGCAGCAGGGGAAACACGGCGAGTCCGAGGCTCTCTTCCGGGAGAATCTGGAGCTGGCGGTCACGCGCTACGGCAATAACCACCATACCGTCGCCAAGCTGCAGCACAATCTGGGGAAGGTTCTTTTCGTATCGGGTCGGCTGGACGAGGCGGAGGCCCTCTTCCGCCGCAGCCTGGACACCATCCTCGGGATGGACGCCGACAACGACAGCATCGCGTACTCCCAAGGGGCCCTGGCGGAGGTCCTGCTCTCCGCCGGCCGCCCGAACGAAGCCTTGCCCCTAGCCGAGGAAGCCACCCGCCGAACCCTGCGAATCCTCGGGCCGGAACACACCCTGACGCGGCGCTACGCAGGGTTCCTCGAGGCGGCACGCGCCGCTGCCAAGCCGGCGGCCAAGCCGGTGGCCGAGCCGGCTGCCGAGCCGGCGGCCGAGGTTGATGGAACCCAGGGGGGAAGCGGGTCATGAACGAACGGGGGACCGGAGAGATCACGACCCTGCTGATCGCCTGGCAGCAGGGGGACCCGCAGGCTTCCGAACGGCTGCTGCCGCTGATCTACCCGGAGCTGCGCAAGATCGCCCGCGGCATGATGTCGATCGAGCGGAGCGGTCACACCTTGCAGCCGACCGCCCTGATCCACGAGACGTACCTCCGGCTACTCGACCAGAACCGCATCCGCTGGCAGGACCGCCATCAATTCTTCGCGGTCTCGGCCCGCTTGACGCAGCGGATCTTGGTGGACCATGCGCGGCGACGCCTGGCCCGCAAGCGGGGGGGCGACCTCGAACGCCTGGACCTGTCGGACATCGGCGATCTGGCGACGCAGCGACCGGACCTGATGGTCGAGCTCGACCAGGCCCTCGACGCGCTAGAGCAACTGGAGCCGCGACAATCGACAATCGTCCGGGCCAAGTTCTTCGCCGGCCTCACCGAAGCGGAGATCGCCCAGGCGATGGGCCTCTCCCCCGCCACCATCAAGCGCCAGTGGCGCCTGGCCAAGGCGTGGCTGTTCCGCGAGCTACAGGGCCTCGCCCCCCAGGGTAGGGAAGACGATGTCGGTTGACACGTTCCGAGCAGCCCAAGAGCTCGTCTCTTCAGCGTTGGACCGTCCCCGCGGCGAACGCCGCGCCTGGCTTGAAGCTCAGTCGGCGGCGGTCGAACCAGCGGTGCTCGCCGAGGCACGGGCACTGCTCGACGCGGACCGCCGGGCAGGGCGGTTCCTGGAGGTTTCCGCCGCCGCCCCTTGGCTCGAAGGTTGGGACGACGACGAACCGGAGATCGCCCCCGGAACCCATATCGGACCCTATCGGCTAGAACGGTCCCTCGGCCGCGGCGGTATGGGTCAGGTGTTGCTGGGGATCCGGGACGGCGACGGCTTCCAGCAGCGGGTGGCGATCAAGGTCGCCGGCGGCGTTCCTTCCGAGGAGGCCTTGGCTCGCTTTCGGCGCGAGCGGCGGATCCTCTCCGATCTCGATCACCCCCACATCGCTCGCCTCATCGACGGCGGAACCACGGACGCCGGCCGTCCCTACCTGGTGATGGAGGTCGTCCGAGGACGACCGATCGACCAAGCCTGCACAGGCCGATCCGTCGAGGAACGCCTTCAGATTCTGCGGCGGGTGCTCTCCGGCGTCGCCTACGCCCATCGCCGGTTGGTTTTGCACCTCGACCTCAAGCCCGACAACATCCTGGTGGACGACGAGGGGAACCCCAAGCTCCTCGACTTCGGCATCGCCAAGATCCTGGAGGGCGGCGACACGCGGACCCGGACCGTCGATCCGCGACCCCTGACCCCCGACTACGCCAGCCCTGAGCAGCTGCGGGGCGAAACGCTCACCACCGCCAGCGATGTCTACTCCTTGGGACGACTGCTCCACCGCGTGCTCGCCGGCCGCCTGGACCACGAGCCGCCAACGTCTGGACCGACACCGCCGAGCCGGTTCGCATCGGACCCGGACCTGCGACGTCGCCTGCGGGGCGACCTGGACGCGATCATCGCCAAGGCCCTCGCCCCCCATCCAGAGGACCGCTACGGCACCGTCGAAGCCCTCGACGCCGACCTCGGTCGCCACCTCGAAGGACGCCCCATCTCCGCCCGGCCCGCCACCCTGCCGTACCGGTTCGGCCGCTTCCTCCGGCGGCACCGGCCGGTGGCGGGCCTGGTGGCGGCGATCTTCGCCGCCGCCCTCGCCGCCATCGCGGCGGTGTCGTACCAGGCTCAGCGCATCGACGACGAGCGGCGCCGCGCCGACCGACTCCGCGCCGACGCCGAAGACGTCGCCTCGTTCCTGGTGGACCTGTTCAACCAGCTCGAGCCCGGCGACCTCGACGGAGCGACCCTCACCGTCCCCCAGCTGCTCGACCGCGGCACCTCGGCCCTCGACCACGCCGACCCCAGGCCCGAGGTCCGCGCCCGCCTCCTCGAAACCCTGGGCTCCGCCTACCGAGCCTGGGGCGACGAGGCGGCCGCGGCCTCACTGCAGTCCGAGTCGGAATCCCTGCGTCGCGGGGAGGAGGATCACGGCCCCCGGAGGGGCCAATGACCCTGTCCTACTCCTGGACGCAAACCGGATCCGGACCCCCGGGAACCCCCTGGGGCGGATCGGCGCAAGGATCCTCCGCCTCGCAGCGGCCCGTATTGCAGGACAGACCGTCGCAGCAATCGCCGTCGCTCCCGCAGGCCGCGCCGTCCGGAACCCCTTGGGTACAGCACAGGCTGTGGTTGGCGCTATCCCCGGGGATCCAGCCGTCTGGGCAGACCGGGAGCTGACCGTAGGACCGGCGGCGGGGCTCGCCCCAGTTGGCGCCGGTGAGGGGTCGGTAGCCGTCCCCGTTGCCGGATCCGTCGAAAAGGTGATCGTCCATGTGTGCGACCGTGAATCTCGCAGCGCCGAGCGCCGCCTTGACGCAGTCGAGGACGTCTCTCACCACCCCCTCGTCGAGCTTGAAACACGCCTCGACCTTCTTCGTCAGGCCACGGGTCACCGTCCCATCGCAGTCCATCGGCTGGAAGTCCTTCCGCCCGGTAAACGACCTCGACAGAGGCTGATAGGGATTGGCCCCGCACCACGGAGCCCACGTGCAGGGGACGCCGTTCTTGTAGCAGTCGCTCGGCCCCTGTGGCGTCCCGACGTAGGAACCGTCGAGGCGGATGCAGTTCGAGGGCTGCTTCCCCGCGGCTTCCATCTCCGAGCAGATCTTGTAGGTGTGGGGAATCCTGCCGCCGGCTCCGGGTGCGCCCCCCGGCGCGGGGTGCGTGGCCATGAAGGCCAGAGCCACCCGGTGCCCCACCCTGGTCACCCAGGGAATCGGATCGCAGTTGTTCCTATGATTGAACTCCCAATCTTCCAGCCCGGCCCTGGCCGGCCCCATCACCGAGCCGCCGAACTGCTGGAACGGGATGTTCCAAGACGAGGTGACGATCGCCCCCATGCTGTGGGCGAAGCCCAGGTGATCCGCCACCCCGTCACCGAGGCCGGAGCAGTGGTCGACGTAGTTCTTGCGATGGGTGAAGCAGGCGTAGTCGCCGTTGGTGGTGTCATAGCTCGCCGGGTTCGCCGGCGTCAGAATGCCCTTCGGCGAAGCGATATGCCCGACGACCCGGGCTAGATCCTTGGCGATCTGGGGCACGCTGTTGGTGTCGAAGCCCGAGCCCGTGGTGGCGTTGCACCACCCGGGCCCCTGGTGGTCAGGATTGGCGGTCGGGTTGCTGAAGCCCTCGACCATGATGTCCTTCGGAGTCATCAGGCACGCGTGGTGTGCCACCTTCAAATCGGCCGGCGTGTCCGGGTGGTTGCAGGCGATCACCCTGGCGGGGGACCACGCTTCGAGGTAGTGCTCCGGCCATTCGCGATGGAACCTGCCGTCGATGTCCATCTTCATCTGCTGGGTCTTCTGATACTCCCAGTGGTCTTCGGTCAGGTAGGGAGCACCCAGGACGCAGCACCCCGCCGGGATCGTCGGCGGATTCGGCACCGCGCCCATGTTCACCGGCCCTGGACCGGTGGCCTCGCAGGTGTAGAAGTCGCTGTTGCCGACGTCCACGAGCTCGTTTCCGTTGAGCAGCTCACAGGGGCTACCGTCGGTCCGTCGGTGGATGTTAATCGCCTTCTTGGGACAGGCGTTGGCGACGGTATTGGACTTGAACGTGATGCCGTCGTCGACACAGTTCCAGAGGTCCTGCTTCCGCGCCGCGTTGTCCACCCGGCATTGCTGGCGGGCCCAGGCGAGGTCGTCGAAATCCAAGGGTTCGTCCGAGCAGTCCGGCGTGCCCGGGATGCAGGCCCGGTGGGGGGCCGTCTCGGTGCAGTGGACAGCGAGCTCGGGGGCGATCTGCGGGGCGGCGGGGGTCAACCGATAGAGGTGGAGCGTCCCCTTGTCTCGGCGATCGTCCCGGCAGTCGTTGAGCTGCGGATTTGGCCGGGTCGTGCCGGTGGCGTCACATTCGGTATCCGCCGCGGAGCTGTCCATCGGCAGACTGAGCAGCAGGAAGATGCAGAGGGCCAGGATCCTCTGGTTCGAAGTCTCCATGCTCACAGCCCCCCCATTCCGCCGCCGCCGGGGCCGCCGGGACCCGAGCCGCCGCCCGACGATCCGTCGCCGAGGTCGCAGTCCGCGGGACACGTCTGTGCGGTCTCGTGGCCGGCGCAGAGGTCGTCACCGCAGGGACCGTCCACTGTCGCCTGGATTTCCAACAGCCTCGACCAGTGGGCCGTCGCGATGTAGTAGAGCGCCTGATCGTAGGCTTCCTGGTCCGGAATTCCGTCGCCGGGGGCCTCGGCGAACCAACCGTCCAGCACCTGCTCCGCGAGGTCGCAGTGCTCCAGCAGCGCGGTTCGCTGGGCGCTGGGATCCCGCTCTTCGATCAGCTTGCAGATCGGCAGCTCGTAGAGACTTTCCGCGGCCGCTAGCCCGCCCAACAGGGTCCAGGCGGCAATCGCCAGGAGGGTCGTGGTCATCGTTCGTCGCTGCATGTTCTTCTCCTTCTCGGTTCGGATCTCGACCGCGCGGACACCGCGCCCGCATCGGCCCACGGGGGCTCCGGATACACCTCTCCCCTGGGCGGCCCGACCTTCGCTGAACGGGCCGCTCGGGTCCGAAGGGGACCCGGGCTTTGCACTCTGGGACTGTCAGACACGCGCATTGGCGACGGCGATTTGGGTCACCTGACCGAAAAATCTTCGCGACGGGGCACCGGCGCAGCGAAATGCCACCTTCGTGAGCTATCCCACCTGCCACAATCCGCGTGTCTTCCAGAAGCAGCAATCCCCGCCACGCGGCCTCGGCAACTCCACCCGTTCCGGGTCGCCGGCCGCAGCCAAGACAAGGAGAAGGCATGCCTGACCTGCGAACCCTGAAGCCACACCTCCGACGACGCGATGAGTCGCCACCGATCTCCGGCCGCCTCCAGCCCCGGTCGAGGGGTCCCCTGGCGGTGGCCTCCGTCTTGGCGAGCCTCGTCCTGGCGGCGCTCTACGTGACGCCGCTGCGGGGTCAGACCCTCGGCCAGCCCTCATCCCTCGACCCCTGCGCCGGAGACGATCCGCCGGTGTCGTGCCTGCCCATCTTCAACGCCGGGTATCCGCGGGCGTTCTTCTTTCGTAGCCCAGAACACCCCACCCGGTTCCAGACGTACCCCGAGTGGCGGTCGACCTTCGGCCGCCTGAACGGAGTCGTCGCCAAGACCGTCGGCGAGGAGCTGGCGAACCTGGCGCCGGACGTCGACCTGTTCATGGCCTCCTTCGCCGCGGAACGGGACGACCAGTTGGTGATGCTGCACTTCAACGGCAACGCCCTCGACCCCCATTGGAGGCTCGACGGTCAGCCCGTCCACGAAAGGTTCTCGGCGGGGCACTGGCTCTACTTTCCCGGCACCCACTTGACCCAGAACGTCAGCGACAGCCCCGGCGAAACGTGGATCCACGTCGCCGATGTCACACCGTTCCGGGACGACATCGGTCTCGCCAACGCCGGCAAGGCGGACGACATCGTCCTGGTTCCCCTCGACGGCGGCCAGAAGCTATGGGGCCAGGCGGAGCACATGACCGTCTTGGAGATCGACGGGACCCAGAACCGCCTTCGGGTCGAACGGGGCGTGTTGTCCACCCAACTCCAAAGCTTCACCGCCGGCCAGGCCTACGTCGCACCCCACGTCCACGAAGGGCCCTGGGGTCACGTCGACAACCACCTCCTGTGGCACTACAACCTGTCCTCCGCCAGCCCCATCGACTCCCAGGGCCAAACCGCCGGCGACGCCCTGGCGCGGCTGCTCGGCGACCTGCTCTCTCCGCGGTCGGCGCCGGACGGCCGCGACTTCCACGGCGTCCAGCTCGACATTGCCCCTTGGTGGAAGGATCGGCCCATCGAAGGCCGGGTCGCCGACGTCGACAACGACGGGCAGCCCGACGGTGGCATCCTCGGCGACAGGAACGCCTACGGCCAGGGGGTCCATGCCTTCTACACCGAGCTGCGGCGGGTCCTCGGGGAGGACCGCCTGATCCTCGCCGACGGCGGCGCCGCCGAGTCCCAGCGCGCCGTGGGGGTGCTGAACGGAATGGAGGCGGAGGGCTTCTCTGGCTTCAATGACGCCACCCTCGACAACTGGTCGACGGCCGTCAATCGGTTGACCTACTGGAGGGATCGGGCCGGCCAAGATCCCCGCCTGACCTGGGTCGTCCACAAGGACCCCACCGCCACCCCCTCCGTATCCCGCCTGGTGATGGCGGCGTCCCAGATCCTTGGACTGCCCGTCACCAACCTGGTGGAGCCGGGGCCGGAACGGGGTCACTCCGTGGGAATCTGGGACGAGCTCCGCAAGGGCGATGAAGAGCTGTACCACTGGCTCGGCGGCCCCCGGACCACCGCCCTGCAGCCCCTGGGTGCACCCCAGCGGCTGGCGCGCCAAACGCCGGATCTGCTTCAGGGTGCGGGACAGCGCCTCGACTCCTCGTTCCTCGCCGGCTGGACGTCCGGTGACGCCACGATCGTTCCGATCGGCGACGCCCTGCGGTTCAGCGCGACCCAACCCTGCACCGGGGCGAGGGTCCATACCTGTATGACGGTCCGGTTCTCCGGCCTGACGATCCCGGCCGGGGATCTGACGGTCTTCTTCGATGTCCGCGCCGATCCCCTTGCGGGCTTCCCCACCGACGTTCCCCGGGACATCACAGTCCGGGCTTTAGGGCAGCAGCCCGGGGCCCCCACCACCCAGGGGCTGCGGACCTACGCCGGCGGCTCGGACTTCACGTCGAGCTTCTACTTTCGCGACGCCGGTCCCGCCACGATCGACCTAGAGATCGAGATCGAAGGCGGCGGCCCCGTCTACCTGAGCAACCTCACCGCCCACGCCGCCACCGACGCCTTGGCCCGGGAGTACCACCGCGGCGCCGCGATCGCCAACCCGTCCCTCTCGGACCTGAGCTTCGACCTCGGCCAGCTCTTCCCGGGACGGACCTTTCGACGCCTGCAGGCTAGCCAGCTCCAGGACGCCGTCCACAACCACGGCGGCCCGCAGACCCAGCAGGGGTCCCTTTCGTCGCTGGATGGCCTGTTCCTCGTCGACGACCGGGAGCCGGTCTCCGACTTCACCGCCGCCCCCTACGGCGCCAACGGCGGGGTCACGGTACAGTTCACCGACCTGTCCACCGACGTCGACCGCGACCAATTCTGGGACTTCGGCGATGGCAGCCCGGTGCTCCGGTGCGAGCCGTCCTGCAGCCCCGAGCACACCTACACGGAACGCGGCTACTACACGGTCAAGCTCACGAGCCGCAACGCCCACGGGCGCCAGGCGCAGCGCCGCGAGGGCCACATCGTGATCGGCGACACGGAGACCTGGCGGGCGGATGACGACTTCAGCTCGGTCCAAGGGCACCGGGGATGGTCCTACCTCGGCTGGGACGGCGAGTACCAACCTCTGGACTTCCAGGGCGGGTTCTGGCGCTGGGAGCCCCAGGCCGCCAGCACCTGGACCCGCATCTATCCCACCTACGACCATCCCCACCACGTCGAGTCCGCCCGGGCGTGGCGCAGCCCCCGCCACGGCGCCGCCCGGATCACCGGCCGTGTCCGGAAGGCCAACGTCGGCGGCGACGGCGTCACCGCATCCATCTTCCTCGGCGACGAGCGCATCGGAGGCCCCTGGTCGATCGCCGGCGGCGACACCACCGGAGTACCCTTCGACCTCGAAGTCCCCATCCGCCAAGGTCAGTCCCTTTACTTCCGCCTGCACAGGAACGGCGACCATTTCTCAGACGCCACCCGGTGGCAAGACCTGCGGATCGATCTCACCTCCCTAGAGCTACCAGCGGTGGACTTCACCGTCATCCGCCCGGCCAATCAGACACCGCCGCGGGCCATCTTCCAGAACGACACGCTGGTGCCCGTGGAGACCCCAACGGTCCGCTGGGCCTGGGATTTCGACGACGACGGCGATGTGGACAGCTGGCGGGAGCAGGGATTCTCCTTCTACCCCGAACCCGGGAGCTACGATGTTCGCCTACGGGCCGAGAACGACGCGGGCTGGGGGGAGGAGCTCAAGGAGAACGCCGTGGTCGTGGTTCCTTCGCAGCCCCAGACCTGGGTCGCCGCCAACGGCTTCAGCGGGCAGCAAGGGGGGGCCGACGGCCAGAACCCGTGGCTATATCTCGAATGGAACGGAGCCGCCGGGGCCTACCAGCCCCTGACCTGGCAGGGCGACCATTGGCGGGGAACCACCGTCTGGACCCGCATCTACGCCTCCTACGACCACCCCGACGGCTACCCCGTGGCCCGCGCGTGGCGGGCCCCCTGGCCGGGGACCGCCCGGATCCAGGGACAGGTCCGATTGACCAATCCAGCCGGCTGCGGCGACGGCGTACGGGCCTGGCTGTTCCACGATGACATCGTGATCGGCGGACCCTACGACCTTGCCGCGGGGGATTCCGTGGGCCAGTCGATCGACGTCTCGGTGCCGGTCCAAGAGGGCGACATCGTCTACTTCCGCACCCACCGCCTGGGGGACGTCGCCTGCGACGCCACGTCCTGGGGGCAGTCGATCACCCTCACACCCTAGGGAAACTAACACCAGGACCGACCGGCGACGAGGGTCGCCGGTCGGTCGTGCGCTTCCACAGATCCATGCCTCCATCTGGGGCAGCCCCGGATCATGGGAGTTGGTCGCGGACTTGGTGATAGACCGCACGGGCCACAGGCGTAGCTGGAAAGTGCCTGTCTGGGTTCTCACTATCGAAGCAAGCCCAATAGAGAATCGTGTGGGCATGAAGCGTTGGATTCGAAACCAGAATCTGCACGAAACGCCCTTCGGCGGGGTGTGGCCTCTTGGCCCCGTCCAGCGACGCCATCACTACCTCCGCCAGTGTGAACTGCTCGTCTGGCGTGAGCTCATCGGACTCGAGAGCCTGGAGGAACTCCTCGATTCGCGTGGCATCTGCTACCTCAATCTCCCAATCTTGCATTCCCGGATCATTGGGCAAAGCAAAGCGGGCAGCGAGGGAGTCTATTGCCGCGGCCGTCGGGAATCGTCAATGGCGTTCAGGGATGTCCATTTGGGGTGGGACCGTGCAGCCTGATCCTTGGTCCAGGCCGCCACCTACTCAGTTTCAAGTTCGCGTTGGTTGGGTCCATAGCGTGATCGTTGTCGCTCGGGCCGCCCAGCGACTCTACTGCGGTTTGGGTAGGCCCGGTATTCGTCTCGGAAATCCAGCTCCCCGATGGTGTGACTCGGCCCGAGCCTTGGAAGGTTCCGAACGGGGACTAGGGTGTGTTGACACTAGTGAGCATGTCGGAGATGAGTCGTATGCTCACGGCCCCTGGCGGCTTCCGGAGTAGATACTCTGTTGGTTGTCAAGCTGGTTCAGGCGGAAGCGCCGCGGGCGAGAACTTGTCTCCATCGAAATCCTCGCCGTGTCTGAGCATGCCGTGCATCGCATGCAGGAGCTTCCTCATGACCGCCACTTTCGCCTGCA
>JBCDIS010000174.1:0-14175 GCA_038748685.1 Acidobacteriota bacterium | reverse complement strand
GGTGCCTCTACCGCGGGTGCTTTGACAGGTTCAGGAGCCTTGGGCGCCTCGACTTTGGGTGCCTCGACCGCGGGCGCCTCGACAGGTTCAGGAGCCTTGGGCGCCTCGACCTTGGGAGCCTCGACTTTGGGTTCCTGGATCGGCGTAGGGGTCTTGGGTGCTGGAGCCTTGGGCGCCTCGGCCTTGGGGGCTTCGACTGCCGGCGGGGTCACCGCGGCGGGTTCGGCCGGTGGCGGCTCGGGAACGGGGGCCGAAGCGGTTTCTGCGACGGTCTCGGCCGGCGTTGGGGCCGGAGCCTCTGCCGGAGTGGGCGCAGATCGGCGGGGCGGGACCGGTCTCGCCGGCGGCGGCGGATTGATGGGCTGCATCTCCGCGATCTGGGGCGGGCGGTCCACGACCCGGGCCTGCACCACGCGGGGACCTGAGCAGCCAGCCGTGGCCAGGGCGCTGGCCGTCGCCAGCGAAACTAGGGATACGATGTGCTTCGGCTTCATCGGCCTCGCCTCCTGATCGGTTCTACTCCAGGGGATTGGGAAGGCGCCGGGAGCGCCCTATGGGGAGTTGTCGTCCAGCGCCAAGTCCGCCACGTCGTCGGAGCCCGCCGCGGGTTGGGCGTCACGGAAAAGCTGGTTGACCATCACCTCCAGCACGCTCACCAGGCGCGCCATCTCGTTCCAATCTCGCATCATATACAGATGTTGGAGGTAATCGCGGATGTGGGGTTGGGGAAGATCGAGGGCCTCGAACGAGTCGGCGGCCGTGTTGAGGGAACGGAGGAAACCCACCAGGGATTGGACGGTGTGGAGGTTTCCTTCCCGGCGTAGCGCCCCCACCAACTCGTGGCTCGGCTTCCGGCTGAGGGCGTAGACATCCAACCGGTCGAGGGCGCCCTTGGCCTTGGAGAAAAGGAACTCGAAGCGGGCCCGTTCGGTCTGCAGGGGCTCCAGGGCTCGACTCAGGGCCTCCGGATCGGCCAGCTCCTGTTCGGAGACCACCGCTACGGCGTCCCCCTTCGGACCTGGGTCGTCCTCCGGCAGGTCCACTTCCCGGAGCCCCTCCAGCAGACGCTCGATGTCCTCGTACTCGGTGAGCACCGAGGCCAGCAGGACCGCCAGGGTGAGGTCGCCTGAGGCGAGGGTGTCACCGGGGACAACCGCCTTGAGGGCGGCCTTATCCCCCCCGGTGGCGCCGGATTCGAGGAGCCGATCGAACGCGCTCTCGAGGTCGACGTCCACCTCCATGAGGCGCGAGAGTAGAGCGCCGCGGGGGAGGGGGGGAGATATCGGGGGCTGGTCGTGGGACACGTGGACTCTCGGTGAACGGTGTAGAAGAGGCTGGCCGGATTGGAGGCCCGAGCTCAGGCGCGGCCGTAGACCGGCACGGTGGCGCTGCGGGTCGAACGGTTCTCGGGGGACGCCAGAAAGACGATGGTTTCTGCCAGATCCTTCGTGGAGGGCCAGGGGGTTGGATTCGCGTCGGGCATGGCCTCCCGGTTGGCGGGGGTGTCGATGATCGACGGGGCGACGGCGTTGACCCAGATCCCGTCCGCCGCCAGCGCTTCGCCGGCGGCGGCGGTCATCGCCACCACCGCCGCTTTGGACACGGTGTACGCCACCATGGCGCCGCCGCTTCGGGGTTCGAGGGCGGGTCGGGCGGCGACGTTGACGATCCTGCCTCCGTCGCCGTGCCGCATCGCCTTGGCGGCCTCACGGCAGCAGAGGAAGCAGCTGTCGGCGTTCATCGCCATCTGCCTGCGGTAGGCGTCCAAAGCGGTCTCCGTGAACGGCGACATGTCGAAGCCGCCGGCGCAGTGGATCGAGGCCCAGAGGGGGGTGGAGCCCAACGCGGCTTCGAGGCCCCCGTAGAGATCGACGACGGTACTTTCGTCGGTGAGATCGATCCCGCTTCGGACGTCGACCCGGGGATGGTCGGTATAGGGGAAGTCCTGCAGCTCGTCCTCCTGCCAGCAGGTGACGAGGCACCGGGCTCCGGCGTCGAGGAGGCGGCCCACCACCGCCCGTCCAAGGGCTCCGGTGCCGCCGGTGACCACCACGGGACGGTCTTGGAAATCGAGGCTCATGGCGTCGTCTCCGAAAAGGTCGTGGGTCGCCCTCGGCCGTGATCCTCGGCGGCCGCAGTCTCCGGACGGGGGACGTGGCGGGCGAACCCCTGCGTTGGGGAATGTCGTTCGATGCCGCCGAGGATATCAGTCGTCCTCCGGCGGAGGAAGCGGCGCTCCGGATCGCCGATCGGGGCGTTTTCTAGGGCCACCGATCTCCGGTACACTATTTATAGCCTCGGGCAAGGTTCGGGGCCCTCGATCCCCCCTGAGGAGACCCCATTGATTCCGAATCCAGATCAGTTGCGCGCGATCTCCCACCTGCGGGAAGGGGATCTCGGGGAGATCTCTTTCGCGGTGGTGCTGCACGCCCTGGCGGCCCATGGACGGACCGCCACTCTGGTGATCGAGAGGGCGCCCCTCGAGAAGAAGATCGTTCTCGAGAACGGCGTCCCCGTGGACTGCAGATCGAATCTGCTCCACGAGACCCTGCCCCGCTTCATGGTGGCCCAGGGCATGCTCTCCGAGGAGAAGGGCCTGGAGTACCTGAACAAGGCGGCGGGGACCGGCCTGCTGTTCGGGGAGACGTTGATTCTGGAGGGGGTCCTTTCCGCCAGCGAGCTGTACAGGGTCCTTCAGCAGAACCTGGCCCGGAAGCTGCTGGACGGCTTCACCTGGCGTAGCGGCACCTTCCGGGTTCTGGGGGAGGCTCCGGAGGTCCGATCGCCGCTGAAGGTCAAGGCCGCGCAGCTCGTGGTCACCGGCATTTCGAAGTTCGCAGACGACGCCGAGGTCAACGGCGCGGTGGGCCCCCTGGTGGGCAAGCGGCTGTTCATCCACCCGGATCCTCCGTATCCCCTGGACGACATCCGCCTGGCGCCGGTCCAGCGCAAGCTGGTGGAGCTCCTGGCGGACGGCAAACGCATCGACGAGCTGGCGGCGGAAACCACCATTCCCTTCGACCAGATCATGCGGCTTTTGTACTCCCTTGCGATCATCGGCATCGTCGTGCCGGAGGACTGGATGCCGGCGGAACCGGTGAAGCCGAAGAAGGCCAAGGTACGGCCCCCCTTGCCTGAAGAAGACACGGTGGTGGTCAAGCTGCAGCCGGCGGGGCCTCCGAAGATCGCGGAGGCGGACGCCGCCAAGCTCCGGGACCGGGTCATGGAGGCGTATCTGCGCTATCGCGGGCAGGACGCCTTCGACCTGCTGGGTTTGGAGGACGACGCCGGCTACCTGGAGATCCAGGGCGCGTACCTCAGGTTCTCCCGCCGGTTCGCGCCGTGGCAGTTCGAGAGCTCGGACCTCGGCGACCTCGCCGAGAAGGCGGAGGACCTGTTCATCGCCGGCGGCCAGGCCTTCGGCGAGCTGTGCGACGCGGAGAAGCGGAACGCGCTGATTTCGAGGCGCCAGAAGCTCAGGGCTCAGCCGGCCTCCACCCGCGATGAAGAACGGTTCGCCATCAAGTCGGACCTGCTGGATTCGGAGCTCCAGTTCAAGAAGGGCAAAGCTCTGATGAAGGTGGGCAAGTACCGGGAAGGGGCCCGCCAGCTTCAGTTCGCCCACGACTGCGATCCCCAGAACTCCGTCTACCGAGCGGAGCTGGCGTATTGCAAATTCCTGGAGTCCCCCGCCATCGAGGCGGAGCGTTCCCGGGACGAGCTCAAGGAAGCACTGAGGCTCGACGGCAAGAGCGGACTGGCGACGTACTACCTAGGGATGGTGGAGATGGAACTCGAGGCCTTCGAGGTGGCCGAGGCCCACCTGCAAAAGGCCATCAAGCTCCTGATGCCCGACCGACGCCCGATCGAAGGGCTCAAGGAGCTCCAGAGCCGGGCCAAGCAGAAGAAGCGGCGCCGGCTCCTGGGCTGATCTGGAGTCTCCCTCCGCGCTGGACGGGATCGTCTCGCCCACTGTGCGCGGCCTGCGGAATTCGCCTGCAGGCCGCTGCGCGTTGCCGTTACGGCGTCGGGACCACTGCGGTCATCTCGATTTCCACCAGCGCCTTCGGGGTCATCAGCAGGGAGCCGACGGTGGCCCGGGCCGGAGCCGGTGAGCCGACGCCCTTGGCGTACACGGCGTTCATGTCGCCGTAGTAGCGGACGTCCGAGAGGAAGACGGCGGCGGAAACGACGTCGTGGAAGCCGAGTCCGGCGGCGGCGAGGGTGGCCTCCAGGCGGTCGAGGACCACCTGGGTCTGGGGTCCGACCCCGTCGGGATATCCGTCGGCGCCGCGGCCCACCATTCCGGAGAGGAAGAGGCGTCCCCCCGCGAGGATAGCGGGGGAGAAGGGGCGTCCGCTGGGCTTGGTGCCGGGCGCGCGGATCACCTTGCGGGTTGGATCGCGGACCGCCACGCATTGGATTCCGATTAGGGCGTCCGGATGGTCGAGGCTCGCCCGCACCGTGGCCCGGGCCGGTGGCTCTTCGCCGAGGAAGGACCCGTAGGCGTCGTTCATGGCGCCGTAGTCACGGGAGTCCGCCAGGTAGACCCGGCAGCGGGCGAGGTCGCCGTAGTCGAGGCCGGCGGCCTTCAGCACCTGGCCCACGTTGTCCATGGCCCGCCGCGTCTGGGGGGCGATCCCGCCGTCGACGATCTCGCCGGTGGCGGGATCGGCGCCGAGCTGGGTGGAGAGGAACAGGGTGTCCCCAGCTTCCACGCCCGCACTGGTGCCGGGAATCCGCCGCCAGCCGTCGGGGTGGACGGCGCGGATCTCTACCCCCTCGCGGACGGCGATCTTGGCGATTTCCAGCTTGGCCCCCGGCAGGGCGAGGTCGGCGGTGACCGCCGCCCGCGCGACGTCAACGGTGGGGGCTCCGGGGCGGCGGCGCTCGTTGTCGGCAACCGCTCCGTGCCAGCGGGAATCGGCGACGAAGGTCTCGGAGAACACCACCCGGCCCTCCGTCAGGCCGTCCGCCGTCAAGACCCTTTGCAGGTTGTCGAGGGTTTGTCGGGTCTGGGCGCCGAGGTCCTCCGCCATCTGGGTGGTCCCCGGCTGATTGCCGAGGGCTCCCGATAGGTAGAGGAAGTCCCCCGCGGCGACGGCGGGGCTGAAGGGGAGGCCGAGGCCGGTCCCAGGGGGTGCGACGATGCGGCGGGCGGTGGATCCCGCTTCGCCTTCAGCCTCTTGGGCGCCGGTGAAGCCCGGCGCCAGGGTCACTAGGACCAAGGCAAGCCAGGTCAGCGTCCGCGGGGCAAGGGTGACGTGCCTCGGCGGCGTCGTGGGGTGGTGATCGAAGGCACGGGGGAACAGGCGACGGCGCATGGCGAAACCTCCAGGGTCGAGTCGGAACTTCGGTGGACCGATTCTAGCCCGGGAGCCCTCCCCCGGCACCCCCGGTGGGGGATCCGCGTCAGTCCGAGGCGAGGCCCATCCGGCCCCTTCGGACCATGGCCACGGCGAGGGCCAGCCCCGCCAGGACCGCCGCCACACCGACGATCACCAGCCAGGTCAGAGTGCGGGATCGTACGAAAGAAAGCTCGACGGTATCGTCCCCCCAGTCGCCTTCACCGTAGGCGGCCTGAAGCCGGAATCGATACTCCCCGGCGGGCAGGGACGCATAGGTAACGCTGCGCTCTCCGGTCTCCCGCCAGGCGTCGTCGAGCCCTTCGAGGCGGTGGCGGAATCGGATCGGTCCGCCGGCGTTGACGGCGGCGGCGGTGAACCGCAGGGTGATCGGTTCGGACCCGGGGGGAAGCTCCAGCCGCCCCCGCGGGCGCATCGGCGCTAAGCCGGCCTCGAGGCTGTCGATCTGGGGCTCCGGCTGCGGTAGACCCGCTTCGGGGTCCCGGAGCCGGACGAGGCCGAGGCTGCTCCCCAGCCACAGGGTCCCCTCCAGATCCTCGTGGAGGGACAGAATTTCGCCCCCCGGCATGGGGGTGAGGGTGTCGGCGCCAGAGGCTAAGAGTCGCGTCAATTCGCCGCCCTCCGCCACCATCCACAGGACATCGTCCCGGTCCCGGTGGAGAAGCCGCGGCCGGGTGTCCTCGAATCCGGGGACCGGCTCGAAGGTCTGGGGCAGACCGGCCTTCTCGAAGCTCCCCGTCAGCCGGGCGAGCCCGTCGTCGCGGCCAAGGAGCAGGGCGCCGTCCGGGGCCATGACCACCGCGTGAATGGGGGTCTCCGGCGCGTGGAGGGGCAGGTTCACGGAGCTGAAGGCGCTGTGGACGCGGCGAAAAAGGCTCCGCCCCGCGGCCACCAGCAGATAGCCGTGGTGGTCTTCGTAGAGGGTGGCCACCCCCTTCCCCGGCAGCCCCCGGCCCAAGGCCGCGCGGCCCGGCTCCAGCCGCAGCAAACGTTCTTGGGTCGCCACCCAGAGGACGCCGGAGGTGTCTTCGAAGAGCCGGGTCACGGTCCAGGGCTGCCCCGGGGATCCAGGCTGGAAGTACACCTGGAAGCCCTAGCCGTCGAAGTGGGCCAGGCCTCCGTCGCGGCTGCCGACCCACAGGTAGCTCTCGTTTCCGCCGGCCTCCACCGCGGTCACGTGGTCGCTGATCAGGTCCGGGTGCTTCGAGCGGTCGAAGACCCGCATCTCGGCGCCGTCGAACCGGACCAGGCCCGCCGGCGTCGCCAGCCAGAGGAAACCGTCGGCGGTTTGGGTGATGCTGTTGACCTGGGGGTGGGGGAGGCCGTCGGCCTCGGTCCACGTCCGGGTTTCGAAGGCGTCAATGCCCACCTCGGCCGGAAGGGCGGAGGCGACCGCGGGCATCAACCACAGGGCGACCGTCAGCAACCTTCCCCAAGGCAGGGCTGACGGGATCCTTGTTCCGGTGGGACGACGTCGTGCGCGCATGAATGTAAGGTTTTGGACCAGAGCGATCCGGGTCCAAGCTAGACCACGGTCGGCTTCGGGTCAAGGGCAGCGATTTCGGCAAGACGGTAGGTGCGCGGAGGTGGTCCGCGGCCGGTTCCCGAGGTCAAGTTCACGGATGCATTGGCGAGTTCGGCGCGGGGTGGGCCACAGCCGCCGCTCGTCTCGGTCCCGGTGGGCGGTCCCCGCCCTTGCCTCCGCCCGGCCCCGTCGACAGAATGGTGGCGGAGGTGGCGCCATGAGCTGGCGATTTTTCGAAGATATCGAAGTGGGTGAAGTGAGGACGGGCGGCGAGTACCGGGTCGATGCGGAGGAGATCCTGGACTTCGGCCGCCGTTTCGATCCCCAACCCTTCCACGTCGACCCCGAGGCCGCCGCGGCGTCGCCCTTCGGCGGGCTGGTGGCCAGCGGTTGGCACACCAGCGCCGTGTGCATGCGGTTGATGGTGGACCTCCTCGGACCTGACGGCGGCAGTGAGGGGTCGCCTGGGGTGGAGGATCTTCGATGGCGCACGCCGGTGCGTCCCGGGGACCGCCTCTCGGTTCGGGTCGAGGTGCTCGACAAACGGGCGACGGGCAGCAGGCCCACGAGCGGTCTCGTCAAGATTCGATCGGAGCTCCTCAACCAGCGGGGGGAGATCGCCCTCTCCATGACCAGCTACGGCTTCTTCCGGCGACGGAATGAAGCTCGGGGGACGAAACCTTGAAGTGGATCCACGTCGGCGCCGCGGTGCTAAACCAGACCCCCCTGGAGTGGCGGGGCAATCGGCAGAACATCCTGTCGGCGATCGAGGAGGCCCGGGGCCGAGGGGTCCGCCTCCTCTGTCTGCCGGAGCTGTGCATTCCGGGCTACGGCTGTGACGACGCCTACCAGAGCCCCGGGGTCCTGGACACCTGCCTCGATGTGCTCTTCGACCTGGTGCCGGAAAGCCACGGTATGGTGGTGGCGGTGGGGCTGCCTCTCCAATACCGCAAAGCCCTGTTCAACGTCGTGGCGGTCCTGGCGGACGGCGAGATCCTCGGCTTCGTCGCCAAGCGCTTTCTCGCCGGGGACGGTCTTTACTACGAGCCCCGCTGGTTCAAGCCCTGGCCTGAACGGCGGATCGGCGAGATCGAGATCCGGGGGCGCCGGTACCCCATCGGCGATCTCCTCTTTGTCTGCGACGGAGTCTCCATCGGCTTCGAGATCTGCGAGGAGGCTTGGGTGTCGAGGCGGCCCGGCAGCTCTTTGGCGGCCCGGGGGGTGGACATCGTCCTCAATCCGAGCGCCAGCCACTTCGCCTTCGGCAAGCAGGAGATTCGGCGCCGATTCGTCCTCGAAGGCTCCCGCGCCTTCGGGGTGAGCTACGTGTTCTCGAATCAGCTCGGAAACGCCGCGGGGCGCATGATCTTCGACGGCGGCGCCATGATCGCCTCCGACGGCGAGATGCTGGTGGAGGGACCGCGCTTCTCCCATGCCGACATGGTGCTCACCAGCGCCGTGGTGGACGTGGACGAGACCCGCATGCGGCAGATGCGCACCGGCAGCTTCACCCCCGACCTCGAACCCTCTCCTGGGGAGCGGATCGGCGCCCCCGGGGACTTCCGGTTCCCCGAACTGGAGGGGCCGCCGGCGCCGGTTCCCGGGGACGGAGGACCGCCGTGGCCGGAGAGCAAGGAAGAGGAATTCACCCGCGCCGTCGCCCTGGGGCTGTTCGACTATCTCCGCAAGAGTCGATCACGGGGCTACGTGGTGTCCCTGTCCGGGGGCGCCGACAGCGCCGCCACCAGCTGCCTGGCGGCCCTATCCCTGAGGCTTCCGGCCGCCGAGCTGGGCCCGGAGGGGCTGCGCCGCAAGCTGGCCCACCTGGGCCCGACGGAGGAGCCCGAGGATCTGGACGGCCTGGTGGGCCGCCTTCTGCTCTGCGCTTACCAGTCGACCCGAAACAGCTCCGAGACCACCCGCGACGCCGCCCGCGATGTGGCGGAAGGGCTCGCCGCCGAATTCGTCGAGCTCGACGTGGATTCCCTGGTGGCGGGCTACACCTCCATTGTCGAAGGGGCCTTCGGCCGTCCCCTGAGCTGGGAGCGGGACGACCTGGCCCTGCAGAACATCCAGGCCCGGGTCCGTTCCCCCGGGGTGTGGATGCTGGCCAACCTCCGCGGCGCCCTGCTCCTGTCCACCAGCAACCGATCCGAGGCGGCGGTGGGTTACGCCACCATGGACGGCGACACCTCCGGCGGTTTGTCCCCCATCGCCGGCATCGACAAGGCGTTCCTTCGGCACTGGCTTCGTTGGGCCGAAACGACGGGCCCCGCCGGGGTCGGACCGGTCCCGGAGCTGGCGGCGGTCAACCGCCTGGCCCCCACCGCCGAGCTCCGGCCCCAGGGCGCCGGCCAGACCGACGAGGACGACCTCATGCCCTACGACCTTCTGGACGCCATCGAGCAGGCCGCCATCGGCGACAAGAAAGTTCCTGTGGAGGTCTATAGAACGATGAGGGGCGCGTTCCCGGACCTGGACCGCCGCCGGCTCGCCACCTGGGTGGAGCGCTTCTTTCGCTTGTGGTGCCGAAACCAGTGGAAGCGGGAGCGCTACGCGCCGTCGTTCCACGTCGATGACAAGAACCTCGACCCCAAGACCTGGTGCCGATTCCCGATCCTCTCGGGGGGCTTCGACCTCGAGATCGAGGAGCTTTGGTCGGTGGTGGACCGCGGTCCGTCCCCCTGAGGGGTCCTCGCCGAAGCCTCCGGGGCACGGGACCCGGTCTCGGGTCCTTCAGTCCAAGGCGAGGTGGTCGATGTCGGACTTCAGGATCGTGAAGTCCATCCGACCGGCGCCGGAGTAGTGGGACACGACGACCTGCGTGTCGTCCACCTGTTTGAGCTTGCCTTCGATACGGTTGCCGCTCCGCTTGATCACCTGGACCCTCTTCCCCAGGTAGATGTTCGCCTGGTCGGGGCCCACGGTGGAGGGCAAGCTCGGGCGCTTCGGCTCCTGGTTGCGGCGGAAGGGATTGTCCTTGGGCTCTTCCTTCACCGCGCCGAGGTCCGCGGGTCGCAGTCCGGTGCCCTGGGAGCGGTTCTGGGATCCGCTGGAATCGCTCTCCTCCTCGTCGGTTTCGTAGTACTCGTCGTAGTACTCGTCATAGCCATCGAAGGCCGCTAGCAGGCCGCCGTCGTCCGGCGCCGCGGCCCCCAGGGCAAGGGCCCCCAGGAATACAAAGGCCAGGCCGCCGATGTGGACCAGGGCGGGCCGCTTGGCCTCGTCCCAATAATCCATCACGAACTTGATCTGGATGATGGAGATGAACGACCCCAAGCCCCAGAGGGTGCTTTCCTTGAAGGCGGTGGCGATGAGCCACACCCAGCCGACAAAGGCCACTAGGGAGCCGAGGCCGGCCATTGCCAGACCGATGAGAAAGAGGAAGGTTTCCATGACGAGTCCCCGCGATCGACCCGGGCGTTGCGCCGGCTGGCGATCACCCTGATACCAGTGTTTCCCTGACGAATACTAATACACTCCACCGTCCTAGAGGTGGGAGTCCTTGGCCGATGTCGTTGCCCCCTTCGAAGCACGGCATCGAGCCCGCTCCCCCAATCAGGGCGTCATCTGCGGGCGGATCCGCTCACCGGGCCGAGGGCGGGAGGGGCGGGCGAAGGCTCCTGGACTGCCGGCGGACGATGTCGTCGAACCGTCGGGCCAGCCGTCGACCGACGGCCTCGGGACCGAGCTCCGCCTCGATATCGGCCCGGGCCCGTCGGCCGAGGCGCCGTCGCCCGTCGCCGTCGGAGACGACGTGGGCCATACATTCCGCGAGGTGGCCGATATCGATGTCGGCCCAGCGGCTGCCGGCGGGGTAGGGGCCGGCGTCCTGCTCCAGGGTCACGAGGGAGTATCGGACGGGGTAGCCGTTGTTGATGCCGAAGAAGTCCGCGTTGCCCGACCACGGCGCCGCCAGCACCGGTTTGCCCGCCGCCATGGCCTCCGCCAGGGTCAGGCCGAAGCCTTCGGATCGGTGGGGGGACACATAGGCGTCGCAGGTGGACATGAGGCCGTCGAGGTCGTCTCGGGAGAGGTAGTCCTCCAGGAGCACGACGTTGGCGGCGCCGTCGATCTCCGCCAGGAGTCGACGGTGGTCGTCGGGGGCGAAATCGGACTGGGACGTCTTGAGCACCAGTAGCTTCGAAGGATCGTCGCCGAAGGCGTCGCGGAAGGCCCGCACGGCGGCGAGGGGATTCTTGCGCTCGAAATAGCTGAGGTAATTGAAGATGTAAAGGAAGAGGAAGGCGTCTTCGGGAAGACCGAGGCGACGCCTCCACTCGACGTCGCCGGTGGGGGCCGAGGTCGGGGTTCGGGGAACGATGGGGAGGGGGACCCGGCGCACCGGAATCGGCGCGACGCCGCCGATGGCGTCGACGCAGAAAGAGCTCGGGGTCCAGATCTCGTGGAGGTGCTCGAAGGAGGGGTGGAGGTGGGGGGGGAAGTCCTCGAGCTCCCAGAGCCACAGGCCGATGTTGTAGCGTCCGGCCCAGACCTCCGGGCCCAGGTGGTCGAGCACCGGCGGGACCTGGTCGGCGTTGACCACAAAAAGGTTGATGTCGTAGGGGAATTCACTCACGGCGTCGCCGTAGGTGGCGTCGTCCTGGCGGGCCACCACGCCGAGGTCCAGGCTGTGGAGGGATAGGGGCACTCCGGCGCTCTCGAAGGCCCGGGCCAGGGAACGACCCGCTTCCCCCATGCCGGTTTCCGCCCGCAGGTACCCCACCAGGTTGACCCCGGGGCGCCGCACGTCCGGTCCCCGCTGCGGCGGCTCCTTGGGGGGAGCCTGCGGCCGGGGTCGTAGGCGCCGCTTGAGGGCTTCGGTGCGCGCCGGTCCGAGGGCGCCGACGGCGGCGGACTTGGCCCGCTGTCCGAGGGGGGAGTGGTAGGCTCGACGCAGCCGGTTCTTGATCCGGCGCCCGAGGCCAACCCTCGGCGCTCCGCCCCGGGAGACCGGTTCCACGAAAGCGTCGTCCAGCCTGAGCTCGTGGCGCCCCGCCGCCATCAGCCACGACGAGAAGTTCGCGAAACCGGGGCCGTCGAGGTCGGGGAAGCCGCCCCGAAGATCGTCCCGCTCGGCGTGCAGATGGGCCAGGAACCTGGACAGGTAGGGGCCGTCACCGGGGGCGTCGCGGCCCGGTTCGGGGCCCTGGATCCAGGCGAAAAACGACGGGTCCCCGGCGTCTGCGTCGAAGGGATCTCCAAAACGGTCCTGTCGGTCGGCGCCGAGGCCGTGGTAGAGGGAGCGGGCGGCGTCCGGGATGGCGACGCCGTTGGTGAACCGGCCGAAGGCGTAGGGCCAGGGGCGGCACTCGTGGTATCCGGCTTCGATCACCAGCGCTGCGTAGCGGCGGTAGAGGTGGGCGGCGTCCCCGAGGTCCGCCAGTTGGAAGCGGTTCTGGTGTTTGGAGACCCCCGCCAGGCTCTCCGGTTGAATACCGCTGAAGTGGAAGAAGACCAGCGGTGCGCCGTCCACCGTGGCGTCGCCGTCGTCCCCCACCGTCACCCGCCTGCCGTGGAGGTTCCAATAGGCGACGTTGTAGCCGGGGTGGGTGAGCACGTAGACCCGATTCAGCTCGCCGTCCTGCGGATCCCAGCCGCCGAACATGCCGGGCACCAGGTCCATCCATTTCTGGTCCACGAACAGTCCGTCGGCGATGCGCACGAGGCATTTGTCGTAGAGGCGTCCCTGCCACCACCGCAGCAGCCGAAGGGCCGTGTCGTCGGCGCGGAGGGCGACGAAGCCCAGGTTGTAGGAACCGGATTGGAGGATCGCCTGCTCACCGGGGTAGAGCTCGTCGTCGATGGGGTGGTCCAGGTGGGGGGTGAGCACCACGGAGTGGTCCTCCACCAGGCGTGCCAGGGGATCGAGGGAACCGGTGATCAGGATGTCGGGGTCGAAGTAGGTCAGGTTGTCGAGACCGTGCCGCTCGATCAAGTACTCCATGAAGAACGGCTTGACCGCCGTGTTGCACTCGAGGAGGGTGTACTTGAAGAGGAACGACGGCATCCTGGGGACGTTGGTCAGCTCCTCGATCTCGACGATCTCGAACCCCTCCGCTTCCGCGTCCAGGTGCTGGTCATTTCGGTCCACCAGGAGGACGAAGAACCGTCCACCGGGCTGATGCCGGGCGAAGGACCGTGCCAGCACCCGCGCAAAGCAGATGTAGTTCTTGGAAACAATGGTGCAGGCGTTCAAATGCATGGTCGGTCCGGGGGCCTTTGGCGACCCAACTATCCTCGGCGGCTCAGCGGTCGGGGCGCTGCGACGCCAGCTTTTCTAGGATCTCGAATACCCTCTGGGCGGTCCGGTCCCAAGAGAAGTCCGCGGCGCGCTGGAGACCCTCTTGCCGCATCCGTTCCCGCTCCGTGGGGTTGTCGAGCAGACCTTCGAGGGCCTGGGTGATGGACTCGGTGTCGTCGGGGTCCACGAGCCGAGCGGCCCCCCCCGCCACCTCCGGCATGGAGGAGCGGTCCGAGGTGATCACCGGCGCTCCGCAGGCCATCGCCTCCACCACCGGCAGGCCGAAACCCTCCGCCAGGGACGGGTAGACGAAAACGGCGGCGCCGGAGTAGAGGGCGGCGAGATCCCCGGTGTCGAGGCTCTGGCCGACGACGTGGACGAGCCCCGCCTGGGCCTCTTCGTCGAGCCGAGCCACGAGGGCGCCGTTGCGCCAGCCCCCGCCCCCCACCACCACGAGGGGATGGCGGAGCCGCAGCCGGTCCGGCAGACTCCGGTGGGCGTCCAGAAGGCGGAGCAGGTTTTTCCGCGGCTCAAAGGTCCCCACCGCCAAGACCCAGCCGTCGACGCAGCTGGCGAGGGGGCAAAGGGTCCCCACCCGCTCCCGGGCGTCGGCGGGTTCTAGGGGAGCGAGCTCCGGCACCGGGGCGAGGTGGCAGACCTCGATGCGGTTTCGGTCGACGCCGAGGAGCCGCACCAACTCGGAGGCGGTGGCCTCCGAAACGCAAAGGAAGGTGGCGCCGGCGATTACCGCCCGCAGGATCCCCTCGGTGCAGTGGACCCGATTCTCGAGGGTATGCAGCTCAGGGTGGCTCAGGAAGGTGAGGTCGTGGACCACGTAGAGGAGGGGACCGTCATACCCCGCGGGGACCGTCCATGCGATCGATAGCAGGGCGTCCCAGTCCCTCTCTGCGGCGGCGTTGCCGACGACGAGGGCGAACGCCGGCGGCAGCGCGGCGGCGAGGTCCTCGGGGGGGGCGACGGACACGAGGTCCACCGGCAGGATCCGGTGGGAACGGACGTCGTCCCGCGCCGCCAGCGCC
>JBCDIS010000173.1:0-14319 GCA_038748685.1 Acidobacteriota bacterium | reverse complement strand
CGAAAGGGAAGCGAGGACGAACGGGTTCCTGGGGACGATCTACCGATTGGCGTAGATCGCCGCGGGCGTCGATTTCTGCCCGGAGGATCTCCGCCCCCCACAGCAATCCTTGGTGTTTGGAAGCCTTCGAAGCATCCCAACTTTGGGCCAGAGCTGCTTCGGCCGATGTTTGATCGCCGAGGCGTAGATGGAGCCATGCCTGGGTCAAGCGGTCTCCGGCCGAGTCCAGGCCGGAAAGGGCGTCCAAGCTGGCTTGCCATCGGCCCTCTAACAGCAGGGCCTGCGCCTCGAAGGCACGGGCTCTGTCGAGGAAGCTCTCGTCGACGGCGTTGCGGGCGAGCTGCGCCATCGCGGCTGCCTCGCGGCGAAGCGTCTGGGAGTCCCCCCGCTCCCACGCCAGGCCGCAGCGCAGCAGGTAGCTTTGGAAAAGGGACTCGCCGATCGGTTCCAAGGACTCGAGCTCTATCAGGAGATCTGCGGTCCGGTCGAGTCGCCCCCGTGCCAGATGACCGCTGGCGGAGGCCATCAAATAGTAGGACTGGATCGTGGGGTCGGTCCTTTGTGAAAGCCAGACTTCGAGGGGTGCCAGGGTCTCCAGCATCTCATCGATGCGGCCCAGGTAGGCGAAGAGGAGGGAGAGCTCGAGCCGACCGAGGGCCAGCTCCCGCTGGTCTCCCACCGCTTCCGCGTACTCGACGCCCCTGCGGTACAAGGCCACCGCCCTGGTCAGCTCACCTCGGTTCCTCCAGACGCCGGCGTGGCGCCGGGTGATGCCGGAGAGGCGCCCGCGCCGGCCGGCCCGCAGGCAGTGCTTTGCCGCTTCGGCGAAGATCCCGTCCTTCCGTTCGTCCGGCAGGTCGGAGAGCGAAGTGAGGACCAGGTGGGCTCCGCAGAGGCCCTGGGTCGACCCCCGCGTGGCGTAGTCGGCGATGGCTGCTTCAGCCGCGAGCTGGGCTTCCCGCATGCGGCCGAGGCTGCTGAGCATCACCGCCCGTATCCGTTTCGCATGGCCAAGGTAGAGTGAGTCACCGAGCTCGGCGCTGGCCGCCTCGACCTCCTCGACCGTCGATCGGTGCCCGAAGGCGTCACCGACCAGGTGAAAGGCGTTGGCGAGGGTGATCGTCGCCTCGACTTCCAACCGGGGGAGGTCCTGGTCCCGGGCCCAGCGCTTGGCCTCCGTCGCCAGGTCCCGCATCGCCTCGAACTCTCCGATCCGGCTGAGATGTCGGCTCTGCCAGAGGGGGATCCGCGGATCCCCACCGCGCTCGTCGTCGAGGCGGCGAAGAGCGTCGAAGACCTCCGGCATCGGGTCGACCCGGCCGGAGTACCAGTTGGCTTCGGCGATCCGGAGGCCGGTCTCGAGGTCGGTGGGATCGAGGATCCAGAGGCTTTTGAAGGCGTCCCGTGCTTGATCCCATTCCCCGCGGAGCCCGTGGCGCCAGCCCCGGACGAGCAGCCAGCGGTGGCGATCACCGGACTCGACGGCGTCAAAGGCTCCCTCGATGGCGGTGAGCGCTTCCTCCTCCCGACCGAGCCGCCAGAGGGCTTCGGCCCGGGCCGTCAGGAGATCAGCGTCTTTGGGGTACCGCTCCAACGCGTCGGCGAGCAGGCGTTCGGCGGAAGCGCCGTCGAAGGATCTGAGGTGGCGGGCCGCCTGGGCCAGAACGGCGACGTCGGTACCCGCCGGTTGGGTTGCCCCATCTCCGGTTCTCAGGGACCTCGGGTGGAACCCCCGTGCAAGGTCCGACGCCTCGGCTAGGGCCGCCTCGACTTCATCCGTGGTTGGGGCGGGGCCGGGGCCAGAGGTCGAAGTGGCCGAACGATTGGCCAAGATCCCGACGACGCAGCCCGTGATGAACAAGGTCGCGATGGCGCCCAAAGCCAGCGTCCACCGATTCCGAGGAGGCAGGGTCGGGAGACCGGGTCCATCAATTGGGGCGGGATGGGCCCGGTCTTCGACGGGGTCGACGGGCGCTATACCGTCGGAGCGGGTTTCTGGATCGCCGGAGGAAACGAGCGCCGAGGAACCAAGGCAGGAAGAGACGGGCAAGTGGGTCGGGGATAGCGGGGAGGGGGAGGGGAGTACGGTCGTCGACGCCTCTGGGACCGCAGGTGCCGAGGCGGAGGCGGGACGGGTGTCGGCCGGCTCGGGGACGGGAGCCAGAGTCCGTGGAGCCCCTTCGGCACCGTCCCCGCCGAGACCCGCCGCAGCATGGACCGTGGACGCCGCCGCTGTTCCCTTCCTGCCATAGACGTCCCAAGCGTCGTCGCCGAGATCGAGAACCTCCAGGATCTCATGGACCGAGCCGTATCGGTCCGCCGGCTCCCGCGCCAGGCACCGTTCGACCAGGCCATGGATCCGCGGGTCGAGGTCGGGTCGATGCTTGGTCAGAGACGTAGGTTCGTGGGTCAGACGCTGCACTGCCAAGAGTAGGGGGGACTGGGCGGCGGAAAACGGCAGACGACCCGCCAGGGTCTCGTGAAGCATGACGCCGAAGCCGTAGATGTCCGTCGCGGGGGAGGTGGCATCCCCTGCCACCTGTTCCGGGGCCATGTAGGCGGGGGTGCCGATCAACCTCCCGGCCTGGGTGAGGGCGGCGTCGAGCCGGCCTTCCGGACCGATGCGATGGGCCAGGCCGAAGTCTGTGATGGCCGCACGCACGCCTTCCTCTTCCCGGGTCAGCATGACGTTGCTGGGTTTGAGGTCCCGGTGGACGATCCCTTGCCTGTGGGCGGCGTTGAGGCCGCGGGCGATCTGCCTGAAGATCGGCAGCGCCTCGGACAGGGGCAGCCGACGATCTGGACGGCTTCGACAGTACCGGCCGAGGTCCACTCCCACCAGCAGCTCCATGCTGATCAAATCGAGGAGGGCCCCCGTCTCGGGGTCGCGGTGTTGGATCAGATCGAAGATCCGGCAGACGTTGGCGTGGGTCACCCTCCGGGCGAGCTGGACCTCCCTTCGGAGTCGTGACTCCTCCCTGCTGGTGGGATCCTGACCCCGGACGATCTTCAAGGCGACGTGTTCCCCGAGCACGAGATCCTCGGCTTCGAAGACCACCCCCATGCCACCCCTGCCAAGCTGGGTCCCTACCCGGTAGCGATTCGCCAGAAGGTCCCCGGAGGTGACGCGGCCCACAATGCCGGAGTCCGTCGGCGCCTCCGTCAGTCGTTGGGTGGCGTCGATCGAGGACTGGAGGCAGGTGGAACAGATCGGGAACATTCCGCGGGGGCCGCTGAGGGGTGAGGTCTTCTCGCCGCAGGCCAGGCAATTCTTGGGTTCGACAGCTTCGGACATGGATCAATCACAGTACGCGGCGATCAAGGCTCTTCTCCGCACGTCCCGACCCCTCCGTCAAGCCGCGATGCGGAGGTGCCCGCAGACCCGGGGCAGGAACGTCTCCGCCCGTGCCTGGAGCGCGGTGACCCCCGGTTGGGGGGCGACCCCCGCCGGGTCGATGGAGAAGGCGGGCGGGCGCCGCTGGGCCGCGGCCCGAAGGAATAGGTCCGTCACCCCGACCGCGAAGGACGTACCCACGAAGAGGAGCGCGTCGAGGGTGTGGTGGGCGTCCTGGACCCGGTCCCAGCGGTAGTCGGCGTGGTCGGCGTAGAACTCGTCGAACCACAGCACGTGGGGCCGGATCAGGTCGCCGCAGAGTTGGCAGCGGGGGAGGGTGCCCTGGCCGGGAGCCTCGATGAAGGGGCGAAAGTCGACCTCGTCGACGGCGATGGAACCGTCTGGAGCGCCGTCGGGGCAGCCGAGGGGGGACCCGCAGCGGACCCGGTCGTAGGTGCCGTGGACCTTGAGGGGATCCCGGCTGCCGGCGGCCTCGTGCAGGACGTCGATGTTCTGGGTCACGAGGGTGAAGGTGCCACCCCTGCCCCGGTGCCAGGCGCCGAGGGCCGCGACCGCGTCGTGGCCCGGATTGGGGGCGGTGCCGTGGATCTTGTCGAAGAGCTTCAGGGACCAGGACCAGCTGGCGACGGGGTCCCGGCGGAAGAAGTCGTAGGTGCCCTTTTCCAGGACCTCGTGACGCCAGACGGCTTCTGGGTCGTCACCGCGGAAGGTCGGGATGCCACTGGCCATGCTGATGCCCGCTCCGGTGACCACCACCAGGTGCCCCGTGCCGACGTCCTCCAGGGCTCGGGCCAACGTCTCCTCCGACGGCCCGGACGGGGGACCCCCTTCGGGGCCCAGGGCCGTCACGGATCAGGCGTCCAACTCGTCGAGGCGGACCTCGACCATGAGATCGGTGGCGATGCCTTCGAGCTCCGCCTCGAGGTCGTGGAGGGCCAGGCCCTTGGGGGCCCGCAGCCGCGCGTGGGCGCGGAACATCAGCTCCGCCGACATGGCGGCGCTGAACACCTCCGTCTCGAGCTCTTCCACGTTGATCTCCCGGGCCGCCAAAGCGGTCGAGATCTTGTGGACGATGCCCGGGTGATCCTGACCGACGACGTCCAGCTCCAGGAGATGGGTGTCGCCGTCGGCAGCCTCGTCCAGGGGCTTGGCCAGGGCGACCGTGAGGCCCTCGATTTCGCCGAGGGCGGCTTCGAGATCAGCGCCACGGTCCTCGGGGACCCGCAGTTGGAGCAGGCCAGCGAATTCGCCGGCCAGCCGAACCATGCGGCTCTCTTCCCAGTTTCCGTCGTGGCGTTCGATGATCGCGGCCAGGGATCCCACCAAGCCGGGACGGTCCTTGCCGATGAGGGTCATGACCAGGGAGCGCATCGTCGAGATCTCCAAGCGCCGAAGGCGCGGATGGGGGTGTGGGTGCGGAGGACGGCGGCGCCGTTCCAATTCACCCCTATTGTACGCGCTGTCGGCCTCCGGGACGGGCCAAACGAGCTGGGACCTGGGCTTTCCCAACCCCGCAGAGTCGCTAGGGACTACTCCAGCGACAGGCTCACCGTACCCTGGCCCGCGGTGGCGACGGTCCGCCGAAGGGGCCGGCCGGTCGGGTCGGTCACCGACGCCGTCCAGGTCCCCGCGGGGATGCCGTCCATCCTGGTCAAGCCTCCATGCAGCCTCCATGAATCCTGCACTCGGCCGCCGGGCCCAACGGTGCGGAAGGCGCGTCCGGCTCCGTCCGTGAGCCGGACGTCGGCGGTGCGCGGACCGTCGGTGAAGGCCGGCACTTGGACCTCCAAGGAGCCAGCGGGGGGAAGGGTCATGACGAGGGGCTGATCAGGGAGGCTCACCTCGGCCCAGGCCGACGCGGCCCCCGGGGCACCGATCCCGATGCGCCAGGTACCCGGGGGGACGGTGGGGAAATGAACGCGCCCGTCGGCGCCTGGCCGTCGCGACTCGCCGAGGATCGGGCGTCCGGCGGAGTCGGCGACGTGGAGGTGAACCGCCTGGGGAGGGGCGCCGCCGGCGAGGGTGACCTCGATCACGAGACCCGGCGTGGGCTCGAGCTCGAGATCGAGGAGGGTCTGTGCCTCCCCCGGCTTCACCCGCAGCTCGGTCTCCGCCTGTCCGTATCCGTCGCTTCGGGCGGTCAGCCGGAAGCTGCCTGAGGGCACCCTGGGGAGGTGGAAGGTGCCGTCAGAAGCGGTGTCGCCGGTCACGAGGAAGGGGACGGCGTCGTCACCTTCGGGTCGCCCTTCGAGGATCACCAGGGCCCCCGCCAGCCCACGGCCACCGGCCCGCACCCGCCCGGAAACCTCCGCCCCGCCGAGGTCGAGGTTCAGGTGACGGTGGGCCTCGATCCGGAGCTTCCGGTTGTGCACCAGCAGCTCGGCGGCGTTTGCGACCCCGAGCCGGTAGCCGCCCGGCGGCAGGTCGTCGATACGGAAGGTCCCGGCGTGATCCGTGGTGACGGATCGTTCCTGATCGATGTCGAGACCGGCTAGGGAAACCCGGGATTCGGGCAGGGGTTTGCCGCCGAAGAGGACCGTTCCGGTGACCGTGAATCCGGGGTCGAATTCGAGGTCGACCTCTAGCTCGGGAACCCGGTGGTCGATGTCCACCCAGCGTTCGGTCTGCCGGCGTCCGTCGTCGACGTAGGCCGTCAAGCGCCATCGGCCGTTGTCGAGCCCGTCGATTCGGAAGCGTCCGGAGTAGTCTGCTTGCCCCTCGACCCCTAGGCCCCCCGGTCCTCGGGCCTCCACCCGCACCCGGGCTCGCTGGTCGAAATCGAGACCCAAGACCCTGCCGCTGACGGTGGTGCCCCGCACCAACACCAGGTGGAGATCCGACACCGGATCCCGGGCGACTTCGAGGTGGGGCGCCGGGTTCAACTCGGCGAACCCTCCTTGCCTCGCCTGCACGGCGTATCGACCGGGGGCGACGGTGGGGAGTCGGAAGGCGCCATCGGCGGCGGTGGTGGCTCGGTAGTCCAGGGGCCGGCCATCCCGGTGCCCGGACAAGCGAACCTGGGCCCCGGCCACGGGTAGGCCGTCCGCATCGGTCACGCTCCCTTCCACCGGGGTTCCCGCTTCGAGCTCGAAGTCGAGGCGCGAGACTCCGTCCTCGACGGTGAGATGTTCCGTCACCGGCGGGTGGTCCGGGTGGACGGCGTCGATCTCGACGTCGCCGGGGTAGACCCCGGCGAGCCTGTAGTCACCGTCTTCGTCGGCGATGGTGGTGACGCCGGCGCCCTCGATGCGGGCCCCTGGGACCGGGAGGCCCGCCGACGTGACCCGCCCGACGACGGTGGCGCCCAGCTCTAGGGTGAGCTCCAGAGGAGGCCGTTCGCCGGCGCGGACGGTCAGGGGCAGGGCCTCGATGGGGACGTGTCCGTCCGCCTCCACCCGCACCAGGGCGTCGCCGGCGGGGATCCCCTGCAGCTCGAAGCGGCCGTCTTCGCCGGTCAGGGTCTCCCGTCCTACCGACCGGCCCCCTCTTAAACGCCCGCCGGAACCCGGGAGGATGTCTTGGGACGTCACGGCGACCAGGGCGCCCACGAGCCCCTGGCCGTCCGGCCCCAAGACTTGACCCCCTAGGGGATGGGCGGTTTCGAGGACGATCCGGATCCCGGAATCCCCCGGGACGTTCCCTCGGCTGGATTCGACCCGACGGACCCAGGTGGGGATGTGGGAGGGCCCCAGGACCCTGAGGTCCACCGGCTCCCCTGGGGAAAGGTCCTCGACGAGAAACCGGCCGTCCGGTCCAGAGCGGGCGCCTTGGTCGTCGGGGAGGGCGGCGAGACGGTCGTCGTCGGGGTGCGGCGCTTCCGGAGGGACCGCGAAGACCCTCGCCCCGGCGACGGGGGTGCCGGAGCGATCCTCCACCCGTCCGGCGATCGTCGCCCCGGGGCGCAGGGCGACGGTCCCGAGGTCCACGGGCCCATCGCCCGCCGTCACCGCGAGGCCGCGGACGGTGGTCGGCGCGAATCCGCGTCTGGTGACCACCAGGTCGAAGGTCCCTTCCGGGACCCCCTGCAGCTCGAAGCCCCCGTCATCTCCGCCCTTGCCTGCCGCAGCCACCCGGTCCCCGCCGGCCTGCCGGAGCTCGATCTGAGCTTCGGGGAGGGGATGATCCGAGCTGTCCACCACCCAGCCGAAGGCATCCACCCGGGGGCGCAGGACCACCCCGAGCCATGTCGGCGCCGAAGGGGAATGGGGGGCCGTGAAGAGGACGACGTCGGACGCGAACCCCGAGCGGGAGGACCTCAGGTGATAGGTCACCCCGGGCTCCAGCGGCCCCAGCTCGAAGCGGCCGTCGCTAGCGGAGGCGGCCCGACGATCGATACGGTCCGCCTGGTGGAAGGGCCGCTCATGGTCCCGAGGGGCGAGGGCTTCGAGGTGGACCCGGCCCACGGGGGCGCCGGCGGGGGTCGTGACCCGGCCGCGCACCGAGACGGCGGGGGTGAGGGGAATGTCCATGGTCCTTGGAGCCTCGGACGAACTTCGCAGCTCGAATCGGCGCGGCACATAGCCGGCGGCCTCCGCCTGGAAGGCCGCGGCCTCGCCGATGCCGGTGAGGAGGAAGTTGCCAGCCGGATCCGACTCGGCGTACCGCCCCGGATCGTCGAGACGCCAGATCAGACCCTGCGGGATGGGTTCCCCGGTACCGGCGTCCACCAACCGGCCCGGCGCCGACCACGGTGGCGGGACCTCCAACGTCTCCGGTGGATCCAATCCGACGGCCGTGTCGAGCCGTCGACCGTCGGCGGCCAGAAGGGTCAGGGGGACGGTTTCCACCCCCTGGGTCAACAGTTCGAGGACGCCGTCGGCGTCGGTGAGGCCCGTAGGCCAGGGGCGCTGTCCCTGTAGAGCGACCATGTTTCGTAGCGCGGTACCGTCTGTGCCGACGACAGTGACGGTGCGTGCTTCGACGGCGCTGAGGGCGATGTCCACCGCCTCCGTGACCGCAAGTTTGGGGGCGGTTTGGGGGGCGTGGAGATCGAGGGGCTCGCCCTCAGCCCTGGGGAGCCTTGCACGACCGTCGGCGCCGGCCTGGCCGAAACGGGGGTGGGGGCGCCAGCCCCGGGTTGCTTGCGGAGCCCAGTGGGCGGTGACCCAAGGGCTGGAGAGGTTGGGCAGTGCGACGGCCCAGGCGTGGGGGGCGGGCTCGCCGTCGGGGGTTTGGATCAGCAGTTCGAGGCCCGCGTCCGGCAGCAGACGTACCGGCGCCAGCTCCAGCCCGCCGGCCAGGGTGGACCGGGTCAAGACGAGGGGACGCCGCTGCATGGGAACCAGGCCGTCGGCACGCGCCACCAGCCTGTAGATCCCCGGGCTCGGTGCTCGGACTCGGTAGCGCCCCACGGCGTCGCTGAAGGCGTGGGCCACCGGCGACGGAGGACCCTCGGTGAGCAGCGCGACGGAGGCGCGGTAGCTGTCGCGGAGGGGAAACAGCTCGACCCTCCCGCCGTCTACGGGATCGCCTCCGGCGTCGACGAGGAGACCGCCGACCCAGAGTGCGTCGATGGTCAGTTTGCCGTCCGCAGCGTCTGAAGGCTGCTCATTGGCCCCTAACGGTTGGGTGAAGCCAATCAAGAAATGGGCCACGAGGAGAGGGGCGACGAGGAGAGGGAGGACGGCTCGTCCAGGCTGGGGGCGCATCGGAGTCTCCTGGGGATCGGCCGGGGTGTGAGGCGTGGGGGAGGAGGGACGGAAAGAAAGGAAGAGGGCCGGGGGCACCCGAAGAAGGGCGCGCCCCGACCCGCGGACTCAGCAGGTCAGGAAGTCGGTGCACTCGCAGCTGCTGAGGGATTCGCCCTGGAAGCAGAAGTCGAAGCCCGTTCCACCGCCGAGGGTGTCAAAACCCGCACCGCCGTTCAGGGTGTCGGTGCCGTCCTGGCCGAAGAGGCGATCATTGCCCCCGTCGCCGATCAGGGAGTCGTTTCCGTTGCCCCCGTAGAACGTGTCGTTTCCGTCTCCGCCGAACATCAGGTCGTTGCCGTCGTCGCCGTAGCCGGTGTCATCCCCGCCACCGCCCCGCAGGATGTCGTTGCCGGAGTTCCCGTAGAGGGTGTCTCCGTTGCCCTCGCCCCAGAGCTCGTCGTTGTCATTGTCACCGTCCAGGAGGTCGGCACCGAAGCCGCCGTAGATGTCGTCGTCGCCGCTATTGCCGCGGATGTTGTCGTTCTGGGCGTCGCCGTAGAGGGTGTCGTTACCGGAACCGCCGGACAGGGTGTCCTGCTGATCCCCTCCGCGGAGGGTGTCGTTACCACCTTGGCCGCAGATGACGTCGCGGCCGCCGAGGCCGTTGACCACATCGTCGCCGCTGCGGGCGGAGATGATGTCGTTGCCGGCGGTGCCGGTGATGACGTCGTTTCCAGTGGTGCCGGTGATCGTCGGGCTCATGCCGAGGCAGTCCTGGGCGGCCGCCGGCGTGGCGCAGACGGCCACCAAGGCAACGGCAAGGATGGCGGTGGGTAGGGCTTGGGATGAAATCTTCATGATGGGTTCCTTTCTTGGGTTGGCAAGTCTTGGGTCCCCGCGCCGGTATCTGCAGCGCTTCATGGGGCAATTCCTTGGGTCCGGTATCGAAGGACCTCCTTTCCAGCCGTTGGTGGAGGCCTTCTCGAGTAAAGAAGGCCATCGGCGACTGGAAAGAGACTAGGTCTAGAGGGTTAAAACCTTACTGATCTTCGTTCCTGACACTTCTTCCCCGGGACCGTCGAGCCCTGACGTTGGGGGACCACAGGGCGTCCTTGGTCCCGGCGATAGGCCGACGGGGTGAGGCCCCGGCGCCGACGGAAGGCGCGGTAGAAGGTCTCCTCGTGCTCGTAGCCCACCGCGAGGGCGATGTCGCACACCTCCGCCGAGGTCTCCCGGAGCAGGAAGGCAGCGGCGCCGAGCCGCCGATCCTCGATGTGGTCCCGCATGCCGCGCCCTACCGCGGCTCGAAATCGTCCGCCGATGCTGTGACGCCGTATTCCGCAGCGGGCCTTCACGGAAGCGACGTTGGTGGTCGGTTCGAACAGGTGTCGGTGGATGCACCGCACGAGTCCTGCGACGTCCGCCGGCAGATGATCGATATCGGGGGCGCGTCGGCGGTGATAGGCGTCCCGAAGATCGTAGAGGGTCAGGGTCTGTGCCCGGACGGGGTCGGCACTCCGGCCCCCGTTCAAGGCAGACGCCGCCATGCCAGGTAGTCGTCGAAGAAGAGCTGGCCGCCGGTGGACCACGGGTCCGCCCCTAGGCCACCCAGACGGGCGGCGTCGACCGTCGCGCCGGCGTTGCCGAGCCCCTCGACCCTCGCCGCCAGATGACCGTCGAGCCACAGGCGGAGGTGTCCATCGTAGGTGTCGGGGGTGTTGGCGGCACGCCATACCAACTCGACGAGCTGTTCCCCTGATGGAATCGGGATCCAGCCCGTCCCCCCCCAAGACGTCCCCGA
Organism: Acidobacteriota bacterium; assembly: GCA_038748685.1. Lineage (GTDB taxonomy): Bacteria > Acidobacteriota > Thermoanaerobaculia > Multivoradales > J023 > JAUIJL01. Next base: position 3,533 of record JBCDIS010000173.1, on the reverse strand, counting down.
ATCCTTCGCCTCGGCAAGGATCTCGTAGCCCACACCCCAAAGACTCTCCCGGAGCCAGACCCGCAGGGTTTCGCCGCTGTCGCCGGCGACGGTGACGTAGGAAGGGTCCGCCGTGCCGCCGAAGATCTGGACGACGTCGTTCGAGAGCAGGACCTGGGAGGGGTCGATGCGAAATCGGAACGACTGGGTGGGGGTCCCTGCGGGACTGAGGTCGACAACCGCGGCGTCAACCCCGCGGCCGGGGCCGAACCGGCGCTCCATGCCCGAGAGGCCGGTGAGGGCGGCCTGGAGGGTCAGGGCGATGTCGTCGCCGGAATCGATCAGATCCCAAGTCGTGAGGGTGTCTTCGAAGGTGTCGGAACGGTCGACGGCGAGGTACGGGGCGGCGACGCCGTCCTCGATCCACAGCTCGTCGAAGGTGAGGCCCATAGGCGCCGGACCGATCGATTGCAGGATACCGAAGCGGTAGGTGATCTCGTCGGTGAGGGACGCTTGGAGAGTCCACGGGAGCTGCGCCACGTAGAGGTCGTCGACCCAGAACATGAGCCGGGCCTCGGCTTGACCCTGTTTCCACCAGTTGATGACGATCTCCTGGGCGAACTCGTCGATGCTCCGCCACGGGGTCGTCGACGCCACGTTCCCTTCTTCGAAGAGCTCCAGGCGTAGGTCGGCACCCTGTTCCCCCGTGCGGAAGCTGACTTGGAAGATCGGCTCGTCCTCGGCGGTGAAGGCGCCGAGGATGATGGCCTGGGAAGGGCTGACGGCCCCGGTGGTGAGGCCTCTGCCGGCTCCACGTCCTCCGCCGGAGCCGGTCCCTATGGGCGGTGGATCGATCCCCATGCGTATCTGCGATCCTTGGTTGCCGCCGTTGGGGGGCACCGAAACGTCATACGAAATGTACGCGGCGGACCCAGGGGGGACGCCCTCGACGACGACCCCGTAGGCCCCGGCGATGGCACCCTCACTGGCCACCCGGAGCCGCTGGCCGGGGTCCTGGACGGCGCCGGTGACGGGGAGTTGCCCTCCTTCGAAGCCCTCCAACAACGTGCTCGTACCGGAGTGCTTCTGGGCGATGAGGGTCACCATGCCCGTGATTACCTTCTCCCGGCCCGAGATCGGCTGTAAGCCATAGTTGTAGGTGTCGGTCCCCAGGGACCAGAAGCCCGGTTCGGGCCGGTAGGTGACAAGGCCCTGCTGGACCTCCACGGTGCCGTGGAGGGGCGGTCCGGCGATCGTCACCGCGGCGTGGCGTGCGGGATCGAAACCCAGCGACGCCCAGTTGACATGGGTCTCGGGCTGGGCCGGATGGACCGTCAGCGATACCGTGGGGCTCGCCGAACCCGAGGCCGCGGCGGCGACCAGGATGAAGGCCCCGAGGGGCAGGGCCGTAGGAAAGAAACGGGGTGAGAGGGACGTCATTCGTGGCTCCTTGTTGGGATCCAATTCCTTCGAAGTACACTCTAAGGACCTAAGGCGCAGGTCGACCGAAATCCCTATCAGGAGCACCTCGGTAGGCCGCGTCGACCTTCCTCGGCGGCACTTCGCCTTCCTCCGCCGGCGGATCCGCCGGCTCACCCCTCGGTACAAGGGAGAGACCCTGCGCGAGCAACCCATTCCAGATCCATGACCCCAGAGCGCTGGCGCTTCGTGCGCCAACTTTTCGACGATGCGCTGGAGCTCCCACCGAAGGCGCGGCCCGCCTTCGTGGAGGAGCGGTGCGGAGACGATGCCGAGGCGAGGATCCTGGTGACGTCGATGCTGGCGGAGCACGGCGCTGGCGGCGGCCCGATGGACCACCCCCTGATTCACCTCGGCGAGGGGGGGATGGAAGCGCCGGAGGACGGCGGGGGCGGAGATCTGCCCGGTCGGCTGGGGGTCTACGACTGCCTTCGGCGCATCGGCAGGGGCGGTATGGGGACGGTCTACCTCGGGGTCCGGGCCGACGACGCCTACCGGCAGGAAGTGGCGATCAAGGTCCTGCGGAAGGGGCTCGACACCGAGGACCTGGTTCGCCGATTTCGGCGGGAACGTCAGATCTTGGCGAGCCTCGATCATCCGAACATCGCCAAGCTGCTGGACGGCGGCAGCACCCGGGACGGTCGCCCCTATCTGGTGATGGAGCACGTCGACGGGGAGCCCGTGGATCGCTACTGCGACGATCGGCGGCTGTCGGTGGAAGACCGGCTTCGGCTGTTCGGCAAAGTATGCGCCGCCGTCCAATCGGCCCACCGGAAGCTGGTGGTCCATCGGGATTTGAAGCCCGCCAACATCCTCGTCAGCGTGGCGGGGGAGCCCAAGCTGCTGGACTTCGGCGTAGCCAAGCTACTCGACCCCGAAGGGTTTCCGGAGTCGGTGGCGGCCACCCGCGAAGGCCCGGCACCCCTGACACCGGAATACGCCAGCCCGGAGCAGCTGCGGGGGGAGACGATCTCCACCGCCAGCGATGTCTACTCCCTGGGTGTGGTCCTTCACCTGCTCCTCTGCGGCAGGGGGCCCGACTTCGGTGCCGCCGATCCGCGGGACTCCGCCGGGTCCGAAGCGGCGCGGCCGTCGACCCTGGTGCGGGTCTCCACCTCGACCTTCGACCCGGCGGCGGCGGCGCGTGCCCGGGGGCTGGATCCTCCGCGGCTGGCCCGTAGCCTGGCTGGGGATCTCGACAACGTCGTACGCAGAGCCCTGCATCCTGAGCCGGATCGGCGCTATCCGTCGGTTTCCGAGCTCGCCCAGGACCTGGAGTGGCATCTGACGGACCGGCCGGTGGCCGCCCGTCCCGATACCCTGGGCTATCGCGCGGGCAAGTTCCTTCGCCGCCGGACCCTCGCCGTCGCCACCTCGACCCTCGCCGTAGTGTTCCTCGTCGGTTGGGGCGTCTCCCTGCAGATCGGCCGCATCGAGCTGGAGCGACAGATTCGGCGGGCGGAGGCGGCGTCGGGCTTTTTGGAGGACGTCTTCGAGGTCTCGGACCCGACCCGCGCCCTGGGGGAGAGCATCACGGCCCGTGAGGTGCTCGATCGGGGGGTGGAGCAGATCGACGCGGAGCTGGGGTCACAACCCGACCTGCGGGCGGACCTCAAGGAACCCATGGCCCGTTCGTACAAGAACCTCGGGCTCTACGACGAAGCGGAGGCGCTGCTGCGGGACGTTCTGGATCAACGCCTCCGCCGGCACGGTGAAAACCATCCCGAGGTGGTAGCGGTGCTGCTGGAGCTGGCGGAGGTGGAGGAGCTGCGGGGGGAACTGGATTCAGCGGAGGGGCTGGCCCTGAAAGCGCAGGGGACGAGCCGTCGCCTGCTCGGAGAACGCAGTGGTCCCCATGTCGAGAGCCTGCTGCGGTTGGCCAAGATCCACACCGAGCAGGGACGCCGCGCCGACGCCGCCGCCGAGCTGGAGCGGGCCATCGATCTGGCCCAGGACGCGGACCTGCCGGAGCTTCTGGCCAGCGGCGTCGACGACCGGGCCGAGCTCCAGCTCGGCGGCGGCGTCGGCGCGGCGTCCCTGCTCGGTGTGGATCTTGGCCAACCGCAGCAGGCTCT
>JBCDIS010000172.1:0-14349 GCA_038748685.1 Acidobacteriota bacterium | reverse complement strand
TGTGCATGGTGATCTGCTTGCCGCTGCGCACGTGGGCAAGCTTCATGCCCCGCTTGAAATGGCCTGAGCAGAGCCGCATGAAAGCGATGCGGTCCCGGTGCTTGGGGTCCATGTTCGCCTGGATCTTGAAGACGAAGCCCGAGACCTTGTCTTCCTCCGGCTCCACCTCCCGCTCCGCCGTCGGCTGGGGGCGGGGGGGAGGGGCGTGCTCCACCAGCGCGTCCAGCAGGGTCGAGACGCCAAAGTTATGGAGCGCCGAACCGAAGTAGAAGGGCGTCATGTTGCCTTCGAGGTAGGTCTCCCGGGACATCTCCGGGCACAGACCCCGGGCCATCTCCACTTCGTCCCGCAGCTTCGAAACCTGACTGGCGTCGAGGAGCTGGTCGAGCTTGGGGTCGTCGAGGCCGTCGCAGACCACGCCGTCGACTTTGGTGTTCTTCTGCCCGCGGTCCAGCAGCACGAGCTGGTCGTGCAGAAGGTCGTAGCAGCCGCGGAAGCTCTGGCCCATGCCGATGGGCCAGCTGCCGGGGGTCACCTCGATCTGCAGGTCCTGCTCCACTTCGTCGAGGATCTCGAACGGATCCCGGGCCTCGCGGTCCAGCTTGTTGACGAAGGTGACGATTGGCATGTCCCGGAGGCGGCAGACTTCGAAGAGCTTTCGGGTCTGGGCCTCGATGCCCTTGGCGGCGTCCAGCACCATGACCGCGGAGTCGACGGCGGTGAGGGTGCGATAGGTGTCTTCGCTGAAGTCTTCGTGGCCCGGGGTGTCGAGCAGGTTGAAGGTGCAGCCTCCGTAATCGAAGGTCATCACCGACGAGGTCACGGAGATTCCCCGCTCCCGCTCCACCTTCATCCAGTCGGAGCGGGCCCGACGGCGCTCACCGCGTGCCTTGACGGCCCCCGCCATCTGGATCGCCCCGCCGTAGAGCAGCAGCTTCTCGGTGAGGGTGGTCTTGCCGGCGTCGGGATGGGAAATGATGGCGAAGGTGCGCCGGCGGGCGATCGCCTTGCGAAGGTCGCTCATGGGAATCTCTGGGTTTGCATCGAAGGTGTGGCGGGGGCCTGTCGAACCGCGAAGCCCCGGGGGGCCCTGGAGGTTAGCAGATCCCGGGCCGACGGGCGGGGAACGGGATTTGCGGTGTCTTTATCTCCGGCGGCCTTCTCTATGCTAGGTTTTCTCCATCGACTTTCAGTTTTGAGCCGGCGGAGCTGTCCGATCTACGGACAACGCCCAACCCGCCGCGGAACCAGCCCAAGGAGCCTCGAGCCATGAAGCATCTGCACGTCCCCGGCGTCGCCCTCGCCGCCATCCTTCTCCTCGCCGGATCGGCCTTCGCCGGGACGATCACGATCAACGAGGTACGCATCGACCAGCCCAGCACCGACAACGACGAGTACTTCGAGCTCGTCGGGGCCGCGAGCGCCTCCCTCAACGGGCTGACCTACCTGGTCATCGGTGACGGGGGCGGGGGCGACGGAACGATCGAGGCGGTGGTGGACCTCACGGGTTCATCGATCCCCGCCGACGGCATCTTCCTCGCCGGCGAGGCGTCGATGGCCATCGCCATGCCGGACCTCACCACGACCCTGAACTTCGAGAACGGCGACAACGTCACCCACCTCTTGGTCACCGGTTTCACCGGTAGCAACGGCGACGACCTCGACACCAACGACGACTGCGTCCTCGACTCCACCCCCTGGACCACCGTCGTTGACGGCCTGGCCCTGATCGAAGAGGCGAACCCCCCGTCGGGCACCGAGTGCCACTACGGTAACCTCGGAGTGGCCATCGTCGGTCCCGACGGTTCCTTCGTCCCCGGCCACGTCGGCCGCGACCCCGACGGCAGCGGCCCCTGGATCATCGGCGCGTTCGCCACCGACGACGGCACCGACTCCCCCGGAGACTCCAACGTCGGCGTGATCCCGGTGGAGCTGCTGAGCTTCTCGATCGACTGATCTCGATTCCCGTTCCGCCTGCATGTCGAAAAAGCCCGGCGATGGCTTCGCCGGGCTTTTTCGTTTCTCAGGGTTCGAGATGCCGTCCGGTCGGCGTCTAAGACGGGTCGGCGTCTCAGTCGTCCACCAGCTCGGGCCAGTTGGCGTCGGCGTCGCGGATGTGGCCTTCCACGTCGCCCTCCCAGCGCTTCTGGATCGATTTCGAGTAGTTCAGGTAGAGCTTGCTGTCCACCACCGCCCAGGCTTTGGGGTCGATGCCGGCGGTCTTCCCCTGGGCCACCGCCCACGCGCAGTAGCCGCCGTATTGGGGGGCGTAGGCCTCCGGGTCCGCGGCGAATCGGTCCCGGTTCTCCTCACTGGCGAAACGCCACTCGGCCCCCCGCCAGGTGTGTTTGATGGCCTTGTCGCCCTTCACCGGCCGGCCGTCTTCAAAGTAGGCCACGGGGTCGTAGCCTTTAATCGCGACGCCGCCGAAACGTCCTGTGTTGACCGGGTCCACCGCACCGGCTGACGAAGCCACGACCAGCAGCAGCACCGCGCCGGCGAGGGTCGCCCCCAGATACCGTCTCACGGCTCACCTCCCTCGTCGGACTTCGAACCTTCCGCGACCCCTTCGCAGCAAGCCTTCAGGAGCTTGGCCGCAAAGTCCTCCGGCAGGGCCGGGGCTTCCTGCTCCACGTAGGCACCGGCGGCCAGGGCCGCGGTCGCCCGATAGCTTTCGGCGTAGTCGAGGCACGGCGGGCACAGTTCCTGGTGCTCACGCATCAGGCGACAGGCGTCCTCGGCCAGACCCCCTTCGATGAAGTCGATCAGTTGATCGACGAAGTCTTTGCAGGTCATGTCGTGGGCCATCGCAACACCTCCGGAATCTCCGTCTTCGCGTCGCCCCTTGGATGCTCGGATCGAGTCAGAGGTTTCACGCCTCACCCCGCACATACGGATCCAGGATCTTCCGCAGCGCCTGCCGGGCCCGGTGGAGCCGAACTTTGGTGGCGGTCACGCTGAGCCCCAGGGCCTCCGCGGCCTCTTGGCCCGAGAGCCCTTCGATGTCCCGCAGCAGGATCACCGAGCGGTACGACTCCGGCAGTTGCTCGATGCCCCGGCGCACGCGCTCACGGACCTCCGAGCGCCCCAGCATCTGCTCCGGCGTTTCCGGCCACGCCGAGCCCTGTTCCGCCATATGCCCGTCTTCAAGATAGGTCGGGAGCAGCGGTTCCAGGGACTCCTCCATCTGCCGGCTCTTCTTCCGCAGGCGCATGAGGGCAGCATTGACGACGATGCGGTGCAGCCAGGTGGAGACCTTGGCCTTGGCGTCGAACCGATCGATGGACTTGAAGGCGGAGACGAGCCCCTCCTGCACCGCGTCCCGCGCCTCCTCTTCCCCTAGGAATCGGCGGGCCACCTGGAGGAGTCGGCCGCCATACTCTTGGATCAGCTGCTCGTAGGCCCGCGGATCCTGGCGCCGCAGGCCGGCCACCAGCGCGGCTTCGTCGATCTCCGTGCCGTGGAACTCGGCTGTCTTTTCTGACACGTTGCGTTCAGGCTGATGCATTCGGTTCTCGCGGATCGTTGCGCCCATCGTGACACGGGGCCCGAGGTCCGGGGAAGGCAAACCAGGGTACGAAATGACATCGCGGCGGCCCGGCGCCGGGTGGGCTTTCCTCCGCCTCCCTACGGCCCCCGCACCGGCTCTGGATGTCTCCCCGACCAAGGCCACGGGGTTTGCCGACGATTGGAATCCGCCGTCGGTCCGCAGGTCGTAACCCTACCTAAACCGCCCGCCGAAGGGCCCGCACCCCCAGGGTTGTAGACTGGAAGTTGCCCAACCCTCCGAGCCGACAACAAGACGACCCGGGAGACACCCATGTCGATCACCGTGGCCACCTGGCTGGTCAACCTCTTCCTGATCTACGCCGCCGTCGGCGCGGTGTTCGCCGTCGCCTTCGCGATCCGAGGCGCCGGCCGCGTCGATCCCGTCGCCCGCGGCGGGACCTGGGGCTTCAGGCTCCTGATCCTCCCCGGGGCCGCCGCCCTCTGGCCCCTGCTGCTGCGCCGCTGGCTGAAGGGGGACGGGGAGCCGCCGGTGGAGTGCAACGCCCATCGGCGGGCCGCGGGGGGCTGCCGATGATCGCCCCCCTGCGCCGTCGCCACCGCAGATTCCTCGTCGCCGTCGCGGTGGCGGTCCCCGTGCTCTCCGCCCTGGCCTTGAGCGCCCGTCCGCCGGTTCCCCAGGGGGAACCCCTTCAGAGCCCACCGGGGCCAGGGGGCGAGGTGCGGGTCGAGCTGCAGGAGCCATTCACCGGCGCCGAGGCGCTCCGCCTGCGCTCCGGCGGCGTGCTGGAGCTGGTCCTCGGAGCACCCCTCCGGTCCCCGGACGTGCTCGCCTACTGGACCGACGCCGACAGCGACGGCGCGACGGTAGAGAACGCCTGGCTGCTGGGTCCGGTCACCGCCTCCCGGCCCAATCTCTGGACGCTGCCCGTGGAGGGCGCCGACGGCGGTGGTGCTCTGCTGCTCTACAGTCTGGCGCACCAGGAGGAAGTCCTCGCCCTGGACCTCCCCCGCGCGGCCCAGACCCCTGGGGGTGCGCCGTGAGCGTGTCATACCAGGCCGTCGGCTGGAATCGCCAGAAGCGGATCTACGATCTGGTGTTGGCGGGCGGCATCGTCCTCTACCTGGGCGTCTTCGTAGGCCTGGGGGCCACCCTCCACCCCGACGCCACGGCGGAGACGCTGCTCATCCGAGGGCTCGGCACCCTGGCGCTCCTGCTCCTCCACGTCGTCCTCTCGATCGGCCCCCTCTGCCGCCTGGACCCCCGTTTCCTGCCGCTGCTCTACAACCGCCGCCACCTCGGCGTCACCATGTTCGTGATCGCCTTCGCCCACGGCGCCTTTTCACTGCTGCAGTTCCACGGTTTCGGGGATCTCAACCCCCTGGTCAACGTGCTGGTGGGGAACGACCGGTACTCCAGCCTGTCCCAATTCCCCTTCCAACCCCTCGGCCTCGGGGCCCTTGGGATCCTCTTCCTGATGGCCGCCACCAGCCACGACTTCTGGCTCGCCAACCTCACCGCCCCGGTGTGGAAGGCCCTCCACATGCTGGTCTACGTCGCCTATGCCCTGGTGTTAATGCACGTCGTCCTGGGGGTGCTGCAGTACGAGACCCACCCCATCCTCACGGTGACCCTGGCCCTCGGCTTCCTCTGGGTCGTCGGCCTCCATCTGGTGGCCGCCCGCCGCGAGGCCGGGGCCGACGCCGAAGCCAAGGGTCCAGCCGAGGACGGTTTCGTGGACGTCGGCAACGTGGCGGATATTCCCGAGAACCGGGCCCGCACCCTGTTCCTGGCCGGCGAAAGGGTCGCCATCTTCCGCTACGACGGCAAGGTCTCGGCCCTGTCGAGTGTCTGCAAACACCAGAATGGTCCCCTCGGCGAGGGCAAGATCGTCGACGGCTGCGTCGTGTGCCCCTGGCACGGCTACCAGTACCGCCCCCACGACGGAGCGTCGCCGCCCCCGTTCACCGAAACGGTGCCGACCTTCCGGGTGAGAGTCCAGGACGGGCGGGTCTGGGTGGACCCGAGGCCACTGCCGCCGGGCACGGAGGTCCCCCCGGCCTCGATCGACGGAACGGGCGCAACGGCGCAGGAGGCGCACCATGGCTGATCCCCGCATTGAGCGAGACGAGTTCTACGTCGGCTACCTGCCGGAAGCCCCGACGGGGGTCGCGAGGCATACCCGCCGCTGGGTGTTCGCCGTCGTCGCGCTGGCCGCCGGCGTCGCGGCTGCCCTGGTGCTCGGCCAGCGTCCCTTCGACGTCGCGTTCTTCGAGTTCGGTTCCCCCCGGTCCTTCGAAGGGGTGATCCGCCTCGAACCCTACCCACGGCTGGTGGTGGACGCCCCCGGGCAGGGGGGCGGCGCCTCCAGCTACTACCTCGTGGCCGAGTTCAAGCACGGCGCTGACGCCGAGGTGGCGGACCTCGACGGCAGACGGGCCCGACTCGAAGGGACCCTCGTCTACCGCGACGACCAGACCATGCTGGAGGTGGTGGCCGGGACCGCCGAGGACCTCGGCCCGGCGCAGGGGCCGCAACCGCGGGTGGAATCCCTCGGTCGACGGACCGTCCGCGGCGAGATCGTCGACAGCAAGTGCTACCTCGGGGTCATGAAGCCCTCCACCTGGAAACCCCATCGGGCCTGCGCGAGCCTGTGCATCCGCGGCGGAATCCCGCCGATCGTGGTGGTCAGACGGGGGGACGACGACCTACACCACCTCCTCCTGGTGGGGGAAGACGGACGGGCCCTCGGCAAAGAGGTTCTGGATTTTGTCGCCGAGCCGGTCGAAATACCCGGTGAGGTGGTGCGTATGGATGACCTGTGGGTGCTCCGAGCAGAACCCACATCCTTCAAACGATTGTTGTAAACTGAAGGCGTCGGATCCTCCTTCGCCGCCACGGTGGCGAAGGAATATGACCCCCGGTCCCCCGACCCACGGGGCCGATCGGAGACCTTCCACACCCAGCCCCGAGCCCTGGACAGCAGCGTGTTCGATCCCATGGCAGACGCCGCCCTCGTGTACCCTGTAGCCACGGAGTGCCTACCCCGCGACGTGCTCCGGGAAGGCGCCTACGAGGTTCGCTTCGCGCTATCCGCCGAAGAGCTGGACGAGGTGCTGAGGCTTCGCTTCGAGGTCTTCAACGTCGAGCTGGGGGAGGGCCTCGAGGCATCCTGGGCCAGCGGCCGCGACCAGGATCGATTCGACGCGGTGTGCCATCACCTGATCGTCCTCGACCATCGAGACGGTCGAATCGTCGGCACCTACCGGGTCCAGACCGCCGCGATGGCCGGCCGCCATTTCGGCCTCTACTCCTCAGGGGAGTTCGACCTTTCGGACCTTCCCGACGAGATCCTGGAGAGCTCCGTGGAAGTGGGCCGCGCCTGCGTCGCGCCGAGCCATCGCAATAGCCAGGTGCTCTTCCTGCTCTGGCGCGGACTCGCCATGTACATGTCCAGCAACCGGCTCCGGTACCTCTTCGGCTGCTGCTCCCTCACCAGCCAGGACCCGGTGGACGGTCTGGTGGTGCTCCGCTACCTCGAGTCCCGGGGCCACCTGCATCCCAACCTGCGCTGTCCTCCTTTGCCCGGGCTGGAATGCGTGAGCGAGGCTCCGTTACCGGAAATCGAGGTCCAGATCCCCCACCTGTTCCGTATCTACCTTCGGCACGGCGCCAAGGTCTGCGGCCCCCCCGCCATCGACCGTGAATTCAAGACCATCGACTTCCTCGTCCTCTTCGACGTCGCCGCCCTGGACGAGCGGCGGGTGAGGACTTTCTTCGGCTGAGGCTCGCCGGAGCTTCAGACGATCGTACGAGCCCGGAGAACCCCTTGAGCATCGCGCACCAGAACATCTTTTTCCTCGGGCAGGGCCTTCGGCTCCTAGGCGACCTGGACGACGGGATCTACGGTTCCCGCGGGCCCTGCGGCCAGTCGAGCGCCGGAGCCCACATGCGGCACGTTCTCGACTGCTACCGCTGTTTCCTCGGCGGTTTGGAGGGCGGCCGTATCGACTACGACGCGCGCCAGAGGAACCCCCAGGTCGAGACCGATCGGGGTGTCGCGGCGGAGGCGATCCGGGACATCGTCCGCCGGTTGGAGCTTATCGAGGACGACCTCTTCGAGCATCCACTACAGGTCCAGGTGGACGCCGCGGCGTGGAACCAAGGGGATCAGCTGTGGAGCGGCTCGACGGTCGCCCGGGAGCTACAGTTCCTGCTGAGCCACACGGTCCACCACTACGCCCTGGTGGCCGTGGCCCTGAGATCCCTGGGCTTCGAGCCCGGCGACGACTTCGGCATCGCCCCGTCGACCCTCGCCCACCGGCAGGCCCAGGAAAACGCCCTCGCGGCGACCTGCGGGGGCTAGCCCGACATCTCCCCGGGGGGCTCGACGGCATCATGTGTACGGTGACCTGGACCCGGCGTCCCGGCGGCTACGAGCTGTTCTTCAACCGGGATGAAAGCCTCGGCCGGGGTAGGGCAGAGCTGCCCCGGGTCCACGGAGCCCCGCCACACCCCGGCGACGGGCCCCGGGAACGCAGAGGCCCCACGACGACCTACCTGGCACCGGTGGACAGCGACGCCGGCGGTACCTGGATCGCGGTCAACCGGCGGGGGCTCACGGTCTGCCTGCTCAACCGTTACCAGGACCAAGACACTGCGCCGCCGCCGCGCCGGCCGGTGAGCCGGGGCCTGCTCGTGGCGCGGCTTGCCCGGATGCCGAACCCGGCGGCCGTCCACCGGCACCTCGAGGATTCGGACCTCGAAGCCTTCCGCCCCTTCGACCTCGTGGTGGCCGGCTCCGACGCCGCGGTCACCACCGTCGCCTGGGACGGCCGCAGCCGACGATCAGCGCAGCCCGCCGAACCTCCGATGGCGTCTTCGGGCTACGACTCCGGTGGCGCCCTAAGGCTGCGTCGGGACCTTTGGCGGGAACAGATGGGTGAGAATCCCGCGGAGCACCCCACCGAGACGTTCCTGGAATTCCACCGCAGTCACTACCCCGAGAAAGGGGCTTACTCCCCCTGCATGCATCGATCCGACGCCCGCACCGTGAGCCTGACCCACGTGCGGGTGGAGCCCCAACAGATCTCCATGGCCTACGCCGACGGGCAGCCCTGCACCACGCCCCTCGCCCCCCCCCTCCATCTGGACCGGGACCCGGCGGGCTGAGGGTGGCGCTTCGGTCGCCCCCAGGAGCAGGGGGGAGCGCGGGGGTAGAAGGAGGCGTGCAAGGCAACGAGCCGCGGCGCTCCAAACGCCGCTTGGGGCGCAGGCTCCTGTGGCTCTATCTCATTCTGCTGGTGGCATCCTACGGCACCCGCTGGATTAGGGGCGCCCCGAACCCGCCGCCGGGCCGCTCCACCATCGAGGTCCAGGAGCTCTCGATCCGCGACGGCGAACCCACCCCCACCGACAAGACGCTCCGCCTCGGGTACCTGGAATGGCCGGCGCAGACGCCGCACGGGCCCGGAGCCGCGGGCGGTGAGATGGGCACGGCGCCCACGGTCCTGCTGGTCCACGGCAGCCCCGGGGACGGCGGCAACTTTTCGCGGCTGGGCCCCGCCCTCGCCGCCACCGGTTTGCGGGTGTTGGCCCCCGATCTCCCCGGCTTCGGGGCCTCGACCCTGGACATCGAGGACTACTCGATCCGCGCCCACGCCCGCTACTGCGCCGAGCTGATCGCCGCCCTCGGCCTCGAACAGGTCCACGCCGTGGGTTTCAGCATGGGGGGTGGCGTGGTCCTCCACCTCGCGGCGGACGAGTCCCCCCCCAGGGTGGCGTCGGTGACCCTGCTCTCCGCCATCGGCGTCCAGGAGTTGGAGCTCCTCGGCCAATACCACCTGAACCACGCCGTCCACGCCGCCCAGCTGGCGGGCCTGTGGTTACTGGAGTCGGCGGTCCCCCACTTCGGCGCCCTCGACGGCACGATGCTGAACGTGCCCTACGCCCGGAACTTCTTCGACACCGACCAGCGGCCCCTACGTGACCTCCTCCGGCGGTTCGAGGATCCGCTCCTCGTGATCCACGGCGACCACGACATGCTGGTCCCCTACCAGGCCGCCCTCGAGCACCACCGACTGGTACCCCAAAGCGAGCTGGTGACCTTCGACGCCAACCACTTCATGGTGTTTCGGGATCCCGGAGGGCTGGCGGCCCCCCTCGCCGACTTCATCCACCGGGTGGAGGACGGCGCCGCCCTCCGCCGGGTCGACGCCGAACCCCAGCGGGTCGCCGACGCCGCGGCTGAGCAGGTCTACAGGCTGCCCCGGGCCGTCGGGCCGACCCTCCTCGTGTGGATGCTGCTGCTGGCGGTCGCCACCCTGGTCAGCGAAGACCTGACCTGCGTCGCCGCCGGCCTGCTGGTGGCGAACGGCGGCATAGGTTTCGTCGCGGCGTCCCTCGCCTGCGGCCTCGGGATCTTTTTCGGCGACCTCGGGCTCTACGCCTTAGGGAGGTTGGGGCGCCCCTGGCTCGGAAGGCGCCCGATCTCCTGGTTCGTATCCCCCACCGAGCTGGCCCGTAGCCAGCGGTGGTTCGAGCAGCGGGGCGCGATGGTGATCTTCCTGAGTAGGTTCCTCCCCGGCACCCGTCTCCCAACCTACGTCTCCGCGGGCCTCCTCGGCGCCCATCCGCTTTGGTTCGCCACCTGCCTCTTCGTGCCGGTGGCGCTCTGGACCCCCCTCCTGGTGGGTCTCTCCCAGGTCGTCGGGGAGCGCCTCTTCGCGATGTTCGCGACCTTCGAGAGCTATGCCCTCCCGGTCTTCGTCGGCGTGCTCGTCGCCCTGTGGCTGATCCTCGGCCTCGGTAAATCGCTGCTCACCCACCGGGGCCGCAGGCTGCTGGTGGGCCGCTGGCGGGCTTGGCGACACTGGGAGTTCTGGCCCCTGTGGCGCTTCTACCCCCCGGTGATCGTCTATCTGATCGGGCTCGCCGTTCGCTACCGGAGCGTGACGGTGTGGAGCGCCGTAAACCCCGGCATGCCCGCCGGCGGAGGCTTTGTCGGGGAATCGAAGTCGGAGATCCTGGACCGCCTCGACCCCACCTACGTCGCCCCGTACCAACTCCTACCCCAGGGCGGCGAGGGGGAGGGGCAAGGTTCCAGGAGGGACGCGGTTCTACGTTTTGTCGAAACCACCGGCGGGGGGTTCCCCGTCGTCCTCAAACCGGACGTCGGCCAGCGGGGGGCCGGCGTCGTGATCGCCCGCGACGAGGGTCAGGTCGAAGCCTTTCTCCGGGACTGCACTGGACCCGCCATCGTCCAGCGCTACGTGCCCGGTCCGGAGCTGGGCATCTTCTGGGTACGGCTTCCGGGGGACGACCGCGGCCGGATCTTCGCCATCACCGACAAGCGGCTGCCGGAGGTCGTCGGGGACGGGCGGTCGACCCTGGAGCACCTGATACTCGAAGATCCCCGGGCCGTCGCCATGGCCAAGACCTACTTCGAGCTCCTCGACGATCGCCTCGACGACGTCCCCGCAGCCGGCGAGGCGGTGGCCCTCGCCCAGCTCGGCACCCACTGCCGGGGCGCGGTCTTCCTCGACGGCGAGGGCCACCGGACCCCCGAGCTCGAGGCGGCGGTGGAGGCCATCGCCCGCTCCTTCGACGGCTTCTACTTCGGACGGTTCGACCTCAAGGCCCCGTCCCTCGAAGCATTCCAACGGGGTGAGGGGCTCAAGGTCCTCGAGCTCAACGGCGTCACCTCCGAGGCGACGAGCATCTACGACCCCGCCAACGGACTCCTCGACGCCTACCGCGTCCTCTTCGAACAGTGGCGGCTGGCCTTCGAGATCGGCCACCGGAACCGCCTCGCCGGAGCCAGGGGAGCGTCCCTACCGGAGCTCGCTCAACTCGCCCTGCGGCACCTCCGGGGCGCGAATCCCAGCGGAATTGACGCTCCAGTCGATTCGTAATACCCTGATGGCAGAATGGTATTTCGAACTATTCAGAGTGATCACCGGATGTGATCATTAGACGGAGCGATCACCGGACGGAGCGATCATGAGCGACGATGGCAAATATCCCACCCACGACGAAGTCCGCCCCATGTCCCTCAAGGTCACCGGCGCTCTCGACGACCAGGTCGCCGAAGCTGCGGCGCGGCGGAACGTCAGCAAGTCCGAGCTGGTTCGCGAAGCGATCGCCGAGTACATCGTTCGGGACCCCGACGATCCTCCGGCCAGCTCCTTCCTCGCCCAGGCCCAGGATCTCGCCGGCTGCCTGGACGCCTCCCCGACCCTGTCGACGGACAGCTTCGATGGGTACGGCGAATAGAACCCTCGAGGGACAGAGGTCTTGAGGCGTCGCATTCTGGTGGATACGGGTCCACTGGTGGCCTTTCTCAATCGTCGGGACCGATTCCACGACTGGGCAAAGATCAACCTCGCCAACGTGCAGCCGCCCCTGCTCACCTGCGAGGCGGTGGTTTCCGAAGCGTGCTTCCTACTCCGGCGGATTCCGAGGGGCCCGGAGTCGGTTCTCGAGCTCCTCGACCGGGGTTTGGTGGAGACCTCCTTCCGCCTCGCGGACGACCTCGACGCCGTGAACACCCTCATGCAGCGCTACGCTGATCTCCCCATTTCCTTTGCCGACGCCTGCCTGGTGCGCCTGGCGGAACGGACCCTCGGCTCGACGGTGATGACCGTGGACGGCGACTTCAAGATCTACCGCATGCTCGGCCGCCGGGTGGTGCCGACCCTGATGCCGGCGGAATTCACCGTCGGATGACCTCGGCGGCCCCTATCCCCGAGACGATGAAGGCGGTTGCGATCGACCGCTTCGGCCCCAGCGACGTACTCGAGTATCGGGACTGGCCGACGCCGTCCCCCGGTCCACGCCAAGTGTTGATCGCGGTGCGGGCGGCCTCCGTCAACCCGCGGGATTGGATGATCCGCGGCGGGAAGTACGTCTTCAAGGCCATGCTGCCGAAGCTGCCATTCGTGCTCGGAAGCGACGTCGCGGGGGTGGTGGCTGCGGTGGGTCCCAGAGTTCGCGGCTTCGAGGTGGGGGACGAGGTCTTCGCCATGCAGCCGTCGTCCCGCGGCTTCGGCGGCTACGCTGAATTCATCGCCATCGACGAACGGTCCATAGCACCCAAGCCCCAGGGCGTCCCCTTCCCCGAGGCCGCCGCCGTCCCCCTCGCGGCCCTGACGGCACTCCAGGCCCTGCGGAACGACGCCGGGCTGCGGCCCGGCGGCCGGGTGGTGGTGATCGGAGCCTCGGGCGGGGTGGGTCACTACGGGGTCCAAATCGCCCGCGCCCTGGGGGCTGGAACCGTCGTGGGGGTGGCCAGCGGGGCCAACGGGGAATTGCTGAAGGACCTGGGGGCCGACATCGCGGTGGACTACCGCTCGCAGCGGTTTCAAGACGTGGTCGACGGGGCCGATGTGGTGTTCGACGCCGTCGGCCGTTCGAGCTTCGCCGAATGCCGCGGGGTCCTGACCCGGCGCGGAACCTATGTCACCACCGTTCCGAGCCCGGGGGCCGTGGCCCACGCCGTTCGCTCGCGGCTGTGGCCTTTTGGAAAACGTTGCCGAATCGTCCTGGTCCGCGCCGCCGGCGAGGATCTAAGGCTCCTCGGGGGTTTCATGGCGGAAGGCCGCCTGCGCTCGATCCTGGACCTCGAAGTCCCCTTGGAGCGGGCGCGGGAGGCCCACGACCACAGCCGATCCCTGCGCACCCGGGGCAAGAACGTGCTCCTGGTGCACAGGGACGACGGCTCAGGCGACCGATCCCCTACGGGAAGACCGTCGACCAACTGCTGAGGTTTCCGCTCTCGAATCCGTCGGCGAAGACAACCCCCACGTAGGCGTCGCAGGCGTGGGCCAGCTCCGTCGCCGGCATGCCGCCGGCGAAGAGGCCGGCGGCCGAATGGAACGCCGCCACAAAGGACTGCGGACGCGGACCTCCCAACTGCGGGAAGCCACCCTCGAAATCGACTTCACACCAGCCGAAGCTCCACGGCGCCCCGAGGCTGGACATCGGTACTTTCTGGGTTTCGAGGGGGAGGCAAGCCCTGCCACCAGAGCCGTCACATACCTCGACGAAGCTTTCTGACTCATTGAAACAGCGAATCCGATACTCCTCCAGGGGCCACCAGCCCGGCCCTGTTCCTGCGCCGTTGCCGCAGGCGAAGGTGGTACCGAACGGATTCTGCAGGTCCGATCCAGAATCCCGCCATGCGACCAGGTCGGTCCCCCCCGTAAAAGGGCCACCCTCGTTGAAATGGAAGGCCCAGGACGTCGCCAGGGGCTCCCGGTGATCCTCCCCACCCTCGTACCGTGTGTAGCGGCCGTAGAAAGTGTAGGCCCAGGGCGCCCCCGCGTTGATCTCGGGATCCGCTTCTAGGTGAACCAGGGGCATGGCCGACATTTCGAAGTTGCCGGGCTCGATGTACACCACCTCGCCCCAGAGCTGGTTGTCGTCGCTGGCCACCGGAAAGTTGCCGCCGAAGTAGCCCGGTTCGGGGGGAACTTCGATGGAGCAGCGGACAGCGTCGTCGATGGTCACGTACCCCCTCGCGATGTTGTCGTCCAGGTCGGCCGCGAGGCACTGGCCGCCGGCGGAGGCCACAGGCTTTCCGGTATGGCCGTTCACCCGCCGCTCGTTGGCGGTACCTTGGATGACCGGTTTGTTGAAGAAGGGAAAGAAGTTCTGGCAGTCCTGAAAGCTACCGTCCCACTCCGGGTTGGCGCCGTGGGGGCTGATGGAATCCATCTAACTGATGAGACAGCCAGGGCATTCGATTAGCATTCTCTGACAACAACAACTTGCCGAGGCCACGCTGGTTTTGTACTTCATGCTCTTCCACTTGTGCCTATGTGTCTTGCGGAACGCTGTCG
>JBCDIS010000171.1:0-14606 GCA_038748685.1 Acidobacteriota bacterium | reverse complement strand
GACTCGATCTACGGACCGAATCGAGAAAGTCGTCGAACTGAAGGCTCCGGTCGCCAGGGTGTGGCGGGCCGTCACCGACCACGTCGAATTCGGCACGTGGTTCCGCGTCGCCCTCGACGGCCCCTTCCGGGTCGGCGAGCTCAGCACCGGCCAGATCACCTACCCGGGCTACGAGCACGTACGCTGGGAGGCGACCGTTGAACGCATGGAGCCGCAGCGCCTCTTCATCTTCAGCTGGCCGTGCTACGAAGCAGGGGACGGCGACGACGTACCGAAGATCCAGGTCACCTTCGAGCTTGAGGCCACCGATGGGGGCACCCGCCTGACCATCACCGAATCCGGCTTCGACGCGGTTCCCAATCCCAAGCGTCTGGAGCTCCTACGTCAGAACACAGAGGGCTGGGACATCCAAGCCCGCCATATCGCCGCCCATGTCGAGCTCTGAGCCGCCCCTGTCAATCCCAGAGCCACAGGGCCTGAACCAGACCACCGCGCCGGTCTTCGCCGCCATGGGGGATCCGACCCGCCTCGGCCTGGTGGCCCGCCTGAGCGCGGGGGAATCCTTGTCCATCGCCCAGCTCACCGAAGGCACGGGGCTGACCCGTCAAGGGGTGACCAAGCACCTGCGGACCCTGGAGGCCGCAGGGATCGTCACCCGGCGTCGGGTCGGCAGGGAGAGTCGCTTCGCCTATGCTCCGAAGCCCCTAGACGACGCCCGGCACTTCCTCGATCGGGTCTCACGCCAGTGGGACGACGCCATCGGCCGCTTGCGGGCCTTCGTGGAAGACGACTGAGCCCGTGTGACGACGGACCCCCGCGGCCCGGATCGACCGCGGGGGACCTGGAGAGCTGAAGGAGTCAGTTCTCGCTAGCCACACACGTACAACGGATCGTCGCGGTCAAGGTGGCGGTGACCTGGCACTTACCCTTGGTCGCCGGCTCCACCTTGTAGACCGCGGCGGTCACGTCTCCCACGGTGCCTTTGCACTCGGAGCCCGGCGGGCACTCGCCTTCTCTGCAGTACTCCTTGGCGAAGGCCTCGAGCTTCTTCAGGGCGCTTTTCGCCGCCTTGGCCTTCTCCGCCGCCGGCGCGACGTCGCATTGGCCCTGCAGGCCGACGAGGTACACCACCGGATCCCCGGTCTCGGTGTCGGGAATGGACGGGCGGCATTTGGCGGCCGCACCGCCGTCTCCCACCGGCTCTCCGCAGGGCAGGCAAGGGTCTTCGGCTGAATAGGACATCTCAGGTCTCCTTGGGGTAGGGGTCTCGGTCGACGGCTCCGCCGTCGGGATGAAGGGTGTCTTGGAGGCCTCCAAAGACCCCTACGCAGAGACCGGAGATGTCGGACGAAACGAACTCGGGGAATCCCCGATCAGTCGAAGTAGACCAGCGGCAGGTCCTTGGTCACGGAGACGTGCCGGAAACTGCCCTGGGCCTTCGCCACCACCTGGACGGTATGGTTGCCTGGGGCCAGCCGCGCCGACTGCGGGCCATCGGCGGACAGGTACGACGCCGTCAGGGTGCGGGAGCTGGCCCCCTGGGGGTGGACCAATTGCTGGACGCCGAAGCTGCCGCGCTGCACACCGTCGATCTTCAGGTAGAGGAATGTGTTGCCGCCGGCGTCCGAGGGATCCCCCTGGATCCGGGTCTTGGCGGAAAAGAACACCACACCGTTGTGACCGCTGGGGATGTGGATCGTCTTCGTCGCCAGCACCACCTCCTGCCCGACCGTCGGGCATCCGCTGGAGCCCATGGACGTCCCGATGCAGCGGAAGCGGTAGGTCCGGCAGCCGGTGAAGTCCACCGGCGCGCTGCCGGAGATCCCCATGCCGTAGAGGGAGATCATTTGGCTGTTGGCCCCGACGCGGTAGCAAACGGCGTTCTCGAAGTTGTTCACCGAGTCGTTGAACACCAGCTCGCCGGCGTTGAACTCGATGGAGGTGCCCCCGGTGACCGTGTGGTAGCCGTGGCCGTAGAGGTTGGCGTGCTTCTCGGCCCCCCTCCAGAGGTCGTTCACCGACCACGAGCTCTGACTGTTCTCGACGCAGGAGCTGTTCGACAGCTGGAGACCCCAGGCGGCGTCCCCCTCGCTGTTGGTGGATCCCGGAGTGTTGTTGGGGTACGCGGTATTGCAGGCGACATAGGCCCGGCCCGAGTAGAGGCTGGCGACCGGCGTCGGACTCGACACCCAAGGCCGGTTGCGACCGAGGGTGACCATCGGCCGCGGATCCCCCTCGCGAATCACAATCCCCGGGGGCTGGTTGGTGGGCAGATCGATGTTCTGGGAGTCGGCACCGAGCTTGGACACCAGCACGTGGGGGGCGGGATCCACCATGACCGACAGGGCGCTATCGGCGCCCACCCTGAAACGACCGCTACCGCGGGCCGGATGGTTGCGGGCGACGAGCTGGATCGTATGGGTGCCGGCCCCGAGCTGTCGGTAGGCGATGGCGTCGAAACTGTGCTGCACCGCCGCGCCGGAGACCGTGCCGGTCCAATCGAGGATCGCCTGGCTGCTGTCGGCGAGACTGCCGTCGATTCGGATGCCTAGGTCCGGCATGCGGGCCCGGCCGGCGGGGTACAAACGCCCGTCGGCCACCACCAGCACCCCCTTCGGCTGTAGAAGGGTGATGGAGGTACTCAGCACGGTCTGGTAGCCGGTGCTGGATACCAGGGAGTCGCTGGTCAGCTTGGTGAAACGGGACTCGGTGGACGCGCCTTGGGCGCCGGCGGCCACGGTGGCCAGCAGCGCAACGAGGACAGCGGACCGACGGAGGGGGGAAGGGGTCGTCATCGGCGATCTCCTATTGCAAGAAGGGACGGTACCCACCGTCCCAGAACGCGGCGGGCGGACGTTCCGCCCGGCTCAGCTTGCAACGCTACGCGCGACCCTCCTTCATCCGTGATCAGGTCGCGTGAAGATTCGCCCAAAAACCTTCGTTCGGCACCGGCGGGGCGGTCCACCCCACAGACTCGTGGGGAACCGACCCTTGGACATCAGCCCCTACGGGGCAATGCCTCCTTCACCCGGGGACGCCTCCGTCACCCGGGAACCGGCGGCCCCGCCGTCCCGGTTGGGGCGGCGGCCACCGTACGCCTTCAAAGGCTGCGCTTCTTGCCTCGGCTGCCTCGCCGGCTGCCCTTGGGCCGGGACGGGCGAGGGGGCGCGCCACGGGGGGCGTCGTTGAAACGGAAGTTGCGCTCGCGGGGGGGCCGGTCCTCCGCCACGTTGATGCGGAGGTTCCTCCCTCCGAGCTCGTGGCCGTCGAACTGCTCCACGGCGGCGATCGCCGTCTCCTCGTCCTCGAACTCCACGAAGGCGAAGCCGCGGGGGCGACCCGTGGCCCGGTCGAGGGGGAAAAATACGTTGACGACCGTGCCTACGTCCGAGAACAGGGCCTCGACCTCGGATTCGAGCGTCTCAAAATTCAGATTGCCAACAAAAATTTTCGCGGGGATGTCGTGTCTCCTTTCTTATGACTCGTACCCGAGACTATCCCACCCTGGGCCCTCCGCGGGCACAGAAGCTCATTTCGTAGGATCTACGGGTCGCCCCACTGACTTATCAAAACCCAGCCTCCACCGCCAGGGGAAGGGACCGATTTCGCGCGGAGAACCCTAACCTAGCGAGGGCAACCTCCGGCGTCGGCGAGGCGCTCCGCGGCGTCGAGGCGTCGCGGATGCTCGGCCCCGAGGTCCCGGGACAGGCTAGCTTCGAGAGCGCAGAGCAGACGCCGCTTCGCCATCCCGTTCCCCACCCGACCCTCCGCCTCCGCCAGCGCGATCTGGGATTCGACCACGTCCACCGACGTCTCCCCCAGCACCCGCCGCTGCCCGTCCAAGGCCCCTCGCAGGAGCGCGAGGCCGTCGTCCCCCCGGCCCGTCTGGATCCAGGCCAGGCCGAGCCTTGCGGAGATCGCCAGGGTCACCGGGCTATCGGGGCCGAGGCCGGAGAGGGCCGCGGTTCTGGACGACTCCGCCAACTCGGCGGCCTGGGGGGCGCGCCCCGAATCGAGCCACAGCTGGATCAAGAGCATGCGGGCGTAGAGGGTGGGACCGGCGGCGTCCCCCAGCCGCGCGCCGAGGTGGGCGACGGCGGGGGTCAAGAGCGCCTCCGCGGCCTCCAGGTCGCCGGAGATGAGACTCCGATTGGCGGCGTTCATCCGCCGGATCTGGGTCCGCGGATGGTCCTCCCCCCAGACCCCTTCCGCCAGCGGGAGGACTTCGCGGTCGAGGTCCGCCGCGGCCTCCAGACGACCCTGATCCCCCAGGACGTTCGCCAGGGCGCCCAGGGACATGACGTAGAGACGGTGCTCCTTTCCGAGCCACGGCGACACCGTCCCTACGTTGGCGCGGAACAGGGCCTCCGCCTCCTCGAAGCGTCCGAGCTGGGCCAGGAGTCCCGCCAGGTTGTGGCGCACGGTGATGGTGCGTTCGTGGCGCTGGCCGTGCTGCTCCAGGTTCGAGGCCAGGTTCCGGCGATAGAGGGGCTCCGCCTCTTCCAGCCGCCCCCGCCGCTCGAGCACCGCCGCCAGGTCCCCCCGCGCCTGCACGGTCTGTTCGTCGACGGGCCTGTCTGCCTCGATCACCCGGCGATAGGCCGCCTCGGCGCCGGCGAGGTCCCCACGCTCCGACCGGAGCAGCCCCTGGGTCCGCAGCCGAAGGGCCCACACCTCCGAGGACGGCGACGCCTTGGACAGGGCGGGCTCCACCGACGCCAGGGTGTCGGCCGCCGCGTCGAGCCGGCCTATCTCCACCTGCAGCCGCGCGCGGGCCAGGGTCACCTGCGCCCCCCGCAGCGCGCCGCCGTCACCGGGGACCTCGGCAAAGGCGGACTCCGCCAGGGCGAGCAGCTCCAGGGCCTCCGCCTTCTCCCCCTTCCCCAGCGCCCCCCGGACGCGGCCGATCAGCCACAGGATCCGCCCGCGAACCTCGGGGCGGTCCCGCAGGTCCTCCTCCGCCAGCGCGCGGGCCGAATCGAGGACGTCCACCACCCGCACCGCCGGGCCCTGTTCGGTCACGTCCGGTGCCAGCAGGAGCTCGGTGAGGAACGCCGTGGTGGCCTCGGCGTCGAGGCGGGCCGCCAAGGCCTGACGCTCCGACTGCCGGGTCCACCACCATCCAGCGCTGCTGGCGCCGAGGGCCACCACCAGGCTCCCCACCACGGCGGCGACGGCGAGGCGGCGGCGTCTTCGTGCGGGCCGCGCTTCCAGGTCCCGCAGGGCCGCGACCAGGTCGGCGGCGGCGGGTCGGCGGGTCGGCTCCGCCGCCAGGAGCGCTTCGAGCAGCCGCCGCCAAGGCCCCGGGACCGCCGGCCCCTCCGACCACAGGCCCTCGGGGGGACCGGCGCCGCGGGCCCGGTGGATCCGCCCCAGCTCCGCCAGGTCGGAGGCGGCCACCGGGTAGCGACCCGTGAGCAGGCGGTAGAGAAGCACCCCGGCGCCGTAGAGGTCGCCGGCGTAGGAGGCGGGTCCCCCCGCCACCGTCTCCGGCGCCATCGACAGGGGGGAGCCCGCCGCCGGACCGGCGCCGTGCCCTTTCCCCACCGGAGCCAGGTCGTGGCCGGCTCCGAAGTCCATCAGCACGACCCGCCCGCCGGGCTCCACCATCACGTTGGAGCCCTTGACGTCCCCATGGACGATGCCCGCTCCGTGGACCGCCCCTAGGGCCGACGCCAGCTGCAGCCCGAGGACGAGCACCCGTCGCGGCGGCAGGGGCCCGGACTCCGCGAGCAGGCCGTCGAAGGTCTGGCCGTCGACGAGGTCCGCCCACAGCCCCGCGCGGCCGCCGTGGACCGCGGCGCCGTGGACCGCCAGCACGTTGGGATGGCGGACCCTGGCCAACCGCCGGGCCTCCGAGAGAAACGTCACCCGGCCAGCTTCGGCGGCGGACCGGGCCCGCAGCTTGAGGGCCACCTCCCGCCGCAGCGCCGGGTCGTAGGCGCGGTAGACCTCGCCGAAGGAACCCGAGCCGAGGTCGCCGCGGATCTCCAAGGGCCCCCAGGTCGCCCCGTCCCAACCCCCGTCGTCCTCCAGCCGCAGCCGTTCCCCGAGGGCCGCCAACCGCCGCAGACCGGCGGCGACGTCGCTGACCCCGTCCGCCGAGAGCTCCGCCAGCCGGGAATCCCAGTCGACCGCCCCGCCGTCCGCCACCTCCATAGCCAATCGCAGGAGGGGACCGGGCCCGTCCCTGGGGTCTTCGCTTATGGGGGTCGTCACCGGAGGGCCTCGGCGATCTCAAGAAGGGCGCGGGATACAGACATCCTGGCGGCGTCTGCAGAGCCGAGCCCCACCTCCTCGGCGATCTCCGGGAACGTCAGCCCGAACTCGAAGCGCAGGATCACCGCCTGCCGCGGCCGGTCGGAGAGGGCCGCCAGACCCTTCTCATAGGCGTCGAGGTCGGCGACGGAATCGCGGCCGGCGGACCCGGCGGCCCCGGCGGAGTTCGGCGGATCCACGTCCCCCAGGGGCTGGGTCGGCCGGCGGCCGGAGCGCCTCACCTCGTTGCGGACCGTGTTGAGCAGGATCTGACGCAGGTAGGCGAGGAACGCCCCCTGGCGCCTGGGCTCGAAGGCGTCGATGCGGCCGAGGGCCCGTATGAGGGTCATCTGCACCAGATCGTCGGTCTCCGCCAGGTCGCGGCCGTGGATCGGCAGGCGGCCCCGGGCCCAGCGCCGCAGGAGGGGAAGACACCGCTCCACCAGGGCGTCCCGGGCCCCGTCCTCGTCCGCCTGGGCGCGGCGGACCAGGGTGGCGGTGGAGGCGAGATCGTGCTGGACCACTGGCCCAGCCTACAGCAGTCGACATGGGCGCATTTGGACATTTTTCGATGGACGGCGGTTCGGTTCTGCCCCGCTCCGGGGTTGATGGTGAGGGACGGTGATTCCCCCGGCCCCAGAATTCCCAAGAAGGAGCTCCCCATGCGACCGATCTTCCCTCGCCCCATCCTCCCCATGGCTTTCGTGCTGTGCCTCGTGCTCCACCTGGACGCGGCGGCCGGATGGGCCGGCACCCTCTACACCGTCGATCGGCTCGACGACGTGAGCTTCGCCGACGCCTGTCTCGCCGCCGCGCCGGCGGACTGCTCCCTTCGGGGGGCGATCCGCCGCGCCAACATCGACGGCCTCCCCAACAACGTGATTCTCCTCCCCGCGGGGCGCTACGACCTGACCCTCGAAGGTGGCGGCGAAGACGCCGCCACCACCGGCGACCTCGACATCACCTCCGGCGACGTGACCCTACAGGCCGCACCCGGCGCCCATCCGGAGATCCGGCAGCTCACCGGCGATCGCGTCTTCCACGTCCACCCCTCCGCCGGCGCCGTGCGCTTCGAAGGGCCCCTGACCCTCCAAGGGGGAGAGGCGTTCAACCCAGGGGGCTCGGAGCGGGGGGGATCGATCTACTTCTTCCGCGCCGACTCCCTCGTCCTGACGGACGTCCACATGCGGAACGCCTTCGCCGCCGATTCAGGCGGCTGCTTGGACTGGTCCACGTCCTCCGTCCAGCCCGGTTTCCTGACCATGACCGACGTCAGCTTCACCGGCTGCGGCACCGAGGACATGGGGGGCGCCTTCACCATCCAATCCGGCGACTCGACGGTCCAGCTCGACCGCGTCACGGTCCGGGGCAACACCTCCGCCGAGATCGGGGCTGGCGGCACCATCTTCGGCGGCTCGGCGACGGTGGTGATCCAGCGGTCCGCCTTCCTCGACAACGTCGCAGCTTCCAGCTTCACCAACTCCACCTTCGGCGGCGGGCTCTTCCTCGGCAGCGGCTCGTTCTCCATCCACGAGTCCGTTTTCGCCCGCAACGCCGCCGGCAAAGCGGGGGACCAGATCGCCGGTGGCGGCGGCATCTTCATCCAGAACAGCCTGCTGCTGCTTCGCAACTCGACCCTGAGCGCCAACCGGACCCTAGGCCAGATCGCCCGGGGCTCCGACCTGGACTCCCAGGGGTCCACCATCGGCTTCGAGTTCTCGACCCTCGCCGCGGCCCCCGCCGAGGCGAGCCGGTCGGTCAGCCTCGGGGTCAACACCACCCTCGACGTCTTCGCCTCCGTCGTCCGGGGCGCCTGCATCGGCGGCGGCACGATCGACTCGGAAGGCCTCAACATCGAGGAGGTGCCCCCCGGCCCCGGCACTACCCTTTGCCAGCTCGACCACCCCGGAGATCAGCAGGTCAACTTCCCCCTGCTGCGACCCCTGGCCGGCTACGGCGGACCGACGCCGAGCCACGGCATCCTTCCTGCGGCCGAGGCGTTCACCTTCGGGGTGCCGTCCCCGGAGTGCGCCGACACCGATCAGCGGGGGGCGCCGCGCCTGGGACTCTTCTGCCATAGCGGCGCCCACGAGGCGGGGGTGCCGGCGCCGGGACCATGGATCTTCGCCGACGACTTCGAGTCCGGTGAGCTGGGCTCGTGGTCCTCGGCGACCCCTTGATCGGCACTGAGGCCCATCGATCTTTATGAACGAAATTTCCTAACTTTTTATCGAATTCCGCTTGACTGCGTCTTCAATTTTTAGCATTCTGACTCAACAAAGAGGATCCTCCTACGAAACTAACACCTCGAACCCACACTCCAAGGAAGGTCTCCATGACAACGCTTACCCCCCGCCCCCTCCTGATCCTGATCTGCCTCGCCGCCCTGGCGATTCCAGCACAGGGCCAGGTCTTCGGACCCGACGACCGGCTCGAGGACGGCCTCCTCCGGGATGCCCTCGAATACGCCGCCGACAACGACGTGGACCCGGTGGAAGCGCAGCGCCGGCTGGAGCTACAGCCGGTGATCGGCGCCCTCGACGGCAAGCTCGCGACCGACGAAGACGCCTCCTACGCCGGCCTCTTCATCCAGCACCAGCCCGAGTATCGGGTGGTGGTCCTGTTCACCGACGAATTCGCCCGTGACCGATTGAGCCAGCACCTCGGGGGCTCGGCCCTCCGCGACCTGGTGGTCGTTCGCCGGGTCCAGCACTCGCTGCGGCAGCTCCACGCCGACCAGTCGGCGGCGAGGTTCCTCGCGGGCCAGCTCGGGGTCCGCGCCGACGCCGGCATCGACATTCCGGGCAACCGGGCCGAGCTCTATGTTCTGGACCGCGCCGAGCTCGACGACGGCCTCGACGCCCGGTCGATGGACCTTCCGGCGTCGGTGAACGTGGTCCAGGTGGACGAGCTCTCCGCCGTGGAGGCCGACATCTACGGCGGCCTGCCCCTGCGCACCTGCACGTCGGGTTTCTCGGTCAAGAGGACGTCGAACGGTACCAAGGGCATCTCGACCGCGGCCCACTGCTCGAACAGCCAGACCTACAGCGGCACGAACCTGCCCTACCAGAGCGGCGCCTACTACAGCCAATACGACGTCCAGTGGCACACGGCCCCCGGCTTCACGGTGGTCAACCGGATCCGCTCGTCGTGCTCCACGTGCACCCGCAGCATCACCGGCACGGTCGGGAGAAGCAGCCAGTCGGTCGGCAACTACGTCTGCAAACAGGGCAAGACGACCGGCTACACCTGCGGCTACATCACCGACAAGAGCTACCAGTCCAGCAGCCCGTCGACGGCCACCGCCACCTACATCCGGGTCAGCAGGTCCGGCGTCGACCTGTCGTCCGGCGGCGACAGCGGAGGGCCGTGGTTCAACGGCAACAACGCCTACGGCATCCACCACAGCGGCATCGGCAACGACGCCACCTACATGGCCATCAACTACATCTCGGTCCTCGGGGTCTCGGTGTTGACGAACTGACACCTCTCCAAGGCCCGCTCCGCGGGGAGAACCCTGCCGGGGCGGGCCCGTAGACATTCAGGGCGGCCCTCAGCGCCGATCCGCGGCGCCGAGGGCCCTCCCCCCCCCACCCGGAGGCCCCGCCGGTGCCCAAGACCCGAGCCGATCCGGAAGCCGAGCCGAGATCCCCAGTCCGCGAGCTGTGGTCCGGGGACCTTTTCCGCGTCGGCGAGTTTCGAGCCGCACCGAGCCACCCGCGGTTTCGGGATTCTGGGCCGATGCGGGGCTCCAACATTGTCTTCCCCCGCACGAACCTGCGCATCCGCTGGGCTGAGGGGGGCTTCCGCTGGTCCGACCCGGCGGTGATCAACCTCTACAACGACGGCGACGAGTACGAGCGGGCCGCCGTCACCCCCGAGGGGGATCGGAGCTGCTGGATCGAGCTTCGCCCCGGGCTCCTCGAGACGCTCCAGATCCCGAGGGAGGCGGGGGCCGGAATGGACCCCGAGCACCCCTGGCTCCGACGTCAGGTGCCCTCCAACCCCAAGCTCTTCTTGGCGATGCGGCGGCTGATCGTCGCCCTCCGGGGGCGGGGGACCGCGCCGCATCTCCTGGAGCCCCTGTGGGTAGAAGAGCGGGGGATGCTCCTGCTCGGCGGCGTCTTCGAAAGCCTCGTCGCTCTGGCGGATCGGCCGCGGCGGATCCCCGGGCATCCGTCGACGGCCCTGGTGGAGGCGGCCCGGGAGCGGCTCGCCTCCCGGGTGTCGAAGCCCCTCAGCCTGGCGGAGCTGGCCTGGGACCTCGGCTACTCCCCCTACCATCTGGCCCGCACCTTCCGCGCCGGCACGGGGACGACCCTACACCGATATCGCCTCAGCCTGCGCCTCCACCGGGCCGTCGATCGCCTGCTGGACGGTGAAGACGACCTCACCAACCTCGCCTTTGACCTCGGCTTTTCGAGCCACAGCCACTTCTCCGCCACCTTCCGCCGGCACCTCGGCTCCACCCCCTCCGCCGCCCGCCGGGACCGCACAGGATTGGGCCGCACAGGATCGGGCCGCACAGGATTGGGCCGCTCCCGCTGACCGCAACCCGCGGCGACCGCCGGTCGCCCCGGCCCGGGTCCCCTCCGTCCCCCACCGCAAGATCCTGACAGCGGACGCACCGGGGACGGTTCGAAGATCGCTGTGGGCGGTGCAAAGCCGTACCGCCTGAGCCGGCCCCCAAGCTGGTTCCGTGCCCACGGCCCGCCTCCCCACGGCGGGGCCAAAGGGTCGGCGACGCCGACCTCCACCTTCAGGAGACCCCGATGCTTTCGAATCGACACCCAGGTCATGCCTGGCATTTCGTTCTCGCAGCTCTGTCCTCCCTCACCTTCGCCATTCCCACCCTCGGCGCGCCCCCCGTCCCCGGCCAGGCCACCGCCGCCTGTGGCGCCGTGGCCGCCGGCAAGTGCTACGTGAACGGCAGCTTCACCCTCACCACTTCCTCCCCCGGAGCCCACCACTACCGGGTCTGCCGCAGCCACGACGTCACCGGCTGGGGGGGCTGCAGCAACATCTTCGCCCCCAACACCCAGATGCCCGCCACCGTCGCCGGATCCGACATCCCCGGAGACGGTTTCCGCCGCGCCTACTACGTGAGCGCCTGTGACGCCGGCAACAGCTGCACCCCCTTCGGCAGCAACAGCCCGACCTATGTCTACGGCGACTTCACGCCCCCCACGGCCCCCGGCGCCTCGACAACCCGGGTGGGGGCCACGGGCTGCGCCGTCGGCGCCACCGGCCCCTCCGGCTGCTGGCTCGACGGCGCAGCCGGCTCCTTCACCGTGCAGGTCGCCCCTGCGACCGACGGCGGCTCCGGCGTCGGCGCGTACCAGCACTGCCGCAGCGAGAACAGCACCGGCGGCTTCGCCGGCTGCGACGACGTGATGACGTCCACCGGCGGCACGTCCTTCACCGTCACCGGGACCCACCTGCCCCCCGCCGGGGTCCGGCGGGCCTATTGGGTCCGCGCCAGGGATCGGGTCGGCAATTGGGGTCCGTGGAACAGTCCGGCCTACGTTCGCCTCGACCGCAACGACCCGGTGGTCAGCGCCTCCGGCTCGTCGCCGTCCTGGACCACCGCCGCCTCGGCGGTCGTCAGCGCTCAAGACACCACCGGCGACGCCATCGCCAACTCGGGCCTGGCCCAGGTCCGCTACCGCTGGAACCAGCCCCTCGACGCCGCCTGCACCCAGGGCACCGCAACGACGAACGGAGCCACCCTCACCGCCCCCTCCGGGGACAACCGCCTCTATCTGTGCGCCCGCGATTACACCGGACGGGTGGGCACCTGGAACGCCGCCTACCGCGTCGACCCGGCGCCGCCACAGCAGGTCTCCCTCACCCAGCCGGACCCGGTCTGGGTGATCGACGACGGCAGCACCTACGACATCACCGTACGGGTCGACGAGGCCACCAGCGGCATCCGAGATCTGCGCACCTCCATCAACCTCCACGGCTCCAACGTCGCCAACCGCCGGGGGCAGTTCGCCTGGCACACCGGCGTCTACGTTTGGACCGCCGACCGCGTGGCCTGCGCCGGCGGCGGCTTCGGCTCCAAACACCCCACCTCCCTCAACCCGGGGACCGTCCAGCTGGTGGGCTGCGCCACCTCGGTCAGCGGCGATCGCCGGACCGTGACCTTCACCGTCAGGCCCAACACCTCCTTCGGGGAGCTCGCCGCCATCAACGACATCTCCGCCTGGGCCAAGGACCTCGCTGGCAACCGGACCGGCTGGCGCAGCTACGACCTCGACTTCCGCAGCCGCAAGGCGGTTGACGTGGAGGCCCCCACCCCGGAGACCCTCACCGTCTCCAGCAGCACCTGGCGGGTGGACCGCAGCCAGACCTACGACCTCGTCGCCACCGCCACCGACCTCGGCAGCGGCGTGCGGGAGATCCGGGCCCTGATCAACCACCAGGGGGGCAACGCCGGGCAGTACCGGGGCTTCTTCTCCTGGCGGGAGCCTGGCTCCACCTACGCCTTCCAGAAGGACCAGATCCCCTGCGTCGGCGGCGGCTGGGGGTCGATGCACAGCTTCCGTCGGGGCTCGAGCCGCACGACCCTCGTCGGCTGCAGCACCACCCTCATCGACGGCGTGCGCCGCCGGGTCACCTTCACGGTCCGCCCGAACGAGACCTTCGGCGTCTTCGGCCCCGTCCACGACATCTCGATGCGGACGTGGGACTTCGACGACAACGCGCCCCCGTGGACGAACTTCGACACCAACTTCGCCTCGATACGCCCGAACGACACCCTGGGGCGGTCCTTCGGCTACGCCGGCATCCGCGACGCCGCCGAGCTCCAGGACTCCATCGACAATGGCGTGGGGATCGACCTCGCCACCCTGGTGATGCTGCGCCGCACCTGCGCGCCGCGGTACTGGAAGACCTTTGACAGCGCTGCCGTGATGGATGCTTACGCGGCCCAGAACGCCAAAGCCATGGTCATCCTAGAGAACTTCCTGTTCAAGGACGTCAACAACCCGAGCGCCTACAACGACGACTGCGACGACACGACGCCGGCTCCCCCGCCGGGGACCTCCGCCTGCTTCCAGGATCAGAAATGGGAGCTGCTGGACGACTGGATGGATCGCCTCGATCTCTTCGAGAGCCTCCACGGCTCCCGCATGACGCCGGACAAGGTGGAGTTCTTCCTCATCAGCTCGGAGGTCAACGACCGCTGCTTCGACCTCGACGAGGTGGAGCAAGTGGCCCAGGAGGTGAAACGGCGGTATCCGGCGATCCCGGTGGCCTTCTTCTACGGCGCCACCTATGACCGCCTCGGCCAGCGGGCCTCCCAGCCGCCCCCGGTCCGGTTCCCCGCCGTCTTCGACGTCGTCGGCCTGTTCTCCTACGACATCTTCGACCTCATCGACCCCCACGAAGCGAGGAACTCCACTGGGACCTATTACAACCCGGAGCAGCCGAACGACCCGAACACCATCTACGGGGACCTCCTCGACAAGCTCCTACCCCACCAGGAGGTGCTACTGATCTTCGACGCCGACTACAGCGGCACGCCGGATCCTTGCGTCGACCCGAACACGCCACCCTCCGGCGGCAACGCCGCCCAGGGCTGGTGCCGGTCGGACCTCGATCAGGTGGCCCAGAGCTACGCCGAGTTCATGAGCTTCCGTCCGGAGGTGACGATCCTCGGCGGCGTCAGCTGGCAGGCAATGCTCGCCCTGCCCCCGAACGTCCGGGATCACGCGGCGCAGATGGCCTGCGCCTACTTCGACAACGACTCGCCCCTGTGCCCGTGATCGAAACCCGGAGCCTCGGGATACCCTGAGGCCCCGTCGTGGGCCGCCCCCGGGGGTTGGGGGGGGGGGGGGCCGGTTGGTTAAGGGGCGGTGTGCCAGAAACCAAAACAACCACCCCCCACGCCGGGGACCTCCGCCTGCTTCGAGGACCAGAAGTGGGAGCTGCTGGACGACTGGATGGATCGCCTCGATCTCTTCGAGAGCCTCCACGGCTCCCGCATGACGCCGGACAACGTGGAGTTCTTCCTCATCAGCTCAGAGGTCAACGACCGCTGCTTCGACCTCGACGAAGTGGAGGAAGTGGCCCTGGAGGTGAAGCGGCGGTACCCGGCGATCCCAGTGGCCTTTTTCTACGGCGCCACCTACGACCGCTTCGGCCAGCGGGCCTCCCAGCCGCCCCCGGTCCGGTTCCCCGCCGTCTTCGATGTTGTCGGCCTGTTCTCGTACGACATCTTCGACCTCATCGACCCCCACGAAGCGAGGAACTCCACCGGGACCTACTACAACCCGGAGCAGCCGAACGACCTGAGCACCATCTACGGAGATCTGCTCGACAAGCTCCTACCCCACCAGGAG
>JBCDIS010000170.1:0-14649 GCA_038748685.1 Acidobacteriota bacterium | reverse complement strand
CTGGAAGCTTGTCCACGCCAGCCTCCGATCTGGAGGTCCTGCCGGAGCCGAGCTTCGCCGCCGCCCGCGAAGCTGAGGAAGCGATTCCCGGGGTAGGGGATGTGGAGTCCGCCGTCGACGGGCCCGCTGACCTTCCGACGGAACCCGTCGATCTTACGGTGACCGGTCCCCCTCCCGAGACGTTGCCCTCCGAGGTCGGCGTTCATGTGGGTCTTGACTCGGATCTCGATTCCGCCCATCTCGATTCCGAGCCTGCCGTGGTCTCCGCCGCGGGGCCCGTGACCGCTGAAACTTTGCTTTCGGATCCTGCCCTCGGCTCCCTTCCTGAGGCGCCGGGCGCCAGGAAGGCGCTGGTGCTGAAGCAGTACTTGAAACTCCTCCGCAAGACGAGTGGTGCCCATGTTCAGTGAGCGTCTCGAAACCCTGATCGACTCGATCGACGGCGCCGAGGTCCTTTCGCTGGTAGCGAAGGACGGGATTCCAGTGGAATCCGTGTCCAAGGATCCGTCCGTCGACCTGGAGCTGCTCGCCGCCGAGCTGATGTCCCAGGTCCGAGCGGTGACTCAGAACCACCAGGAACTGGCGGTCGGCCGGGTGCAGCACCTGTCCATCGCGACCGACAACCGGACCCTGATGGTGAGTGCCCTGACCGAGGACTACTACCTCTTGCTAGTGCTCGCCAACGGCGGCAACAGCGGCCGAGCGCGGTTCGCGCTTCGCCGTGCCGTCCTGACCTTCGAAGACGACCTTCTCTGATCCGTTACCCGCCGTGGTACCGCGATCCTCTTCCCAAGAGGGGACGACCTTGCTGACCTTCGATCAGATCAAAGAGCTCATCGAGCTGGTTGCCCAACACCGCCTCGCCGGCGTGGAGCTCGAACGTTCCGGATTCCGCCTCGCGGTGGATGGATATCCCCCGGCGGAAACGGTCGCGCCACAGATGGTGGCACCTCAGATGGTCGCGGCGGCTGGCGCCGCGGCTCCTGTCCCAATGGCCGTCTCGGCTCCTGCCGCGGCTGAGGCCGTAGCTGCACCCGCCGCCGAGCCGGCCCCCGAGGATGACGACGGGATCCCCGCCGGCGCACACGTGCTGACCTCCCCCATCGTCGGGACCTTCTACAGCTCCCCCTCGCCGGACGCGCCGCCCTTCGTGGATGTCGGAGACAAGGTCCGCAAAGGCCAGGTCCTGTGCATCGTCGAGGCGATGAAGCTGATGAACGAGATCGAGTGCGACGTCGACGGCACCGTCGTCGCCGTCTTGCCGAAGAACGGGCAGCCGGTCGAGTACGGCGAGCCCCTCTTCGCCATCCAGACGTCCTGAACGACCCGAGACTCCGATGTACCGCAAGATCCTCATCGCCAACCGTGGCGAGATCGCTCTGCGCATCATTCAGGCCTGCCGTGAGCTGGGGATCGCCACCGTGGCGGTCCACAGCACGGCGGACGCCAGCAGCCTGCACGTCACTTACGCGGACGAAGACGTCTGCATCGGCCCGCCCCCTTCGGCCGAAAGTTACCTGAACATCAACGCCGTGATCGCCGCGGCCGAGATCACCGGCGCCGACGCCGTCCACCCCGGCTATGGCTTTCTGGCCGAGAACGCCCAGTTCGCCGAAGTTCTGGGGGAGTGCAACATCGGCTGGATCGGGCCGCGGCCCGAGACGATCCGGTCGATGGGGGACAAGGCGAACGCCCGCCGGGTGGCCATGGAGGCAGGGGTACCCGTCCTGCCGGGTAGCGGTGAGCCCCTGGCGAGCGCCGAGGCGGCCAAGGCGATGGCGGAGGACGTCGGGTACCCGGTGATCCTCAAGGCCTCCGCCGGCGGTGGCGGCCGCGGTATGCGGATCGTCCGCGACCCAGATGAGATCGAGGGCCAATTCTCCACCGCAAGCCGAGAGGCCGAGATCGCCTTCGGTGACGGAGCCATGTATCTGGAGAAGTACCTCGAGCAGCCGCGGCACGTGGAGTTCCAGGTCTTCGGCGACCACGAGGGGCGGATCATTCACCTCGGAGAGCGGGAATGCTCGATCCAGCGTCGCCATCAGAAGCTCCTCGAGGAATCCCCGTCCCCGGCCCTCGACAAGGAGCTGCGGGAGAAGATGGGGGCCGCGGCGGTCCGCCTCTCGGAGGCGGTGGGTTACGTCAACGCCGGTACCGTCGAGTTCCTGCTGGATCTGGACGGAAGCTTCTATTTCATGGAGATGAATACCCGCATCCAGGTGGAGCACCCGGTGACCGAGATGGTCATGGGGGTTGACCTGGTGAAGGAGCAGATCCTCGTGGCCTCTGGGCAGCCCCTGTCGATCCGCTCTGGGTTGCAGCCGCGGGGACACGTTATCGAGTGTCGGATCAACGCCGAGGATCCAGAGCGCTTCACCCCGTCCCCGGGCAGCATGTCGACCCTCCATCTTCCCGGTGGCCCCGGAATCCGCATCGATACCCACGCCTACCAGGAGTATGTGATTCCGCCGTTCTACGACTCCATGGTGGCCAAGCTTCTGGCACGGGGTCGCAATCGGGAAGAGGCCATCGCCCGAATGAAGCGGGCCCTGGACTTTTTCGAGGTGGAAGGGATCAAGACCACCGTGCCGCTGCATCGCAGGATTCTTCGGGACGAGAAGTTCCAGGCCGGCGACTTCTCGACCCGTTTCATGGAAGAGTTCTCGAAGCGCTCGTCGTGACGCCGCGGCCGCCGCAGCTTTACGGCATCGCCGACGCCGATGCCCTGGGCCTGGCGGCGGTGCCGGCGGCGGTGGAGGCGATGGCGACGGCCGGTGTCGGGTGGATCCAGGTCCGGATCAAAGCGGCGGGGGAGGCGGAGCGATACCGCACCGTCGAATCCTGCTGCCGCCGGCTGGAGGGCAGCGACGCCGCCCTATGGATGGACGACCGGGTCGATCTCGCGTCGATGTTCCCCGTGGCTGGGGTCCACGTGGGGCAGCGGGACCTGCCCCCCGACGCCACCCGTCGCGTGGTGGGGGAGGGGCCGTGGATCGGTCTGTCTTGCCACGATGAACGGCAGGTGGCGGATGCTGAAGCGGACCCGGCGGTGGACGTGGTCGCCATCGGTCCCATCTTCCCGACCCGCAGCAAAGAGCGGCCGGATCCCGTGGTTGGGATCGAAGGCTTGAAGCGGGCCCGGCGCCGCACCCGCAAGCCGCTGGTGGCCATCGGCGGCATCGACCAAGGGCGCCTCACGGAGGTGCTCGAAGCCGGCGCCGATTCCGCTGTGATCCTCGGCGCCCTTTGCCGGAGACCCGTCGAACAGAACGCCCGCCGCCTGATGGCGGTGGTGGAGGCCATGTGATGTCGAGAGCCGAAGTGTTCACGAGCCGCTGGGGCATGTTGGTGGCGACGCTGGGAATGGCGGTGGGGACCGGAAATATCTGGCGTTTCCCCCGCATCGCAGCTTCGAACGGCGGCGGAAGCTTCCTGGTGGCCTGGGTGGTGTTCCTGTTTCTGTGGTCGGTTCCCCTGATGATCGTGGAGTTCTCGTTCGGCAAGCGGGCGCGGCGGGGCGCCGTCGGTTCCTTCGTCCGCATGGGCGGACCGGGAATGGCCTGGATGGGCGGGTTCGTCGCCCTCTGCGCCACCGCGATCATGTTCTACTACTCGGTGGTCACCGGCTGGTGTTTCCGCTATCTAGCGGCCTCGCTCACCGGCGGCCTGGAGGGGCAGGCGGCCTCGGAGCAGCTCTGGAGCTCCTTCGCCGGGACGCCGAAGGCCCTCGTCACCCACTTTCTGGCACTCGCCCTGGGGGTCGCGGTGGTGGCTTTTGGTGTTCGGGGCATCGAGAGGGTGGCCAAGGTGCTGATCCCGACCCTGGTGGCGATGGTGATGATCCTGGCCGTCCGGGCGGTGACCCTACCCGGCGCGGAGAAGGGCTTGGCGTTCCTCTTCACCCCCAACTGGGGCGACCTCGCCAGCCCGCGGATCTGGCTCGAAGCCCTGACCCAGAACGCCTGGGACACCGGGGCCGGCTGGGGCCTGATCCTGACCTACGCCATCTACATGCGGGCTCGGGAGGACATCTCCCTAAACGCTTTTCTGATCGGCTTCGGCAATAATTCGATGTCCCTTCTGGCGGGGATCATGGTCCTGTGCACGGTGTTCGCCATCAACCCCGGAGCTCAGGCGGAGATCGTCGGCGCCGGCAACGAAGGCCTGACCTTTATCTGGATGCCCCAACTGTTCGCCGCCATGCCCGGTGGCGGTGTCTTCATGGTGCTCTTCTTCGCGGCCCTCTCGTTCGCCGCCCTGACCAGTCTCATCGCCATGCTGGAGCTCGCCACCCGCGTGCTGATCGACGCCGGCTTGAAGCGCCGTCACGCGATCGGCGTGGTGGGGGTCGCCGGCCTGGCCTTCGGTACCCCATCGGCCCTTTCGATGAAGGTCTTCCAGAACCAGGACTGGGTGTGGGGGGTGGGTCTGATGCT
The DNA here is from genome assembly GCA_038748685.1 of Acidobacteriota bacterium. Lineage (GTDB taxonomy): Bacteria > Acidobacteriota > Thermoanaerobaculia > Multivoradales > J023 > JAUIJL01. The sequence goes on along the minus strand of JBCDIS010000170.1, from coordinate 10,213 downwards.
GTCCGGCCTGTTCGTCGCTCTGGCGGCCCGCCGTTTCGGGCTCGAACGGCTGCGGACGGAGATGGCCAACGGTGAAGGCTCGGACCTTCGCATCGGTCGCTGGTGGGTCTGGCTGGTGGGGGTCCTGGTGCCCCTCGAAGCCCTGACCCTCATGGTCTGGTGGCTGTGGGAGGCGCGGGGCTGGGATCCCGAAAGCTGGCTGGATCCCCTGGGTACGTTCAGCGTTGGCACGGTGCTCGCCCAATGGGCGTTGGGATTGACCCTGCTGCTGTTGCTCAATCGATGGCTGGCCCGCCGAAGCGGCGTGGCGCCGGAGGAGGTGGGGACATGACGGGGACGGCGATCGCGACGATGGTGGTCATCTGTGGCCTGGTTTGGGGGGGCTTTGTCACCCTGTTGGTCCGCGCGATGCGGCGGGAAGGGCAGAAGCAGCGCGGCGACGGCCTGGACCGCTGACCGGCCCCAGACCCTCGGGAAGACCTCGGCGTGCGGCTCTATCTGTGTGGATTCATGGGGGCGGGGAAGACCACCGTCGGGCGCCTGGTGGCGGCGGAGCTCGGCTGCGGCTTTCTGGATCTCGACGACCGGGTCGAAGCCGCCGCGGGGATGCCGGTGGCGGAGATCTTCGAGCGCTGGGGCGAGACCTATTTCCGGGATCTGGAGCACGCCTGCCTGGGGAGGACCCGGGCGGAGGGTGGGGCCGTGATCGCCACCGGCGGTGGTACGATGACGTTCGAACGGAACCTGCGGTTGCTCAGCCGGTTGGGGACGACCCTGTGGCTGGACGTCGACTTCGAGGACCTCCTCGATCGCCTCGACGGCGCCGGTCGAGCTCGGCGACCGCTGTTTCGGGACGAGGCGAAGGCACGTCGCCTCTTTCGATCGCGCCTACCGGCCTACGCCCGGGCGGATCTCAGGATCCGGGTTGGCCGGGACGCCACTTCGAGGGATGTAGCTGCTAATATTCTCGATCTAATTCGGGCGACATCTTGCGATACCTAGTACTTTCAGACATGCATGGCAATTGGGACGCCTTCGCGGCGGTCTTGCGGCGTGTTCGCCGCAAGCGCTTCGACGCGACCCTCGTCCTCGGTGACCTGGTTGGCTACGGTGCAGGCCCCAATCAGGTGGTGGAGGCGGTCAAGAACCTGGAGGGCACCGTCTACGTCGTCCGCGGCAATCACGACAAGGTCGTGGCCGAGCTCGAAGACGGTTCGAACTTCAATCAGCCCGCCCTCGCCGCGGCCCGCTGGACCACCGAACGGCTGACGCCGTCGAACCTGCGGTACGTGAGGGAGATGCCCCTGGGGCCGATGGCCATCGACGATGATGTTCACATCTGCCACGGCTCGCCCCTGGACGAAGACACCTACGTCTTCTCGATCTACGACGCCTTCGAGATCTTCACCCACTACCCCGACGCCGACGTAATCTTCTTCGGCCACACCCACATCCCCTCCCGATTTGTGCTGCATTCCAAGGGCTCGATCGAGGTGGCGGTGGTGCAGGGGGAGACGGAGTCCCTGAAGATCGAGCCGGGGAAACGCTACCTGCTCAACCCAGGATCCATCGGTCAGCCGCGGGATCGGGACCCCAGGGCCTCGTACCTGATCTTCGATACCGAAACGCGTACCGCCCGCTGGCACCGGGTGGACTACGCCGTCAGCAAAGCCCAGGAGCGTATCGAGCGTTCGGGATTGCCGAAGGTATTGGCGGACCGGCTGGCGCTGGGAATCTGAGCTCGGCACCACATCTTGGCCCGTCCGGCCCACGGCGCCGGCCCGGCTCTCTCGGGACTGGCACCCGTCCAGGCTGAGTCCCGTCCGGTTTGGCAACGAGCCGCGCGCATTCCACGGCGGCGAGCTCGGATCGCGCTACCTGATTTGGCCCCCAGGCCGTCGGGGTTTCGGGCATATGCAGGGGCCGCGCGGGCGACCCCTGCGTCGACCTCAGCCTTTGGCCTGGGCGGCGGCGATGCGGTCGTCGATCGCGTCGACGTTCCGGGCAGCAGCTAGCCGCTTCCAGCTCGACAGGCCGCCCCCCACAAGGATCACCGCGAAGCCGATCCACACCAGAAGGATCAGGGGCTTACGGGTGACGTCCACCGCAAGCCTGGCCGGCAGTACCTCGGCCCCGAGGCCGATGAAGTCCAGCTGGACCTGGCCCTGGGTCGGGTCGATGCCGGTCATGGCCACCATGCCGCCGCCGGGGAGGGGGAAGGTGGGGGTATCCACCTGGCCGTCCTGCCGGAACCGATAGGCTGCGTCGATCGGCGTCGTCTGCCCGTTGCGGGTCACCTCCAGGCGGGCCCCCACTTCGACCTGGCCACCGGACGCCAGACGGATCATCGGGTCGTGGCTCTGATCGAGCAGGAAGTCGACGAATCGCACCTCCACGTCCCCTATGCTGTCGATCTGTCCTTTGGCTAGCTGTAGCTGTGGCTGTTCGGCCGGCTGGTACTGGATCGGGGAGATGTAGAAATCCCGCAGCAGGGTCACCCGAATGTGGGGGTTGGCCATCAGCTGGCGGGTCCGATCGTTCACGAAGAGCTTTGGGTACGACTTGTAGGTTCGGCCGTTGGGCCGGGTGACCGTGACCTCCATCCGCTCCTTCTCCCAGCCCTGCCGGGGGATGAAGCGCTCGAAGGTCAGGGTCAGATCTCCGACCTGTGTCGGTTCGCCCTGGGGGAGGGTGGCCTTGGCGCTGAAGTCGTAGGCGGAGGAGGCCAGCACGCCGATCAGCAGGATGCCGACGCCGACGTGGGCCAGGTAGCCGCCGGTGCTAGCCAGGCCGCTGGACCGGGCGAGCTGGACCACCCGGTGCAGATTGGAGATGAGCGCCCACGCGGCGAAGAAGAGGAAGACGGCGTGCAGAACCTCCGCGACCCCGAGGAGCACGCCGGCCACGGTGACCACGAGGGCGGCGACGAAGCTGGGGGTCAGCTGGCGCAGCATGCGGTCGGCGGGTACCGACCTCCAGGTCAAAAACGGCACCGCCGCCAACATCGCCGCCGCCAGCAGGGCGAGGGGCAGATGGAGGGTGTTGTAGAACTCCGGGCCCACCTGGGCGGGGTTCTCCATTACCCAGCCGGTGAGCAGCGGAGCCGACGTGCCTATGGAGACCACCAGGGTCGACAGGCCGACGATGATGGTGGACAGCACGAGGAAGGTGCCGCGGGAAAGGATCGGGTCTTCGTTCGTCCGGGTCTCCACCTTCCGCCAGCGGTAGACGATGAGGCCCAGGGACGTAAAGGCGAAGGTAGCCATGATCACGATCAGCCAGGCCGACAGGCCGAGGTCCACGAAGCTGTGGACCGAGAAGTCCGCCAGCACCCCGGATCGGGTCAGGAACGTGCCGTAGAGCACCGAAAGATACAGCAGGCAAGACAGCAGGAGGTTGAGCCGGCGGTAGCGCCCCCGGGACCGTTCCAGGTAGAGACCGTGGATTAGGACTACGCCGATCAACCACGGAATCAGGGACGCGTTCTCCACGGGATCCCAGCCCCAGTAGCCGCCCCAGCCCAGGGTCCGATAGGCCCAGGCGCCGCCGAGGAGAATCGCCGTTCCGAGCACGAGGAAGCCGCCGAGGGCCCATGGGAATGCCCGGGCCGCCCAGTTGCGCATGTCACCCCTCCACATGGCGCCGACGGCGAAGGCGAAGGGGATGGCCGCGGCGGCGTAGCCGACGAACATCAGCGGCGGATGGATCACCATCCAATCGTCCTGCAGCAGAGGATTGAGACCTGCGCCGTCCGCCGGTGCCTCCGGCAGCATGACGAAGGGGTTGTTGCGCACCAGGAGGATCGCCAGCCAGAAGACGGTGGGCAGGTACGCCAACATCACCGTGGGCTCGTCCCGGCCGGCGGTGCGGGAGAGGGGGATACCCAGCAGGACACCCCACATCAGCCAGATCAGGAAGCTGCCTTTTTGGCCGGCCCAAAAGGCCGCCAGCTGGAAATGGCTCTCGAGGTCGGTGCCGGAGTATTGGTAGACGTATTCGATCCGGAAGTCCCGACGCCACAGGGCGAGGGCGAGGACCACCGCTGAGAAGACGACGGACAGGGCGAAGAAGCCGTAGCCGCGGCGGGCGAAGGAGAGGGCGGACTCGTCCCCCTGGAGAACCCGGGCGTAGCCCCAGAAGGCGGCGAGTGCGAAGACCGCCGCGCACCACAGGGTCATGGCGCCCGGCAGGTAGAGCTGTGACAAGGCGTCCATGGGATGACGCTCCTTGGGTTGGGGACGTGGGCTTGTGAAGGGGGCTTCGGGAGCCGGGCGATGGCCCTGGGGGCTGGACCCCCAGGTCACGGATGGAGGGGGGGATCAGCCCTGCTGGGAAGTCCCTTCAGCGCCGTAGGACTTGCTCTCGTAGGAGTCGGACTCGTATCCCTCGATACCCTGGTACTTGCTTGGGCACTTGACCAGCAGATCGTCGGCGGCGAATTCGCCGGCCTCACCGTCGTAGCGGCCGATGGCGACGATGCTGATCGCGTCCTCGAAGTTGGCGGGCTTGAGGCCGGAGTAGCGCACCTTCAGGGTCTTCGAAGCGTCCTCCGTATCCACGAGGGTGAAGTGGAGGTTGCCCTTGCCGTCGTCGTAGGACGAGCTGCCCGCCAGGAGGCCACCGGCTACTTGGACGTTGCGCGGCGTCTTGATGGCCTCTTCGTAGTCGACGTAGGGGGTCAACGCTTCGGTGAACGTGGAGTACGAGAAACCGGCGAAGATGAAAAGCATCATGGTGCCGGCGAGGTAGAAGAGCTTCTTGCTCGTCATCGATCCTTCTCCTTGCGTCCTATCTTCTTCTCGAGGCTCAGCAGATAGAGGAACAACCCGGTCCAGATGATCAGGTTGACCGCCGCTAGCCACAGGGTTCCATCTTGGTTCAACCTAAGGACCTCATTCGAAAATTTCCGTGTCTTGGTTGTCGGCTCAGACGACGTCTTCGGCGTCCAGGGCCAGAATTCGGCAGCGCACCGCGTGCATCCAGAAGAACAGGGCGGTGAAGCCCGCCATGCCCGCCATCATCAACCAGAAAATCGGTGCGTCCATCCGGGAGGTGCCCGGCTTGGGGTGGAGCGAGAAAGAGGCCATCCGCGGCAGGATGAAGAATAGGAACGGTGCGACCACCGTGCCGAGCGCTGCATAGGCGGCGGACAGGCGGGCCCTCACCTCCGGGTCTTCGATCGCCCCCCGCAGGCTTAGGTAGGCGCCGTAGAACAGCAGCGCCAGGGCGATGCTCGTCTGACGGGGATCCCAATTCCAATAGGCCCCCCACTGCACCCGCGACCAGACCGCTCCGGTGACCGTCGCCAGGGTGCAGAACAGGAGTCCCACCTCCACCGCGGCGTGGGCCCGGCGATCGTCCTTTGGACGGCGTTTCCACAGGTAGATCAGGCTCCAGGCCGCGGCGGCCCAGAAGGCGAGGAAGGAGACGATCGCCAGCGGTACGTGGAAGAAGACGATGCGGCTGGTCTGGGGGGCGTCCCCCATACGACCTGCGAAGCCTTGGACCAGCGGTGCCCACAGGACCGCCGCCGTCATGACGACGCTCATCCAGAGCCACAGCAGCCAGCGTAGGGCGGGTTTCATGGGGCGACCTCGTGGGTTCGTCGAACCGCGTCGGCGGGAAAGTCCATCGCCTTCGAAAGATCCATCGGGAGCGTCGAGTCGGTGTGCGCTGGGGATCTAGGGGCGCGGATGATGGGGAGCTTCGATTGGGGGCTCACCCAGCTGCCCACTACGGGTTCCAGATCGCGGGGAACAGCATCAACCCGGCGACCATCAGCATCGAATCATACAAGAAGGATAGCATGATCGCCATCTGGGCAGGCTCCCCCAGGACCGCCCCGAGGCTGGCGTCGATGGCTAGCTTGAGGAGCGGCAGGAGCACCGGGAAAGCGAGGACGGCGAAGAGCGGACCACGGGCGCGGGCCTGGCCGACGATGGCGGCGATCAGGGTGCTTCCCACGGCCAGCCCGGCGCCGCCGGCGGCCATCGCCAGCAGCAGATCCACCGGGGACGCCACCTCGAGACCCAGCATGCCGAGGAAGAGGGGAACCACAAGGATCTCCAGCAGCACGATCAGCGACAGGTTGTAGAGCACCTTGCCGCAGAAGAGGGCGGAGGGGTCCGCCGCCAGCCGCAAGGCGTCGGCGCTCTTGGTCTCTTCCTCGTGGACGAACGTCCGGGGCAGCCCGGCGCTGGCGGCGAATAGCAGCACCAGCCAAAGCAGGGTCGGCAGAATCGGACGCATCTCCTCAGAGGACCCCACCGGTCCGACGGTGAGGCTGACGGTCACAAGGGTGGTGAACGCGAACAGGCCGACGGTGTTCAAGGCATAGCGGGTGCGCAGCTCGCACCGCCACTCCTTGGCGAAGATCGCCCAGGCTTCAGCCAGCCAGCTCAAGGTGCCGCTCCACGCCGGGGACGTCTACGCTTTCGGGGTTGGCGACCACCGCGAGGCCGGTCTCGAGGTGCTCTTGGAGCAGGGCGAGGACGTCGCGCCGCCCCGGGGCGTCGAGATTCTGGAGCGGCTCGTCGAGCAGAAGGACCGCCGGGCGGTGCAGCAGGGCGAAAGCCCAACGCAGCCGCTGGCGCATGCCGGACGACAGGGCCGCCGCGGGCCGGTCATGGGGCAGGCCGAGGCGGTCGAGGAGCTCGGCCCCCCGTTCCGGACCGACCCGCCGCAGGCGGCCCACGAACTCCAGGTTCTCGAAGGTGGTCAGCTCCCCCCACAGTTCGAGGTCCGGAGACAGGAATCCGAGGGCCCTGCGCCTGGCGGCGGTATCCAGATCCCGGCGGTCCACCCGGCAGTCGATGGTGCCGCGCTGCGGTCGCACCAGACCCGCCAGGCACCGCAGCAGGGTGCTCTTGCCGCAGCCGTTGGGGCCGGTCACCAGCAGCACTTCCCCGGCGGCGGCGTGGCCGCTGACGTCCCGCAGAACCTCCAGGCGGCCAAAGCCGCGGCGGAGGCCCTCGAATCCCAGAAAGTGCTCTGGGCCCTGGTCGGTGCCGTCGCTCATATCGCCGGCATTATAGGAGGTTGAACCGGCGACTGGGTGCGTACCGCCGGTCCATCCTCCGCAGGCCCCGGCGTCCCCTGGCGGGCCGTCGGCGCTTCGGTTGCGACCGGGGAGGGGAGCACGTAGGATGCTTCCATGTCTCGGATCGATCTTCCCCCGGCCGGACGAAATCCTTTGAAACAGAACCCCCAACCCCCTGTCCGAACCTCGAATTCCTCCGTCGTCCCAAGATCCCGCTCGGCGTCCCCCTGGGTGATGCTGCCGGGCCTCCTGGTCTTCATGGCGTGCGGCTCCGCGTCGTCGCGGGGACCGACCCCCCTGCCCGCGGGTCCGGCGGCCGGATCCGCCGCCGCGGGGGAGATGCCGTTCCTGGAAGAGCGAGCGTTGCTCCTGCTCCAAGCGGACCGTCGCCTCTTCGAACCCCTGTCCATAGCCGCCTCCCTCGACGGGGACGCCGACCTGCGTCGCTTCCTCGCCCTCACCCTCGGCCGCATGGGGGAGCCCCGCGGGGTCGGCACCCTCGAAGCCTTGACGGCGGACGGAGACCCGGGGGTCCGCCGGGCGGCGGCCTTCGCCCTCGGTGAGGTGGCCCAGGGCGGTGTTCGGATAGGTCACCAGGCCCTCCTGGGTACGGTCCTCGACGCCGATCGGGACGTGGGCCGGCTGTCGGTGGAGGCCCTGGCCAAGGCCGGCGCCGATCTCGAAGACGTGGTCGCCCGTCTGATCGAAGGCCCCAGTTCGGAGTTCTTCCCCCGACTTCTGCCGTCCCTGTTCCTCTTCAAAGGGCCCGGGGTGCTGCGCTGGGCCGAACAGGGCCTCGAGGAGGGGGACGTCGAGCCTGGGGGCGGCAAGCCGGGCCAGCGGGCGATGGCGGCGTACGCCCTGGCCCGTAACCCCAAGCCTGAGGGCGCTCCACTCCTGCGCCCCTTGCTGGAGGACCCGGATCCGTGGGTCCGTGGCTGGGCAGCCCGCGCCCTGGGCCGGGTGGGGGACCGCTCCGACCTCGAACGCATCCGGCCCCTGTTGGAGGACGCGGAGCGGGGGCCCCTCGTTCAGGCCCTGCGGGCAGGCCGCGCTTTGGTGAATCGGGGGGTGGCGGCGCCGCCGGACGACTGGCGGCCGCGGCTCTTGGAGCTGCTGGCGGATCCGCGGGTGGATGTCCGCCTCACCGCCGTGGAAGCGTCGGCGGCCTGGCTGCTCGACGACACACTCGGCGAGCGCCTGGCGAAGCTCGGGGCCTCCGAGATCCCCAGGGAGCGCCAGCTGGCGTTGCTGGCCCTCGCCGAAGGGGAGGACCCCCGCGCCATTCCGCTGCTGACCCGCGCCGCCTCCGCCGTTTCCGCTAGGGAGCGCACCGCCGCGGTGCGGGCCGCCGGCTTCGCCGCGCAGGTGGACCTCTTGACCGAGCTCCTGGGGGACCTCGACCCCGGGGTCCGCCGCACGGCCCTCGAAACCCTGCTGGACGCGGTGGATCCAGACCTCGGGGTCGACCTGGTGCGCCGAGCCCTCCAAGACCGGGACCCCGCGGTCCGCGCGTCGGCCCTGGCGTGGACCCAGGAGAATCCGATGCTGGACGTGGCCGAGCTCGACGCCGCCATGACGACGGCCATGGGGGATCGGTCGGTCGACGCGAGGATAGCCGCCGTCCGAGCCCTGGCGGCGCTGACCGAGTCTGTGCCCTCGGCCCGTGACGCCGCGACCCTGCGGCTGGCCCATTGGGCCGAGAAGGCGGACTACCTCGCCCGGCGGGAGGCGGCCTTGGCCCTCGTGTCCCTCGGCCAGGCGCCGCCGGCCCTCGGCACCGTCGACACCGGCCGTTCGATCGGCATCTACCGGGAGATCGCCCTACGGACCGCCACCCCGAAGCGGGTGACCCTCCGCACCGACAAGGGGGACGTGGAGCTGGAGCTGCCGTGCTCCGACACCCCCTTCACCTGCTTGAGCTTCCTCCAACTCGCGAGCCAGGGCTTCTTCGAAGGCCTCACCTTTCACCGCGTGATCCCCGACTTCGTGGTTCAAGGGGGGGACCCGAGGGGCGACGGCGCGGGGGGGCCTGGGTACACCCTGCGGGACGAGGTGGGGCTGCTGCGCTTCGATCGCGGTATCCTCGGGATGGCCCATTCGGGTCCGGATACCGCCGGTAGCCAGTTTTTCGTGACCCTCTCGCCCCAACCCCACCTCGACGGCGGCTACACCGCCTTCGGACGCGTGGTGGAGGGCCAGGGGGTACTCGAATCCCTGGTCCAGGGGGACCGTATCCAGGCGGTGACGCAGCGGTCCCCCGACATCCGTTGAAGCCGCCGCGGACTTCGGCGGAACCCCTCCGTCGGACTCGTCGAGCGATCCTGCAACCTTCCATCGGACGATGCGTACCAAGCGATGATACGAGAGGCGATGCCAGCATCGGACGAAGAATTGATCGCCTCGATACTCGAGGGAAAACGGGACCTTTACGGGGATCTCGTCGGTCGCTACCAAGGGCGGCTGGTGAACTACCTCTACCGGATGCTCCGTAATGACGAGGACGCCCACGACCTGGCCCAGGAAGTTTTCATCAAGATCTATGGCGCCCTCGACCGCTTCGACCCTCGCTACCGATTTTCGACCTGGCTGTTCCGGGTGGCCCAGAATGCGGCCATCGACAGTATCCGCAAGCGGCGTCTCAAGCTGGTGTCGCTCAACCGCGACGACGGTGACGGAGACGGCGGAGACTGGGAGCTGCCGGGGGACGGACCGACGCCCTATCAGGATGCCAGAAATATCGAGCGCGGCGCTGCGATCCATCAAGCGATCGAAGAGCTGCCCGGAGAATATAAAGAGCTGATCAGCCTGAGGCACTACGGCGAGCTGTCTTACGACGAGATCGCCAAAATGAAAGAGATGCCGTTGGGTACCGTCAAGAACAAGCTTTTTCGCGGGCGCCAGATGCTCAAGGAACGACTCGGGGACTACCTGACCGACTGACCCGGATCGACGCGACGATCCGGATCCCGAGGATGGCGGAGGCCAGACAGGAAACATCGACATGCACAGCATCGAACACACCACACCCGATCAGGAAACCGTTCGTCAGTGGCTCGATCTCGACGCCGACGGCGCGCTCGGACCCCAGGAACGGTCGCAACTCGTCCAGCACCTCGGCGAGTCCGCTGAGCTGACGGCTGAGAAGCGGCAGACCGAGGCCCTCCACCGCCT
>JBCDIS010000169.1:0-14973 GCA_038748685.1 Acidobacteriota bacterium | reverse complement strand
CGATGGTTCCGTTGTAGCGGGTTCCGCGGGCTTCGGCGGCCTGGAACGGAATGTCCTGGGGGACGTAGGCGGCCCGCCCGAGGGGGGATAGGAGACCAGCCAGGGCTGGGGATGTGGCTTCTAGGACACGGTTGAGGTCTTCGGCGGCGCTCATGCTCTTCATCCGTCCGAGGAAAGCCGGCCCGAGCCTGGGGGGCTCGCCGGGACCGGCGGGTCTGGGTGTGAAAACGTGCGACGGATCCTATGGCACCAAAGTGGACCGCGCCACCGTCGCGGCTTCGATCGCCGCCTCCGACCACGGGGCCTCATGGAGCCGGCCCGCCAGAAAAAGGGGAATCTGATCGTCGTAGTGTGGGTCGGCGGGATGCCCCGATTGGCCCCCCGGCAGCACCGCCCAGGCCGTTTCCGGATCGGACCAGTCGACGACCCAGCGCATGGACGGTCCGAAGGTGACGGTCATCCGTTCCCCGCCGTCGATCCAGGCGCCGCCGAGGGCGAGCACCGTGGTGGGGGAGCCGGCGACGGAAAAGGGTCCCCGCCGTGACCAGCGTCCGAAAACCGGCACCGAATCGAGCCGGTGGCGGAGGGTCAGGGTCAGAAGCTCGCCGTACCGCCACTGGGATACGGCGGGGCCCCATCGCCGCTGTCCCTCGGTCCATGCGGTGGCGAGGGCGGCGGTGAGGGTCTCGGTCGGGGTCTCCACCTCCGGGGTCGACACGTCGTCGAACCAGCGCGAACCTGCCCGGCCCTCCAAGAGATCCACGAGGCTGCGGCGGTGCCCCAGGGGCTTGGGCAGCTCCGCCGCCCTCTGCTCGTCCCCGAAGAGATCGGCCATGAGCTGCCGACGCAGCAAAGCGAAGAGGGCCGAAGGGCCGCTGGGGTCCATGTTGCGGTCCCAGTCCTCGAGGGCGGCGAAGGCACGGCCGGCGTCCCCTTCGAAGGGGGCATACTCGGCCAGAGCTGCGACGACGCGGTCGGCGAAGAGGGAATGGTTGTCGGTCAGAAGCTCGGAAAAACCATCGACGGTCCAATCCGTCGCCTCCGCCAGACGCTGGTGAATGCGGTCGTGGCGAAACGGCAGGAAGAAGTCGGCGGTGAACCGCTCGCTTTCTTCCGCAGGGAAGATGTCGCTGTTGGCGGTCACCAGGAGATCGTCCGGCGGTGACTCGACGACCGGGTTGGCGGCTTGGGGCCGCAGGCCATTCCAGCCGTAGTCGGGATCCCATCCCGGTATCGGCAAGCGGCCGTCTCCTTTCTTCCGATCTGGAACCTGGCCGAGGGTGGTGTAGAGGATCTCCCCGGAGGCGAAGGCGGCCACCAGGTTCTGGGCCGGTGCGACGTAGGTACCCGCGGCGTCGAGTGCCTCCTCCGGCGTCGACGCCATGGCCAGTCGCTGGAAGGCGCCGAGGGCGTCGTCCGCAACGTGGGCGGTCCACCGCAGGCTGCGCGGGGGCAGGCCCCGCTCCGGGTCGGCCTCCAGAAGCGGGCCGAGATCGGTTCGGCGAAGGGTGAGGGGGACATCATCCTCTCCGCGAACTTGGATCCGGTGCTCTTCCACCTCGAGGTCCTGCCACGCCCCGTCCCGCCAGTACCGCCGACCGGTCTCATCGAGGCGCTCGAAGACGATGTCGTGGTCGTCCAGCATGACGTTGGTGAGGGCCCATGCCAAGTGCGGTCCGCGGCCGATCACCACCCCCGGGACCCCGGGGAGGGTCATGCCGGCGGCGTCGTACTCCGGGGACCGGAGCTGGGCCTGGTACCAGACCGAAGGCAGGTTTAGGCCGAGGTGGGGATCGTTGGCCAGCATCGCTTTTCCGCCCGCGGCGCGGCTCGGACCGACGGCCCAGTTGTTGCTTCCCAGGGCCACCGGCTCGTCGGCCACGACCTCCCCCTGGTCGGCGCCTTCTTCGTCCTGCTGCCCCGTGGACTCCGGAGGCTCCCTCCCCTCCGCGAGGGCGAGGATCGCCTCCGGCAGGTGGATCTCCGGATCCCCTACAAGGTCGCGGACCCCGGCTTCCCCGAAGGCCCGAAGCCATTGGAAACGCTCCTCTTCGGGGTGTTGGTCCCAGAAGGACAGGTCAACCGACATCAGGAGGGTGAAAAGAAGGCTGTCGGTGGAGCGCCAAGGCTCTGGGGCCCTGCCGAGGATACGCATCCCCGGAGCGAGGGAGCCGCCGCGGGCCGTCAGCCAGGCGTTGACCCCCTCCGCGTAGGCGTCTAGCCAGGCTCGGGAGCGATCCGGTAGGGATCGGTAGATCGCCTCGGCGGTCGGCTCGATGCGCAGGGTCCTTAGGTAGACGTCGGTTCCGACGGCGGTGGGGCCCGCGACTTCCGCCAGCCGTCCTCGGCCCGCTCGGCGGCCGAGCTCCATTTGGGTCATGCGATCGTTGGCGTGGAGCCATCCGAGCGCCCGCATCAGATCCAGCTCGTCGCCTGCGGTCACGTGGGGAACCCCCCAAACGTCCCACCGCACCGACACTTCGGCGCCGAGGCCCGGCAGCGGATGGCGTCCCTTGCGCCAGGGCTTGGCGGTGTGTTGCAGCCAGACGAACATGCCGGCGAGGAGCAGGAACGTGGTGAGTAGGAAGAGGGGAACCCCCTTGAGGGGCTTGATGAGGCTCATGATTCCGGGATCTTAGCGGAGCCCCGGGTGCTTTCTGGAGGTCCTGGTCTCAAGCCGCGGGGATGGTCTCCAAAGTTGACTTTGGGGCTCTCGACGGGTTAAGGTGAGCGCCAATCGGTCAAATTTTTTGGTTGAGTTGGGGAAATCTACACCCAAAGACCACGAGCTCCAAAACCATCGAGGAGAGCAAATTCCGTGAGGCAACTCGTCGCAATCACCGTCATTCTTGTCTTGGCAACCACCCTTCCGGCCTTCGCGGACCGTAGCGAAGAGGTCGGCGCTGCCGTCGCCGTGCCCAGTCCTGAGCCCGTTGCCGGTCCTTCCTGGCCCGGACCCCGCGGGGCGGTCCTCGTCGACAACGGTCCCCTCGTCAACGTCCCTGGCGGCGGTGCCGGCGGCGCTGACCTCAGCATGCTGGAGAACGTCACCCTCGGCATGACCAGCCTCGGCTTGGCCAACCAGGGCCCCGGCGACACCGGCAACCGTGTCTCCGACGATTTCACGGTCACCGGTGAGGGCTGGATCCTCGACGAGTGCACCTTCTACGCGTACCAGACCGGTGCCCCCACCACCCCCTCCCCGATCTCCGCCATCAACGTGCAGGTCTGGGACGGCGCCCCCGACGATCCCGCCAGCATGGTGGTCGCCGGTGACCTGACCACCAACATCCAGACCGACTCGGCGTGGAGCAACATTTACCGCGCCGCCGAGGACGACACCGCCAGTACCCTCCGCGCCATCTTCGCCATCACCGCCGACATGGGCGGCCTCGAGCTGGCGGCGGGCGACTACTGGTTCGATTGGGCCCCCACCGGGTCCGCCACTTTCTCCGGCCCCTGGGCTCCGCCCATCGCCATCCTTGGACAAACCAGCACCGGCAACGCGAAGCAGTTCTTCGCCGGTGCCTGGCAGGATGTCGAAGATGGCGGCACCCTCACGCCGCTGGGTCTGCCCTTTGTCTGCACTGGCCAGGAGGTCATCGACGCCGTGCCGCCGACGGACATCCCGACCCTGAGCCAGGTTGGCCTCATCGCGATGCTCCTCGCCCTCGCGGGCTTCGGCATCGTGCGGATGCGCCGCAGCTGATCACGGCCTCGGTTTCGGAGGTCCCCACAGCGGAATCTCCGACTTGACAGCGTTCGTTCCAAACGTGCCCCGGTCGCCTCTGGCGGCCGGGGATTTGACGTTTGTGGGGGGCAGCACCGAGCTGCTGCGTTAGAGACCGAGCCCCCGAAACGCATCCCCAAGCCCGGATCTCCGGCGTCCGGCGATATGCGGCGGGCGACTCGAACCGGCGGGATTCCGCGGGCTCTGCCCAAACACCTTCGACGGGGTTGAGCGCCACCTCCGGAACCGCAACCCGACGACCGGCGCCGGTCAGCGCCAGTACGAGCGCAGGCCGAGGATCAGCACCAGGATCGAGAACCCGGCGCAAAGGCCGCCCCAGAACCAATAGGGCAGGAAGAGGGCGTCGGCGATCTGGGCGACGTCGGAGGGCATGACCCCTTCGGACGTGCGTGCGACGGGGGTGAAGAGGTAGTCCGCCCGGGAGAAGACGCTCAGGGCCAGCTGTAGCGCCAGGAACACCAGGACCAGCTGAATCACTTCCGCCGATCCGCGCTTCGCCACCAGCAGAAGGGCGAGACCGAGCAGGGCGACGAAGAGAATGCCGAAACTGTTGCGCACCACGAAGAGGAGGGACAGGGCGAGGGTCACCACCAGCAGCCAAAGGGCCGCCCGGGCTCCCCGGGGGGTGCGTCCGGCGATGAATCCCAGGGCCGCCGCCACCGCCGGCCCCACCAGTCCGCCGAAGGCCACCGTCGCCATCCTCAGGCGACTGGGTTCGCCGCTCCACACCGCCACCCCGGAGCCGTCGGGCCACATGAGGAATCGATGGAAGCTTCCGCCGACCAGGATCGCCGTGAGGCCGTGACCCATCTCATGGGCCAGAGTCGATAGCAGCAGAAGGGGGTAGGCGAGGTACTCGCCGTAGGGCACCACGTAGAGCAGGAACGTGACGACGGTGCTCGCGAGCAGCACGACCCGGGCGCGGTCACCGGCGGCGAGTCGGCGCCCGCGACCTGAAGGGAAGGAGCGGTTCGGGGACGGGTAGCTCATTTAGGGCGCTCAAAAACGGCAATGTCCAGGGCCGCCTGGACGTCCGACGGGGGGCGTCGTCTCCAGCCGGCCACCAGCAGATGCTCGATGACGTGGCGGTCCACCAGCCAGGTGGCGGACACCCGGGTTTCGGTTCTTTGGTACGGCCGCAGGAGCAGGATGATTCGGTTCGTATCCCCGGCTACCCACGCCGAGGTGCGGCGCTCGGCCTCACCGTGGAGGGCTTTCTGGTCGTCCTTCAGTGTCATGACGTCGGACCAGCCCGGGTGTTGATCCGTGGATTCCGGGAACGAGATCACCCGCAGGTCGCTGCCGATGAGGCGGAGGTATCGCTCGGTGACCAATCGGCGGATGCCCATCGCCACCACCACGTCACCCTCCTCGGCGGACGTGGCGAGCCAGGCCGCTGCGGCGCGGTCGCCGGTGGTGGTGGGCGTCGTCCACAGCCAAGCGAGGCGATGGGTCGCCGCCCCCAGGACCAGGGCCAGTGCCGCGGCGACGACGGCCCATCCAAGCCGGGGCCCCAGCCGCCCTTTGGCGACCCGCCATAGCCCGTCAAAGCCGAGACCCAGCAGCAGGGTCCCCACACCGAGCACGAAGAGGTCGTGTCGGCCCGCTTGGAAGATCGCCCGTCCGCCGTGGGTGATGGCCCACGGCACCAGGATCGGTACCCACCAGGCGACGAGCAGGAAGGCGACGGCCCGGCGACGTCCGCGGTCGGCGCCGGTCGCCGGTGAGAAGCTGAGGAGGAGGACCAAGGCCAAGAGGGAACCCTGAACCGCCAGGGCCGATCCACGGATGGCGGCGGGTGTCGTCGGGCGGGCCAGCTCCCGCTGATAGGGGTGGTAGAGGGCCCCAATCCCCTGGCCCTCTAATACCCGGAGGAGGCTACGCTCCCCAGGCTGATCCCGGTAGAAGGTCTCGACGGACCAGGCGGCTCCGCTGGTTTCGAGGTGGGGGAGGGTGAAGGCGAGGTAGGGGGCGAACAGGACCCCCGCCGCCGCCGCCACCGCGAGGCCCCGCAGGCGTACCCGGGTCGACGGCGCGAAGACGAGCACCAGGACCCCCACCGTCAGCCCCAGGAAGAGGCCGTAGAAGTGGCTGTAGCAGGCGAGGGTCAGGAGTGCCCCCACCGCAACCCAACTCCTTCCGCGGTCGGTGTCGAGGGCGTCCCAGAGGGCCCACAGCAGGGCCAGGGTCAGGACCGTCAGCAGGGGATAGACCCTGGCCTCGCGGCTGGTGAAGACGTGGAGCGGATGGACCGCCACCAGTAGGGCCGCCGCGAGGCCGGCGCCGCGGCCGGTGGATGCCCCGAAAAGCCGTCGGGCGAGGCCGTACACGAGGGGAACCGCGGCGACTCCGAAGAGCACGCTGGGCCAGCGGATGGCGGCGTCGCTGTCGCCGAAGAGCCTGAGGATCCACCCCACGAGGCCGTAGTAGAGGGGCGGCGTCGGCTCCAGGGCGGCCTGGCCGGCGAGGTCTCCGGAGGCGGTCAAGCGGGCAAACCACCAGGTGGCGGCCTCGTCCACCCAAACCTGCGCTCGCTCCAGGCCGGGACCCCTCAGCGCCAGGGCCAGGGCCGCGAGGGCGGTGACGGCCCAAGCTTCCCGACGCCCCGGTGCTTCGTTCATCGCAGCAGGCCCGCGAGACCGGTGGTCAGCCAGGGGACATACGTGATCAGCAGCACGCCGAGACCGAGGATCGCCAGCATCGGTAGGGCCGCTCGGTAGACCTCCAGGAGCGGGCGCTCGAATCGGTACGATGCGAGGAAGAGGTTGAGGCCAACCGGGGGTGTCAGGTAGCCGAGCTCCAGGTTGGCGATGAAAAGGATGCCGAGGTGGATCGGATCGATACCAAAGGCGGCCCCGAGGGGCACGATCAGGGGCACCACCACCACCGTCGCCGAGAAGATGTCCATCACGCAGCCCACCAGCAGCAAAAAGATGTTCAGCAGGAGGAGGAACATCAAAGGCGACTCCACGTGTTCCACCACCCAGGCGAGGAGCTGGGACGGAATCTGGGCATCCACCAGGTAGCTGGTGAAGCCCATGGCGACGCACAGGATGATCAGCACGCCGCCCACCAGCACCGTGCACTGCCGCAGCACCCTTGGCAGGTCACGGGTCGGGCTCAGATCGCGGTGGACGAGGCACTGCACCACGAGGGCGTAGACCACCGCCAGGGCCGACGCCTCCACCGGCGTCGCCAGGCCTCGGAAGATAGCCACCACCAGGAAGACCGGCAGCAGAAGCTCCCACTTCGCCCGCCACAGGGCGGCGAAGGCGGCCCGGCCTTCGAACGCCGCGCGGCCGGCGCCGGTCCGCAGACCCTCCCGCACCCCCCAGCCGGCGATCAGGGTCACCAGCAGCAGGCCCGGCAGCACCCCCCCGAGGAAAAGGTCCGGAATCGGCACCTCCGCCACGATGCCGTAGAGGATCAGGGGCAGGGCCGGCGGCAGTAGGAGACCCAGGGAGCCGGAGGCGGTCAGCAGTCCGAGGGAGAACCGTTCCCGATAGCCGTCGGTGGAGAGGGCATGGAACAGGAGGCCGCCGAGGGCGAGGATGGTGACGCCGGAGCCGCCGGTGAACACGGTGAAGAAGGCGCATACGATCGCCGCCACCACCGCCGTTCCCCCCGGTATCCAGCCGAAGAATGCGCGGAAAACCGCCACCAGCCGCTCGGAGGCTTTGCCCTCCGCCAGCAGGAAGCCGGTGAGGGTGAAGAGGGGGATCGCCGGCAGGGTCGGGGAGGTGGCGAGGCGATAGGTTTCCACCGGCACCGCCGCCATCGGAACGCCGTCCCCGAGGAAGAGGATCACCGCGGCGCCGCCGAGGATCGCGAAGATCGGGGCCCCCAAGGCCATGGCCGCCACTAGCAGCGCCAGCAGTGGCCACATCGGTGCCCCCTCCAGAACCTCCGGATGGCGCCCGAGGGCAACCGCCGCCGCCAGGGCCCCCAGGGACACCGCGCGACCCAACCAGCCGCCGGCCACCCAGCCGAGCCTCAGGGTAATGAGACCGAGGGAGACTGGGAGCACCAGGAGGGCGACCCAAACCGGAATACCGAACGCCACCTCGTCGCCGAAATCCTTCTCCAGCAGGAGGAATTCCAGGCTCGCCTGGCAGAGGAGGGCCGTCGCCGCCACCGCCACGGCGGACGCCAACAGCTTCGCACCCCGCCGCGACCAGCCCTCCGGCAGCAGCTGCCCCGTCGCCAGGGACAGCAGCTGCCCCTCGGTGGCGGCGAGGGCGGCGCCGAGGAACGCTAGCCACAGGGTCAGGTGTTGGACCATCGGCAGGGCGCCGGGAACGCCGACGCCCTTTCCGGTCCGCAGCGCCATCTCCGCCGTCATCAGGGCCACGATGGCCAGAAAGACCAGGCCGCCGAGGATTCCCTCGAAGCGGTCGAAGCCGCGGGTGAAGGCGGAGGCGAAGCGTTTCACGGTGCGCCCGTCATCCTAGGGGGTACCGGCCTGACGCTGGCGGAAAGCGTCGCGGGTCGAGCGCACCTTGTCGAGGAGGGCGGTGTCCTTCATCGAGCCGTGTTTGAAGCGTTCGAAATCCTGGGACGCCGCCCGCCATTCGGCCCGCTGGGCCTCGGTGACCGCCACCACTTCGAGACCCCGTTCGGCCATCTGCTGGGCCGCCTTCTCATCCTGCTCGGGGATCACCTCCAGCAGCTCCTTCTCTGTCTCACGGGCCGCCTCCAGCAGCGCTGAGCGCTGTTCGGGGGTGAGCTTCCGCCACGCCCGCCGACTCATCACCGTCGCCCCCACCAAGGGTGCGAAGCCGAGATCCTGCATGTAGGGCGTTTGCCGGAACCACTGGAGGGAGAGGGCCGCCAGCGGGGTCGTGGTGATCGCTTCCACCATGCCGGTCTGCAGGCCGGTGAGGATGTCTGTGGCGGCGAGGGGGACCGGCTGGAAGCCGTTGCGGCGCCACAGCTGGACCATGGCGTCGTTTCCGGCCCAGGTGAAGAGCTTCTGGGATCGCAGGTCGTCCACCGAGCGGACCGGCTTCTTCGAAAAGATGTGGACCCAGCCCCCCTGACCCCAGTTCAGCAGCACGTAGCCCTTGGCTTCGAGGCGCTTCTCGAAGTCCGGCCGCAGGGTGTCGAGCACGTGGTAGAGCTCGTCGTAGGACTCGAAGAACATGGGCAGCTCGAAGACTTCGAAGCCCTCGTCGATGACGGAAAGGCCGGCGACGGTCAGGGCGGCGCCCTGCAGCTGACCGACCCGCATCTTGCGGACGATGTCCGGCTCGTCGCCGGCGACGCCCCCGGGGTAGAGGCGGAGCTTCACCTGTCCGTCGGTGCGGTCGCTCCACTCGGCCCCCATGTGGCGGAGGATCCCGTCCCAGACCGACCCCTCGGGCACGAGGGTGGCCATTTTCACCACGGTGGCGGCCTGGACGCTGGGGGCAAGGAGGACGATCAGAAGGGCGGCCAGCAGCCAGCGGCGGCGGGTCGTCTCGAAGGTCGCGGGGCGTGTCATTGGGGGGTCCCTTCCGAATCAAAGGTGTCGAGGTCGAGGAAGAGATCGTCCGCCTGGTCCTGGAGCAGGCGGGCGAGGTCTTGGTAGATCGTGTTGGCGAGGCGTTCCTCGGGAAGTCGGTCCACGTCCACGGCCAGGGCCCGGTCTAAGGCCTCCTCGAACCCGGCCCGATCCTGACGCGGCACCGAAACCTGCCACGCCCAGGTGACGTGGGTGCCGGCGCGGCGGCCGTCGTTCAGCTCGAGGGCCCTTTGGTGATGCTCCCGGGCCCGTTCCAAGGAGCCCCCCATCGCCTCCGGCAGGGATTCCAAAACCACCATGGCGTCGTGGAGGGCTCCGTCGTTCCAGTCCGCGTCCAGCTCCAGGGCCCGGCCCAGCAGGGCTCTGACGGAGGCGAGGTCCGCCACCACCTCGGGGCGGTCCCGGCCGGCGGAAATGGCCGAGCCCCAGGCACCGGCGGTCCAGTAGAGGAGCGGCACGTGGTCCTTGCCCAGGTCCGATAGGGCCGTCTCCGGCGCCCGCACCAGCCGCTCGGGCGCCCCCGGCGCTTCCAGATCGAGGGCGCGGAGGCAGTAGTCGCGACCCCGCAGGTAGAGCTTGAGGGCCCGGTCCCGGGCGCGGCGGGACTGCCGGTAGTCGTCGAACTTCAGCCGCTCTGCCTCGATCTCGACGAAACCGAAGGTGTACTGGGTGTAGCCGGAGCAGGTGGCGAGGAGGAGGCCGCGGTGGCTCGGGTCCGACTGCAGGAGGGCTTCGAAGGTCTTGAGGGCAAAGGGGAGGGCCTGACCCACGAGCTCTGGATCGTCGTCGGAAGCGAAGACCGAAGCTCCTTCGTCCGCCAGTGTCGAAGCCAGGGAGTCCACCGCCATCCGGCGCACCGAGCATCCCGTCAACGCTGCCGACAGGGTCAAGGCGAGGCAAACGACGACGATGGGGACGCCCCGTCGTCGCCCGCTACCGTGGTCGTCCCGCCGCGTACTCATAGCTTGGAATGTATCCGTGGGGTCGGGGAGCGTCAAGGCGAGCGGGCGTCGCGTCTCCGTGTGTCGGGTTCTTGGAGCTCGGCGAGACTCTGGGGCAACGGCGGGGTGGGGAGCCGAGTCCTCGATTCCTCGACCAAGGACGCGGCGATACGGCAAAATGGGGCCATCATGAAGGACCCTCCTCGGAGCCCCTCCACGGCCCGCGGCCGAGTCGGGCACGCTACCCTGGGGTTGACGCTGGTGGTCGCCGCCGTCGGCCTGGCCTGCGCCGACCCCGAGCCGCCGCGGAGCGGCGCCTCGGTACCCCTGGTGGCGGCGGGGGCGGAGTGGCGCTTCCTTGACGACGGCTCCGATCCCGGAGAGGTCTGGACCCACCTCGACTACGACGACGACGGATGGCGCTCGGGGCCCGCCAAGCTGGGCTACGGCGAGGGGGACGAGGCGACGATCGTCCGTTGCCGCCCGGGTTGGCAATTGGGGGAGCCCTGCCCCGAAGGCGGGCCGGACGACCGGCACCCCGCGACCTTCTTCCGCCACGTCTTCGAAGTGGAGGACCCCGCCGCCTTCTCGCGATTGCGGTTGCGATTGCTGAAGGACGACGGCGCCGTGGTCTACCTCAACGGCCGGCCCGTGGCCCACGCCAACCTACCCCCCGGGCGCCCCGGATTCGACGCCTATGCCGCCCACGCCGTGGAGGACGAGCGGGCATGGACCGACTACCGGCTCGAACCGGGCCGGCTTCTCTCGAAGGGGCGCAACGTGCTGGCGGTGCAACTCCACCAAGCGGGGGGCGGCAGTGACGACCTGGCCTTCGACTTGGAGCTTCGCGCCTTCGACCCGACCCGCACCGCCCTGGTGCGAAGCCCCTACCTCCAGTTGGCGACCACCTCCAGCGCGGTGGTCCGTTGGCGCACCGGCGACCCGACCCCCTCCGCCGTGGTTTACGGTACCGACCCCGACGATCTGTCCCAGAGAGCCCGGGCGCCGGGCCGCTCCCTCGACCACGAGGTGCGGCTCGACGGACTCGAACCCGGGGTCCGGTACTACTATGCCGTCGAGGCGGGGGAGCGCCGGCTGGCGGGGGGGCCTGGGCACACCTTCATGGTAGCGCCGCCTCCGGGGTTCGGCGCCGCCATCCGCTTCTGGGTCCTCGGTGACTCCGGCAGCGCCGACCCCTGGGCCGCCCGGGTTCGCAACGCCTACCGCAGCTATACCCAGGGGCGGCCGGCGGACCTGCTGCTGATGCTCGGCGACAACGCCTACGAGTCCGGAACCGATCGGGAGTACCAGCGGGCGGTGTTCGAGATGTATCCCGACATCCTCGCCCGTACCTTCCTCTGGCCAGCCCTGGGCAACCACGATACCCGCTCGTCGGACGCCAAAGACGGTGAGGGTCCCTACTTTGACAGCTTCACCCTGCCGACCCAGGGGGAGGCAGGGGGTGCCCCCAGCGGACGGGAAGCGTGGTACTCCTTCGACTGGGGGGATGTCCACGTCGTGTGCCTCGACTCCTCGGGCAGCGATCTACGGGCGGGGAAGCCCCAGATGCGTTGGCTGGAGGAGGACCTGGCGACCCAAGATCGCCGCTGGCTCATCGCCTTTTGGCACCACCCTCCGTACACCAAGGGGTGGCACGATTCCGACGATCCCGGGGGCTGGCAGATGCAAGCGATGCGGGAGAACGCCCTCCCCCTGCTGGAGGCGGCGGGGGTCGACCTGGTGCTCACCGGCCACAGTCACTCCTACGAACGGTCCCACCTCCTCGCGGGCCACTACGGCACCTCGGAAACCCTGGAGCCCGGCATGGTGCTCGACGGCGGGGACGGCCGGCCGGAGGGGGATGGCCCCTACCGCAAGCGGGGCCGCCGCGGGGCGGTGTACGTGGTGGCGGGTAGCGGCGGCCGGGTGGCGCAGGCCACCTTCGGCCACCCGGTCATGGCGGTGGAGCACCAGGTGCGCGGCTCCCTGGTGATCGACGTCCAAGGGGAGCGGCTCGACGCCGCTTTCGTGGACGACGCCGGCGAGGTGCTCGACCGTTTCGCCATGGTCAAAGACCGGTGACGTCGGCCCGGGCCCCGTTCCCGGGGGACGTCAGCAGGAAGGCCGCCGCGTCGCGGGCCGTCTCCTCCGGTATTTCTTCCATCGGCACGTGGCCCGCACCCGGGTAGACCACCAGGCGGGCGTCGGGGATCAGGGCTTCGAGTCTTTGCCCCACCGAGAGGGGTATCCAGCGGTCGTCTTCGCCCCATTGGATCAGGGTGGGCTGGTGGAGATCCCGGAGTTGCTCGGGCTCCACCGCTTGACCCCAGCGGGTGTTGAGGGCGCGGACCAGGGCGTCCCGATTGCCCTCCCTGAGCAGCATGCGGTGGTAGCGGTCCACCAGCTCGGGCCTCACCCGCGTCGGGTCGCCGTAGACCTGACGTAGGGATCGCTCCACCAAAAACCGCGGCGTCAGCCGGGTGAGGAGGTCTTTCAAGATCGGCACCCGGCCGAGGTCCAGGGTTCGTCCCCCTCCGGCCCTGCGCCCCACCTTCGCTCTGTCATCCTGGACGTGGGGCTCCGGGGGGACGTGGAGCGCCCGGGGGCCCGCCGAGTCCACCAGGATAAGGCGGTCGACCCGCTGGGGATGGTCTAGGGCGAATCCCCAGGCGATGCGACCGCCGAGGGAGTTGCCGGCCACCGAGCAGCGCTCCACGCCGCGCCGCCGCAGCAGCTCCGCGATCACCCGAACCTGGCGCTCGGCGGAATAGTCGTGGTCCCCGTTGGGGCCGGTGAGGCCAAAGCCCTGGAGATCCAGCCTCAGGATGCGGAATCGATCCTTCAGGTGATGCACCCAGCCGTCCCAGGTGTGCAGGGACGACGCGGTTCCGTGGAGCAGTAACAGCGTCGGCCCGGTACCTTCGTCCCGGTAGTGGACGGACGTCCCTTCGATGGTCTCGAAGCTGGAGGCGCCGCCGGCGAAATCGTCGACCAGATCCTCTACGGGAACCTCCGCCCGGTAGAGGGATACTCCCGCAATCCCGAGGAGGGCAAAGACGCCCGCAGCGAACCGGGCCAACAGGACCCGTGCCTTCGTCCATCCAGAGGCCGGTGAAGGGCCGTCCCCAGCGGCTGCCAGGGCCGCCGCGCATGGGACCTGCTGGGGCCCTCGGTTGGATGGATAGAGACTCTTCATATGGAGCGTTCCGGGTTGGGGGGATGCTATCCCGGCACCCCTTCGCCTCGGAAACGGTGCCCCAGTGCCGCAGGATGCGGGCCGGTTCGACACATTTTCGCGTCAACCTGTATCGGTCGACGCTGTCCCCTGGCACCCGGGGGGCAAAGATGAACGCAGCGACGGCGGCGCCCCATCTCCCGAGGGCGCCGCAACCTCCGCAGCAAGCGAGGAGATTCCCATGACCCCTGCCCAACGTTCGGGCCCCTGCATTCTGGGGGCGATACTGATCGTAGTCTTCACGCTAGCCCCCGCCGGAGCGGCGGAAGGACCGTGGACCCTGCGGGTACAAGCCCGCGCCGTCGACAGCAGCGCGGCCCTGTTTGTCGACGACGACCTCGGGGTCTCCGAGGGGGTGGATCTCCAGATCGAGTACCGGGCCTCTGACCGGCTCGGTATCGCGCTGGGGGTATCGAGCACCCAGCTGGAGCAGAGCGACGAGACCTCCCTCGCCTTCCCTCAGCTACCCATCGGACCGTTCGTGCCCATCGGACCTTCCCCCTTGTCCGCGCGGGTGACGGCTGAGACCCGGATCACCCCCCTGACGCTGGGGGCCCTGGTCCACCTGACCCCGGGCCGCCGTGCCGATGTCTGGATCGGGCCGGTGATTGGTTGGGCCCAGGTGGACGACCTCGAAATCCGGACCGAGCTCTCGGGCTTCGGCTTCCCCGGTGTCGTCCTGCCAGGCATCGAGATCCCAGGTTTCGACACGTCGGTCTCCCTCGAGGCCGACGACGCCTTCGTCTACGGCGCCCGACTCGGGGTCGACGTGCCCTTCGGCCGGTCCGGGACGTGGTTGCTCACCGCGAGTCTCGAGTACCTGGCCCTGGAGATCGACGTGGACGTGGCGGGAGCCGGAACCGGCGCCGGGATCGATCTCGATCCCCTGGCCCTCGGGGCCGGCGTCGCCGTGGGATTCTGAGGCGGCAGTAGCGCACTTTCGACGGGGCGCCGGCCGCCGATCCGCCCGGGGACCGCGTGCTAGCATCGTGCTGAATCGGGGCGCCGCGGCCCCGGCAGGACTCTCCTCCGCCGCCCCGTCGACATGATCTTCAAACCCCGAACGCGCAAGCTCATCGTCCTCGGATTGACCGCGGCGCTGGTGGTGGCGTCCCTGCTGGTTTTGCGGTCGGGCCTGGAGCGCTGGCAGCGGGACGGCTGGGTGGGTCTGGCCTTCTTTAGCCTGTCGATGGCCAAGGGCGATTCCGGCGCCGGGCAGCTCTTGACGAGCCTAGTCACCGTCGAGAAGCAGGGTGAGGTGTTTTTGATCCACCCCGACTCCCCGGCCTCCAGGTCCGGGATCCATGTGGGGGATCGCATCCTCTCCATCAACGGAGTCGACGTCGGCGACCCCGAGGGTCTGAACGACCTCGATCGAACCCTGCGGCGCGGGGAATCGGTGGTTTACGTCTACGACCAAGGGGGGGTGCAGCGCCGAGTCGACGTGGTGCTCGAGTCCCCCCTCGCCTCACCCCCCCATGTCGCCGGCGTGGTGATCGCATTCCTGGTGGGTTGGATCTACCTGGGGATCAGCCTGCTGGTG
>JBCDIS010000168.1:0-15137 GCA_038748685.1 Acidobacteriota bacterium | reverse complement strand
GCTCTTCAAGCCGTTCATCTACAACCGGCTCGAAGAGAAGGGCCTGGTGGGCACCATCAAGGCGGCGAAGGAGCTGGTGGAGCAGGAGCACGATCCGGTCTGGGACGCCCTCGAAGAGGTCATCCGCGACCACCCCGTGCTGCTCAACCGCGCCCCCACCCTGCACCGCCTCGGCATCCAGGCGTTCCAGCCGGTGCTGATCGAGGGCAAGGCGATCCAGATCCACCCGTTGGTCTGCGCCGCGTTCAACGCCGACTTCGACGGCGACCAGATGGCGGTCCACGTGCCGCTGTCCCCCAAGGCGCAGATCGAGTCCAAGGTGCTGATGCTGGCGTCCAACAACCTGCTGTCCCCCGCCAACGGACGTCCCCTGGCGGTGCCCAGTCAGGATCTGGTGCTCGGCGGCTACTACCTGACCCTCGACAAGGCCGGGTCCAAGGGCGAGGGACGCCTGTTCCCCGACTTCGACTCCGTTCTGCTGGCCCTCCAGGCCGGCGAGGTCGAGACCCAGACCCGCGTCAAGGTGCGCTACACCGGTGAGTTCATCGACCTCACCCGGCAGTACAGCAATCAGGACGTGGTCCACGCCGAGATGGAGGTCGTCGACAATCAGATCGTCGACACCACCGTCGGCCGTGTGATTTTCAACATCCACCTGCCCGACGAGATGCCCTTCGTCAACGGTCTGCTCAAGAAGAAGGGCCTCCAGGATCTGGTGAGCTACTGCTTCATCCGCTTCGGCAACGAGATGACCGTCAAGATGCTGGACGAGATGAAGGAGGTCTCCTTCTTCTACGCCACCAAGGCGGGTATCTCCATCGGCGTCGACGACATGGTGGTGCCGGAGTCCAAGACCACCCTCATCGACGACGCCCGCGTCGAGGTCATCGAGATCGAGAAGCAGCGCACCGCCGGCGTCATCACCGCCGGTGAGCGCCACAACAAGATCATCGATATTTGGCACCGCGTGACGGAGAACGTCTCCACCGAGATGTTCAACGAGATGGAGCGGGAGGAGGAGCGCCAGCAGGCCTTCAACCCGATCCGCATGATGGCCGACTCCGGCGCCCGTGGTTCACGCGAGCAGGTCCGTCAGCTGGCCGGTATGCGGGGACTGATGTCGAAGCCCTCCGGTGAGGTCATCGAGACGCCGATCACCTCGAACTTCCGCGAGGGGCTGACGGTGCTCCAGTACTTCATCTCCACCCACGGCGCGCGCAAGGGCCTGGCGGATACGGCGCTCAAGACCGCCGACTCCGGCTACCTGACCCGCCGCCTGGTGGACGTGGCGCAGGACGTCATCGTCTCCGAGCTGGACTGCGGCACCATCGACGGCATCTACGTGTCGGCGATCATGGAGGGTGGCGACATCCTCGAACCCCTCCGCGACCGGATCGTCGGCCGCGTCAGCCAGGACGAGATCTACGATCCGATGACCGGCGAGCTTCTGCTGGCGGTCGGCGATTCGATCACCGTCGAGCTGGCGGCCAAGATCCAGGAGGCGGGCATCGAGAAGGTGAAGATCCGCTCGGTGCTCACCTGCGAGAGCACCCGGGGCGTGTGCATCAAGTGCTACGGCCGTAACCTGGCCACCGGCAACCGGGTCGACATCGGCGAGGCTGTCGGCGTCATCGCCGCCCAGTCCATCGGCGAGCCGGGCACCCAGCTCACCATGCGGACCTTCCACTACGGTGGTACCGCGAGCCGCGTGTCGGAGGAGTCCAAGCACGTGGCCCGCAACCCCGGCAAGGTGAAATTCATCAACGTCAGCACCGTCGAGTCCAAGGACGGCGACCTGGTGGTGGTGAACCGCAACGGCAAGGTGGTGCTGGTGGATCCCAAGGGGCGCGAGCTCGAGCGCTACGCGCTCACCTACGGCTCCCACCTCCAGGTCCGGGAAGGGGACACCGTCGAGCCCGGTCAGGAGCTGGTGGTGTGGGACCCCTTCACCTCCGCCATCCTCACCGAGATCGCCGGTACGGCCGAATACCAGGACATCGTCGAAGGCGAGAACGTGCGCGAAGAGACGGACAAAGTCACCGGCCTGTCCCAGCGCATCATCGTCGAGGCGTCGGCCAACGAGAAGCGCGCCCCCGCGATTCTCATCAAGGGGGACGGCGTCGAGCGCCGCTACCTGCTGCCCTCCGGCTCCCACCTGGTGGTGGACAACTCGCAGACGGTCTACCCCGGCGACACGCTGGTCAAGATCCCCCGCGAAACCACCAAGACGAAGGACATCACCGGCGGTTTGCCCCGGGTCGTGGAGCTCTTCGAGGCCCGCACCCCGAAGGAGCCGGCGATCATCTCTGAGGTCGACGGTACGGTGCGCCTGGGTGACATTCACAAGGGCATGCGTAAGGTGATCGTGGAGTCCGACCACGCCGAGGTGCGCGAGTACCTGGTGCCGCGGTACATCCACGTCAACGTCCAGGACGGCGAGCGGGTGCAGGCGGGCGAGCCGCTGATCGACGGCCCGATCAACCCCCACGACGTGCTCAAGGTGCTGGGTGAGAAGGAGCTGCAGCGCTACCTGGTGGACAAGATCCAGGAGGTCTACCGCTCCCAGTCGGTGGCGATCAACGACAAGCACATCGAGGTCATCGTCCGTCAGATGATGCGCTCGGTGAAGATCGAGGAGGTCGGCGACACCACCTTCCTGATCGACGAGCAGGTCGACCGCTTCCGCTTCCAGAAGGAGAACAACCGCGTGGTGGAGGCGGGTGGCCGCCCGGCCATCGGTCGTCCGCTCCTGCTGGGCATCACCAAGGCGTCGCTGTCCACCGACAGCTTCATCTCGGCGGCATCGTTCCAGGAGACCACCCGAGTGCTCACCGAGGCCGCCATCAGCGGCAAGGTGGACGGCCTGCGTGGGCTGAAGGAAAACGTCATCGTCGGCCGCCTGATCCCGGCGGGCACCGGCCTCGGTTACTACCACGACTTCCACATGGAAGAGGAAACGTGGGCGGAGCCGGAGTCGGCGGAGGAAGACGTCTACTTCCAGTTCGAGCAGGACATCCGCTCCCTGCCGCAACAGCAGGCGGAGGCCACCCAGGCCGACTGACGGATCCCCGATCCGCGGAGGAGGGCCGGTTCCCGAGCAGGGGGCCGGCCCTTTTTATTGGCCCCCGTATCCTCCAAACCCACGTCACCGACCCGCCCCCAGGAGGGTCGGGTCAGGGGGCTGTGGGGCTAGGGGAAGAGTGGGCGGAGTCGGCCGCGCTCCCGTCCTCCGCGGGCCGGATGGCGAAGGGGGGAGGCTCCCCCTCCGTCCCGGCATGGGCCAGTCGCCGCTCCTCCAGCAGGCGGACCAGCCTCTTGCTCACCGGCAACACCATGGGCTCGGGGCGCCACCGCTGGACCTCCCCGGTGACGGCGTCCACGACCCGACCCTCGGCGACGGCGCGGGTGGCGTCTTCAAAGGCGGTGTCCCGGAAGAGAGCCAGCATCGCTTCGAAGCGGGCCTGGGTCTCGGGGTCTAGGAAGCCGAGGTGCCTCTTGCCGTAGACCGCGATGTGGAATTGGGAAGGGACGAAGGTCAGGCCGTCCAGGTGCAGGCGGTCGCAGACGGCGATCAGCAGCGCCACCATGTCGTTCAGCATGCCCAGGCCGGGGTGCTGCTGCCCCGGAAGCCGGGTCCGCCCGGGCCCGAACTCGACGCGGGGGTTCTGCATCAGAAGCCACTCGACGCTCAGCAGCTCCATGCCTTCTAGGGTCCGCCGGTCGCGGGTCAGCCGAAGCTCCACCAGGATGTCCTCCTGGTTGGGATCCCCGTAGACCCTCACGGTCTGGCCGGCGGGGTCCTCCAGCTGAAATTCCAAGGTCGGATGGGGAAACCCGAGATCCCTCAGACGGTCCAGGAAGCCCGCCCGTTCCAGCACCAGCTCCACGCCGTGGCGGGTGTAGAAGCTCAGGAGGCGGGTTTCGCGAGTCGCCGCCCAGCCCGGCAGGTAGAGGTCGTCTTCGGTGAGGCCGAACTCGTTGTCTCCGCCCCCCGACAGCTCGGCGGAGGTGAACAGGCTCGAGATGTAGCGATACCGCTTGAGGGTGATCTCCTCGGTGGAGGGGGGCTCGATGGGGCGACCGTCCCGCTCGAAGGCGCTCAGGAAGCGGGCGGTGTAGCGCCAGCTCTCGTGGCCGTAGCCGCCGGCGAGGAGGACCACGAGGGGGGTCCTGTGGAGCCCGGACCGCGTCAAGCGGGTCAACAGGAGATCCCGCTCCAGCATGGCCCCGGAGCTGAGATTCCAACTCCCTAAGACGTCGTCGTGGGCCGGGTCGCAGCCCGCCAGATAGAACACCAGGCGGGGCTCGAACCGTTCAAAGACGGCGGGGAGCTCCTGCCCCAGGACCTCCAGGTAGCGATCGTCGTCGACGTCGGACCCCAGCTCCAGACTCGTGGTCTCGACCCCGTCCACCGCGTCCCAATGGGAGGCGTGGATCGAGAAGGTGTGGACCGTGGGATCGTCGCGGAAGATGTCGCGGGTTCCGTCGCCGTCGTGGAGGTCCAGGTCCACCACGATCACCGGGCCGTCGAAGCCCCTGCGGCGCTCGTCGGCGATGGCGACGGCGACGTCGTTGAAGACGCAGAACCCGCCGCCGTGCTCGGCGTGGGCGTGGTGGAAGCCGCCGCCGAGGTTGATACCGACCCCGCGGCCCCGGGCCCGCCGGGTGGCCATTAGCGTGCCCCCCGTCTGCAGGCGATGAAAGTCCAGCAGCCGGTCGACGAGATCCCGCCCGATCTCTTGCCCGAGGATCGAAGTCAGCGTTTCGGGGCGGTGGACGCGGTCGAGGTAGTCCGCCGAGTGGACCTTGGCGAGGGCCTTCAGCCACACGGGCTCCGGTCGGTGGACGCAGCGGCGCAGCACCAGACCCTCGGAGGCGAGGAAGGCGAGGATCCGCTCCGCCCGCAGGGCGTCGTAGGGGAGGTCGGCGAAGGCCCCGTTGTACTGATCGTGGTAGACCACCTGCAGCTTCGACGGCACCACCCGTCGACGGAGGCGGCGGAGGGAGCGCCGGAGGGGCATGGCCACTACTCCATCTCGACCCACGTCGCGCCCCAGCCGCCGGCCTCGGCGGGGGCGTCCCCGAAGGCGGAAACCCTCGGGTCACGGTCGAGGAGCGTGCGGACCATCTTACGTTGGGTCCCCGTTCCACGGCCGTGGATGATCCGCAGGCGGCGCAGGCCCTTGCCGTAGGCGAGTTCCAGGTAATCGACGACGAGGGCCTTTACCTCCCTCGGCGGGAACGGGTGGAGGTCGAGGACGTCGGTGATGGGCAGTTCAACGACGTCGTCCGGCTGCTCCCCTGCGGACAGGGAAGCGTCGAGGTCGAACGTCTCGGGGTCATGGGGGGGCTTGCGCATGAGGGTCCTCAACCCATTCTAACCCGCCCCGGATCCCTGGATCGGTCCGTCGATCCTCAGCGCCCGCCCGTGGAGTCCGCGGGGTCCGGCTCCGGCGGATCCCCGCCCTGGCGCCAAGGTCGCCTCGGGCCCGGCCGTCGCTCCGTCGCTCCGGCGCCCCGCTCTTCGCGGGCCCGTTCCCTGAGCAGCTGCCGCTCCCTGCGGCGCTCCAACTCCGTGCGGAAGCGCCGCAGGCGGCCGAGGAAGTCGCGGTAGCGGATTTGCTGCGCGGCGTCGAGGAGAGCCATGGAATCGAAGTAGCAGCCGACGAAGGCCCGTTCCTGGTCGGCGGTGGCCTCGGCGACCTGCGCCAGGAGCGTCTCCGCCCGCTCACGGTCCGGCGCGGTCGAGATCAGCTCACGACGCAGCTCCCCCTGGAGACGTCGCCCCCGCTGGCGCGCTGCGATGGAGGCCTCGAAGAAACCCATCTGGAGTTCGTGGAAGGCCTGCCGGGTCTCCCCTTCGAGCCCGAGGTCAGAGGCCATACGGCCCACCATCTGGCCGAGACGGCGCTCCAGCCTTGGCGGTAGGGGGCCCTCCACCGCCGCCCCGGGCCGCGTCGATTCCGGACCCGTCGCTTCCTGGGGGGCTGGATCCTGGGGTCCGTCGGCCGAAGCCGGTTCCCCGCCAATGGAGCCCAGCGGCAGGGAGCGCCCCAGGATCAACCCAAAGTTGAGGCCGAGGGACAGTAGAAGGACGATCCACAGACCCCACCGCTTCATCGTGCCACCCCCTGGTCCGCCGCCCTGTCCGCCGGATCCAACAGACCGCCGCTATCCTCCAAGGCAAGGAGGTAGGTCTCCGCCAGGGTGGGTAGGCCCCCGAGCTCCCCGAAGGCGTCGCCGACGTCCTCCTCTGCCGGATCCTGAAGGGCCGCGACTTGGTCTCGGGACACCTCCACGGACAGGGGCCCCGCCGGAGCCATCCCGCCGAGAAGGATGCCGAAGGTCAGGCCAAAGGCCCCCGCCAGGCCGGCCGAGGCCTTGGCCCAAGTGGGGGCGAGGCGCCAGGACCCGCCGTCGGCCTCCCGGCGGGCACGGGCCAAGACCCGGTGGACGAGGTCCTCCGGCGTCGGGGTGGGGGGCGGCGGGGCGAGGGCCCCCCAGGTGGTGCGGAGATGCTGCCAGCGGCGACGCAGCTCTTCGTCCTGGTCGATTCGCCGTTGGAGAGCGGCGGCCTCGGCGGCGCCGAGCTCGCCGTGCAGCAGCCGCACCAGGTCCTGCCCGGAGTCGCCGGCGCGGTCGGATGGGGTTCGGGTCGAGTCGTTCATCTCCATCGGCCTCCTAAGGTGCAACCCTCGACGGGCGCGATTCCTGCGCTTCGACCTGCAAACGTTCTCCGAGTCGGCGCACGGCTCGGAACAGCCGGCTTTCCACCGCCCCCTCGGTGATGCCGAGGGTCTCGGCGATCTCCCGATTGGGCAAGCCTTCGAACCGCGCCAAAACCAGCACGGCTTGCTGGCTCGGCGGCAGCTGGCGGATGTGCTTCTTGGCGGCATTCCAGCGTCGCCGGTCCCGCAGCCGCTGCTCGGCGTCGGGGCCGTCGTCGGCGGGGTCCAGCTCCGGGCCGTCGTCGTCGCCGGGGGCGAGGTCCCCGAAGGAGAAGAACGTCGCCAGCCGCCGGCGTCTCATCCGGTTGAGGCAGTGGTTGACGGCGATACGGTAGAGCCAGGTGTAGACCTGCCCCCGGGGCCGCCATCGGGGGGCGCCCCGGAACGCCTTCAGGAACACCTCCTGGACCGCCTCCCTCGCGTCTTCGGGGTCGTGGAGCATGCGCTCGCAAAGCCGGAAGAGGCGGTCCTGGTGACGGCTCACCAGGACGCCGAAGGATTCCGTATCCCCCGCCGCCACCCTTTCGAGGACACCGCGGTCCGGGTCCAGCTCTTCGTGGCTCTCGGGGC
Organism: Acidobacteriota bacterium; assembly: GCA_038748685.1. Taxonomy (GTDB): domain Bacteria; phylum Acidobacteriota; class Thermoanaerobaculia; order Multivoradales; family J023; genus JAUIJL01. The sequence goes on along the minus strand of JBCDIS010000168.1, from coordinate 7,839 downwards.
TGTTTGGGTGCGGGTCGCTCATCGGTGGACGCGCCGGCTCGGGATCCTGTCGAGCGCGGCGTTGGATCCTGGAACCCGCGAACCTCGAAAATCCTTCGGTCCTTTGAAAGATTCACCGGAACGACGTCGGAGCACGGCGGGACTCGACGGGGTGGAGCGGGGCTCAGACCCGAACGGCTTCGAGATCCGCCAGCAGGTCGTCGATGGAGGCGTAGCGCTCGTCCGGCTGCTTGGCCAAGCACCGAAGCAGGATCTGCTCCAGTTTGGGGGGCATGTCGGCGACGACGGAGGTCGGCGGCGCCACCTGCTGGTCGAGCAGGGCGCGGCGGACCTCGTCCACGGAGCCGCCCGGGTAGGGGGCCTGGCCGGTGAACATGCGGTACGCCACCGCACCGAAGGCGTAGAAGTCTGCCCGGGAGTCGGGCTCCCGCCCCTCCAACTGTTCCGGCGCCAGGAACCCCGGCCCCGTCACGGTGGCCCCCGGGGTCACCGGCATGCCGAGGCCGAAGTCCATGACCTTGATGCCTCCGTCCCCTTCCACCAGGATGTTTTCCGGCTTGAGGCCGCCGTGTAGCACCTGCTGGTGGTGGGCGGCGGCGAGCCCCCAGGCGATCTGCCGAACCATGCGGATTCCGGCCACCAGCGGCACCTGCTTGGCCTGCTCCAGGAGGAACGTGAGGGTCATGGCGCGGACGAATTCCATCGAGATGTAGGGGATGCGCTCGGTCTCCCCGAAATCGAGAACCCCGAGGACGTTGGCGTCACGGATGGAGCGGGAGCGGGCGACGACTCGCTTCAGGCGTTCGAATTGCACCGTGTCCTGGACCACCTCCGGCCGCAGCATCTTGAGGGTCACATAGTCGTGCAGCTCCCGATCCTGGGCCTTCCAGACCACCCCCATGCGTCCGGTGCCGAGCTCCGCCACCAGGTCGAACCGCGATCCGAGCAGAACCCCCGGGCGCAAATCCGCCAGGGAGCGTCCGTCCCCCATGGACTCGGCGCCCTCCGACAGGGCCTTGGCGCCCGTGGCGCGGGCGGCGTCGTCCCCGGCCACGAGGTAGATGGGGTGGGGGCTCAGGATCCCCCGCTGGCCCTTGACCTGGACCTGGGCCCGCTGGAAGAGGGGGGCCAGCTCCGCGTACACCTGCTTGGGGAAGTAGATGGCGCCGGGGGTGGCCTCCCGCAGCAGGCTGTCGAGCTGCTGGACCGGTACGCCGGCCACCGCCAGGGACGGACTGTCGCCGCCGGTGACGGTACCCACCGCCGCCGGGCCGCTGGTCATGGCGACGGTGGGTGGAGTGGGCTCGTCGAAGACCGTCTCCCGCTCGCTCAGGGTGAGGAGCATCTCGGTGGCCGCCGCCAGGGCCCTGGGGGCGGCCTGCTCGCCGTCGAAGAGCACCAGGACGCGGTGTCCCAGGACAGAGGCGACGCGCCCCTTGCGGGCGCCGGCGGAGGTCGAGATCCGCTGCAGGTCGCGGGAGAAACGGCGGAGGTTCTCGTCCGGGTCGTAGCCGATCTTCGGGTCGGCGTAGCGGGGCATGTCCACGGCCACCAGGGCCACCTTCTCGGCGTGGGGCTTGACCATGGCGCTGCCCGGGGCCGGCTCCGGCAGGAGCCTGGCGACGCGACCGGCGACGAATTGGGCCGCCTGCTTCTCCCGCGCCTGGCCGAGGAGATGGTCGAGGGCCTTGCCCACCCGCCCGGCGTCCCCGGAGACGTCCGGCATGGGCTGTTCGAGGTGACCGGCGGCCGCAGCCGTCGCGGCTTCGGCGAGGCGCGCCAGGGGTTGGTGGGCCATCGTGCCGACGAGGCCCGCCAGCACCAGGCCGGCGATCAGGGCCGCCGCGGTGGCCCCCAGGAGGAGGAAGCGGATAGCGTCGTAGCCGGCGCGCTTGTCCCCCACGGACGTCAGCACCGCCGCTGCCCCCACCGAACCGCCGGAGGCGTCCTGGAGGGGGGCGAGGGACGCCGTCCAGCGCTCTCCGCCGATCTCCAGCTCGATGCTCTCGCGGATCTGCTTCTGGCGGATGACGTCGTCCAGGACGCCCCCCCGCCGGCGCAGATCCTGGAGCATTTGCCGGGTGGCGTCCTCCGCCAGGGTCGCGGCGGCGACCGCGGCTCCGGTGGAGGAGTCCGCGAGGTAGACGGTCTCGGCGCCGCCGGTGTGCTTGACCTGGGTGGCGAGGGCGTTGTTGATGGCGTAGGCGACGACGATGTAGCCCACCAGCTCGAACTGGCGCACCAGCGGCACGGCGACGGCATGGTAGAGCTGGTCGTCCTGCTGCCATACCCCAGAGGCTTTGCTCTCTTCGAGTGCCACCGCCACAAGCGGGGTCGCCGAGAGATCGGCGCCGCCGGGCCGACCGTCGGTGCGGGTGAGGACGACGCCGGAGCGGTCCAGCACCACCGCGAGGTCGAACGTGAGGAGATTCTGGTACTCCTCGATCGACGCCAGGATGGCGGCCTCGTCCCGCTCCTGGGCCGCCTCCGTCAGGTAGTCGGTCAGCAGCTCGTCCGTAGCGAAGATGCGGGAGATCAGATTGAGGCGCTGGTACCGCTGCTGCTGGAGGGCCCGCTGCACGCTCTGGGTAGCGTCCAGCTCAGCGGTGATGGCGCGGTCGACGGAGCTCTTCCCCTGGGTCGAGGTGACGAAGAACGTGCTGACGGCGACCAGCAGCACCGCGAGGGCGACGATGCCGAAAATGGTGAGGGCCAGCATGCGCCCGCTGCGGCCCTTGGGCGTCGAGCGTGGTTTGGCCGCCTGGGGCCCCTTGGGTTTCTTCGCCATGTACCCTCGCTCCTGGGCGGATCGCCGACCCCGCTAAGGCGGCGTGTTCGTGAGCTCGAATCTTCAGAAATCGAAGCAACTTTATCAGACCGCGGGGCGGGCCGTAGCCGCCGTCCGGGGGGCTTCGGGGTCGACTCTGGGGCTGCGGCTGCGGACCGGTCGACGGACCAGTCGACGGACCAGTGGGCGGACCGGGGCGTGGTATGCTCCACCGCCCGTCAAGGGTTTTCACAGGTCAACGAGGAAGGGTCCATGCATATCGAATTGCGCAAGGTGGGGCAGGTCATCATCGTCGACCTGGACGGTCGTTTGGTGTCCGGTGTCGGCGATGTTGTGTTGGGGGAAGCCATGAACAGGATCGTGGCGGACGGCTGGAAATACATCCTGCTCAACATGTCGCAGGTCAAGCGCATCGACAGTGCGGGCATCGGTGAGCTGATGGACAGCGTCCACCTGGCGGAGCGCTTCGAATGCAAGGTCCACCTGCTGAACATCGTCGGCCAGGTCCATCGGGTTTTGGAGATCAGTCAGCTGCTGCCCCTGCTCAAGACCTTCGGCGACGAGCAGGAAGCCCTCGAGACCTTCGGCCCCGGCGCCCTGAAGGAGCGGAAGGGGGGCGAAAGTGACGACACCCCCACCGCCGAGATCGAGCGGGACTGAGCGACCCGCTGCCCGTCGATGTCTCCTGCTTCGTCGGCCGTTGAATCGTCGTCGCCATTCAGGGCGCCGGGGCGGGTGACGTTTTCGGACATAAAAAGCGCGGTGCGATCTTGGGGAAGACCGCACCGCGGGGTGCCATGGGTGCTCGGGGTGCGAGCCCGGCATTCTGGAGCGCGAATGCCTATCATTATATTTGCATAATAGAATATAAGTGTCAACAGGAGCGCAACGCCTATCCTTCGAGCCTGAGCTGCGGATCGACCTGACCCGGCGGTTGGAGCGGTTCGAGCGCCGCCCCCTCTCCGCGGAGGGCCAGCGGCGGTCGGCGGTGGCCCTCGTGGTGGTGGACGACGGCGCCGGGCAGGCGAGCGTGCTGCTGACCCGGCGGGCGTCCACCCTCCGCAGGCACAGCGGCCAGTTTGCCCTCCCGGGGGGCCGTATGGACCCCGGCGAGACCCCCGAGGACGCCGCCCTGCGGGAGCTAGAGGAAGAGGTGGGCCTGGCCCTCGGCCCGGAGGCGATCCTCGGCCGGCTCGACGACTTCGTGACCCGTTCGGGCTACCACATCGCGCCGATCGTGGCGTGGGGCGGGGCCCCCGGCCCCCTTCGGCCCGAGCCGGAGGAGGTGGCCGCCATCTACCGTGTTCCCTTGGGGACGATCGCCGATCCCGAGACCCTCCAGGTGGAGGAGCTGGGGACGACCGGCGATTCGCCGGTGATGGCCCTCGCCATCGTCGACACCTGGGTCTTCGCCCCTACCGCGGCGATTCTCCTGCAATTGGCGGACCTCGCGGTATGGGGCCGGTCGACCCGGGTAGCCCACTACGAGCAGCCCCGCTTCGCCTGGACGTGAGGTCGGCGCCGCGCCCACGTCGGGGCGTTTGCTCAGCCGTCGGCGGGAGCCGTCGACTCCGGTGCGAGCTGCTATCGTTGGAGCCCGGAATCCACCGTCCGAAGCCGCCCAGGAGGAGCCCGACATGCCGCCCACCCGAGAGCTCGACGCGTACGAAAGACGCGTCCTCGGCGCCTTGATGGAGAAGGAGCAGACCACCCCCGACCAATACCCCCTGACGGTCAACGCCCTGATCGCCGCGTGCAATCAGAAGACCAACCGGGATCCGGTGACGAAGCTCACCGAAACCGAGGTGGTGGAGGCCCTCGACCGCCTGCGGCTCGACGTTCTGACCTGGCGGGTGGAGGGGGCCCGGGTGGAGCGCTGGGAGCATAGGCTCGAACGTCGGTGGCATCTGACACCCGCCCGCAAGGCGCTGATGACCCTGCTGCTGCTGCGGGGGCCCCAGACCGTCGGCGAGCTGAAGACGAGGACGGAGCGGATGCACCCGTTCCCATCCGTGGCGGCGGTGGAGGAGACCCTGAAGGGTATGACCGGGGGGCTGGACGCCCTGGTGCGGGAGCTGCCCCGGCAGCCCGGCAAGCGGGAGAACCGCTGGACCCACATCATGGCTTCGGAGGACCCCGGAGCGGAGGAGCTCGTCGCCGCTGCCCCCGTCGCTCCCGCCGCCGCGCCTCCCCCCACCGCCTCCGCTGCCCCGCGGGGACCCAGCGCCATGGATCGGCTGGAGTCCCTGGAGGCGGAGCTGGGGACGGTGCGGGGGGAGGTGGAGGAGCTGCGCGGCGAGCTGCTGGCGCTGCGCCGCCGGCTGGGTGACCTGGAGGACTGAGGGCGAAGTTCAGGGCGCCGCCACCGGCGCCGCGGCGTGACGGGATGTCGCGCCGAGTTCCTGGGTCACCTCCACCCACTGGTACGGTGCCCGCCAGCGGGCGTGGAAAGAGCGATTCGACGCGAGGGGGAGGCCGGCGTCGAAGTATGCGTTGAACACTACCCGGAAGCTGTTGACCGGCGACAGGTCGTCGTCGAGGCTGCCTGCGGCGGGTATGTGAAGCGCGTTGAGAATTCCGTACCGCTCCTCGAGGTCTGTGCCTTCGAGGCTCTCGTGGTCCATGCCCAGACCGGAGCCGTGGTCGGATTGGAGGAGGATCACCGGCGGCGTCGCAGAACGCTCCAAGATGGAGTCGAAGGCCGCCAGGAGACGGCGGTTCAAGAACTCGACCTGGGCCGGATATCCGACCAGATACTCGTCCAGCTGGCCACCGTCTCGGAAGAAATGGTTGCCGTCGCTGGTGAGGAACGGGCGTCCGGACGAGGTCGGGTTGCCGTCGGCGTCGAAGACGAACGGCGGATGCGGAGAATAGAGGTGGGCGAAGACGAAGATCGGGGTGTCGAGCTTGCCGGCGAGGCCGTGGAGGTTTTCGAGGACGTTGAGGATGCGCTGGCGGTGCCAGTGGTACTGATCGCGGTCGAGCAACGTCAACATCAGGCCGGGCACCGGCGTCTTGGCGAGGAGGGTGTTCTGGAGCTCGCTGGGGGCCCAACCACCCTCGATCAAGATATCGGGCTCGGGCATCCGAGTCGCGCTATAGCCTGATGGGAAGGTCACGAAACGATAGCCGATCTTGGCCAGCGCGCGCCGGGCGCGGGAGTGCCCGATAAGGGTACGCAGCGGCTTGCGGGCGCGGGACGGAGAGCCCGCAAGCGGGCCGAGGGCCTCCAGCTCGTGAAGATAGGTGTAGTTCAGGGACGACGCTACAGACAGGTAGGTCTGGTTGTAATTGGAGTAGCTCTCCCGGGCGACATGGAAACCGCGGGATTCGAGTGCTTCCAGGAACGGCCGGTTGTCGAAGTCGAAGAGGCGCTCGAGGGTGTCGGCGCGGGCGTAGCCGTCGACCACCACGTAGTAAATGTCGGGGGGGCGCTGGGGAGCCGCCGCCGCCACATCCTGTCCGGGGCCCGAGCCCCCTTCCTGGCCGTAGTGGGACGCGATGCTGTAGAGGCTGATCAGCAGGGGGCCCGCCAGGGCGGCGACGGCCGCCACGTCGAGTACGAGCGCCGCTCGGCGGAGATCTCTCCGCAGGCGGGCCAGGGCGGAGGTGCCGAGAACAAGGAGTAGGGCGTAGATCCACAGCAGGGTCGTATGGCCACCCGTGGTCTCCGGGTCCCCGGTATCGAAGACGTGGCGATGGATGGCGCCGTAGGAGTAGAAGAGCAGGACGAACAACAGAGTCGCGAGGCCGCTCTTGATCGCGTCACGCATCCAGAGGTGATTGAGGCCCCAGAAAGCGAGGGCCAGAAGCAGCGCCAAGACGACACAGACGAATCCTTCGACGGGCGACGCGAGGCGCCAGTTTTCGGCGTAGAGCGACAGAGCCGGAAGGATGCCGAATGCGGCGGGAAAGAAAACGGGGCGTCTGGATTCCATGGTCGGGTCCGCTAAGGGACCTGATCGTAGCATCGAGCTCGGCATGGTTTCGAGCTCAGCGCAGCAGCTCGACGAGGGTGGGCCACAGGGCTTCGGTGGCGGCGACGGCGTCTTCGCTGCCCACCCCCGCTTCGAGGTGGACCGCGACGCTCAGCACCTTCGCCTTGGGGTCGGCGAGGTCCTCCGGGGTCGGGGGCAGGGGGCGGGAGCCCGGCAAGCGCACCAGGGTGAAGATGAAGGTGCCGCCCATGCTGGTTTCGGTCTGGCGGGCGAAGAGGCCGCTCTCCCGGTTGACCACCAGCCGCCCCCCCACGACCCGCAGGGGGCCGGAGAGGGATTCGAGGCTCGGCGCGCCCCCTTTGGCGCTGGCCAGGGACGCCGCCAGCTCGTCGGCGGTGCGGCGGATGACGCCGCGGACCCAGGCGGAGCTCCGGTAGCCCACCTCCCCCAGGCCTTGCCGGAGGGCCCGCAGGTAGGGATCCCGCCCCGGCGACCTGGGAGCGGCCCAGGGCACGACTCGGTCGTCCAGCACCACCGCCGGGGCTCCGTCCCGCAGCGCCAGGCGGCCGCGGACCACCAGCTGCTCCAGGGCGCGTCCGGCGGCGGCGGGCACCGACCTTTCGAGGATGGGGGAGCCGGTCTTGGAGTAGAGGGCGATGGTGTCCGCGGGGAACTCCTGTTTTAGGGAGGCGAGCTCGTCCCGCAGGGTCGTGGCGGTTCCCCGGGCGCCGGAGACCACCCGCTCCATCCCTTCGAGGACCGGGGCCCGGGCATCGTCGGAGACGCCGAGCTCCGGCGCCAGCTCCCGAGCCCCCGGAGGCTCCTCCGGCACCGCGTCGGCCGCGGCGTCCAGGGGAGCTTCGGCGCCATCGACCCGGGGGCGGACCCCTTCGACGAGGCGGGTCTCCACCGCCCGTCCGGTCACCAGGCGGGCCATGGCCTCCGCCAGCTGGACATTGGTCCAAATCGAAGTGCCACCGCCGAGTAGCAGGCTCACGTAGTCGGCCCGCACGCTAGTGATCTGGTTGAGGGCCAGGTCCACCCGCTCGGGGGCCACCTCTTGGAACGTGGTGCGGACCCGCAGCCCCAGGCCGTCGTCCCCGTGGCCCGCCG
>JBCDIS010000167.1:0-15380 GCA_038748685.1 Acidobacteriota bacterium | reverse complement strand
GTCGGCGTCCGGCAGGGACAGTCCGTAGGTGCCGCCGGTCTTGCTCGACACGCTTTCGACCACCGCGAGGCGATCGTCTTCGGCGAAGGAAAGGGGACGGAGGAAGGCCCCGTTGATCAGGGCGAAGACCGCGGTATGGACGCCGAGACTGGCGCCCAAGATGCAGATAACCAGGGTCGAGAGTAGTAGCTCCCGGCGTAGGCCCGAGTAGGCGAGGCGAAGGTCGAACAGCATGGTGGCAACCTCAGGAATGCAATGAGCACAGGGATCCCATCGGCACAGATGATAATCGACTACCGTTAGTGTGAAGGCCCGGAGCCGGGTCCGCGCCGCGAAATCTCGAAGAACCGAGGAATCGGCGGGCTCGATCCGCGGGGGGATTCCAGGCGAGGGCACTACGGCGTTTGGGGGGCGAGCCGCTGGTTGCGGGTATGATTCCGGCGATGTGCCCGAACGTGAACAGAGTCCGCTGATGAATTCCGCGGGACTCCAGCGGCCGGTCCTGGCGGTGGTCGGAACCCGTCCGGAGGCGATCAAGATGGCGCCGGTGCTTCGTGCCCTGGACGCCGCGGACTTGCCGAGGCGCCTTTGCGTCACAGGTCAACATCGGCAGATGCTCGATCCGATCCTTGCCCTCTGGGACCTCGAAGCCGACCACGACCTGGGGGTGATGGAGCCCGCCCAGGGGCTACCGGACCTGACCGCCCGCCTTTTGACGGGCCTGGGGAAGGTGCTCGAACGGGAGCGGCCGAGCTCGGTGTTGGTCCAGGGGGATACCACCAGCGCCTTCGCCGGAGCCCTGGCTGCGTTCTACGTCGGGATTCCGGTGGGGCATGTGGAGGCAGGGCTGCGGACCGGCGACCTCGCCAAGCCGTTCCCCGAGGAGGCGAACCGGCGCATGATCGACGCCCTCTCCACCTGGTGTTTCGCACCGACGGAGGGGAGTCGACGGGCCCTGGCTGGTGAGGGGCGGGTGCGGGGGGTCCACGTCACCGGTAACACGGTGGTGGATGCCCTGCTGGATCTCCGTCGGCGGCTCGGGGGGATGCCCCTCGAACGCCATCGGGGACGCCTCGGGGGGGCATGGGGGGCCGTCGCCGACGGTGATACGACCGTGGTGCTGGTGACCTGCCACCGGCGGGAGAGCTTCGGGCCGAAGCTCGAAGGAATTTGCCGAGCGGTGCGCCGGCTGGCGGAGGCCAGGCCGTCGACCGCCTGGGTCTTCCCGGTCCACCTCAACCCAGCGGTGCGCCGTCCGGCGGGGGCTTTGCTGAAGGGCCTCGACAACCTTCATCTCATCGAGCCCCTGCCCTACGACCTATGCGTTCAGCTGATGATGCGGGCTTCTCTGATCCTGACGGACTCGGGGGGGATCCAGGAGGAGGCGCCGAGCTTGGGCATCCCCGTAGCGGTGCTGCGGGACGTCACCGAGCGCCCGGAGGGCATCGACGCCGGGGTCGCGACGCTGGTGGGAACGGAGGAGGAGGGAATCCACCGCGAGGTCGGACGGTTGCTGGACGCCCCCGAAGCCCTCAGGCGGATGGTGGCCGCGTCGAACCCCTACGGCGACGGTCGTGCTGCGGAACGCATCGTTGGAATCGTCGCCGAAGCCTCTGGTGGGGGGTAAGGGGGGGACGGGGCGGGCTTGGCCTGTGGAACAATCCGCCCGTGCCCAGCCCATCGATGACCCTCGTGGTGACCCCGAGCTTTCGAGGCGGAAGCTGGAGGCGGATCGAGGAGATCCTGCTCCGCAGCCGCGGGACCCGGTTCTTGGCCGTGGGTTACGGCGACGGCGGTTCGCTTCCTTCCCCACACCGGATCCTGCGAATGCCCTTCGGCGACTACTCCCGGTGGCACTTCCTGGTGCGGGCTCCGTTCGTGGCGGTGCTGGTCTCCCTGCCCCTGGCCCTTTGCGCGCTGGCGTTGATCGTAGCGCGCAGGCCCCCCAGGGTCCTTGCGAACGGCCTGGTCTTGAGCTTTCTCCTGCTGCCGGCATGCAAACTGTGGGGGAGCCGGCTGGTGGTGGTGCACCACGGCTGGACCTCGGAGGTTCGGGGCGCCGCGGCGTGGCTGACGCGGTACTTGAGCCGGCACCTGGATCGGGTGTTCGTCAACTCCCGCGGCAGCAGGGAGGATCTTTCCCGCCTCGTCGACCGGCGGCGATTGCAGGTGATCGAGCACAACGCGCCTGAGCTGTTCTTCGAGCCCCAGGAACCCCTGGCGGAGTGCGAGGGGGTGCCCCTAGGCGACAGGCCGGTGGTGCTCTACGTCGGCCGACTGGACCCGGAGAAAAACGTCGACCTCATGGTGCAGGTGCTGGGTCGCACCCTGGAGGCGGGTTCCAGCGCGCTCTTCGTCGTCTGCGGTGACGGAGCCCTGCGACCGGAGGTTGAGGATCTGGCCCGCCGCTGGCCGCGGCAGGTCCTCTACCTGGGTTACGTCGAAGACCAACGGCGCCTCGCCCGTCTCTACCGCAGCGCGCGGGTGCTTTGGGGCTGCGGAACCCCGACCTACCTCGAGCTGCCGGCGGTGGAGTCGTTGGTGGTCGGTACGCCTGTTCTGATCCCCGACCGGCCGTCGATTCTGGGCCTCCGACGGACCCGAGATGAGGCCATCGATCCGGCCCTGGTTCCCGAGTTCGTGGGGCGCTTGGTACCGCCGACGGTCCCAAGCCTGGAGACGGCGCTGTGGAGGATCCTCAGGGGTGAGGACACCTTCGACCGCGCAACGGTGGCGGCCCACGGTCGACGCCACTACGGGCTGGGGAACCTCGATCCGGTGCTCGACGCCGTCGCCGGCCGCACGTCCGTCGACGCCGCAAGCTAGTCCCGATCCGAATTGGGTTCCGCTGGCGTCGGCCCAGCCTCTGGGGCCCGTTGGGTCGAGTCGGATTCCGGAGCCGCCCCGCGTCGGCGCTGGGCGAAGACCGCGATCACCACCACGGCGAGGAGGAGGAGCGTCAAGTTGGCGCGGAATCGGAGCTGGCCGACCTCGATCTGGAGATCCTGCACCCGCCGGTTGCTGCGCACGACCTCCCGCCGCAGCTCGCTGGCGGCGACGACGCCGAGGCTGGCGACGTCGAGGGTGGTCACCGGAGAACCCAGTCCGTAGGCGCGCCTGAAGCTGTCCTCGTCGATCAGGAAATGCGGCGAACCGGGGGTCTGCCGGTCCGAAATGACGACCCGCACCGACGACAGTCGGGCGAGGATTTCACTGTCGCTCGTGACCGGCCGCGGCTGGGCTGCGGGCTGCGGTGCGCCGCCGGCGGGCCGTGGGGAGGTGTCCAGGGCCTGTCGGAGGCGGGCGAGGGTCTGCCGTTCGGCTCCCTGACCCTGAAAAACCGCTGTTTCGATCCAGAGCTTTTGGCCCGTGAGGTCGGGAATCCGGAAGTCCAGCTCCGCTTCGAAGGCTCCATTGGAGATCGGCAACCCCGGGCGCTGCACGGTCACCCCTATCTGCTCACCCTGGCCGACCTCGGAATGGTTGTGGGCGCTGAACTCGAAGTCGTACCCCCCCGGCTGGCCGCCGGTGTCCAGCGGTTTTCCGTCGAGGGCAAGGTTCCCTCGATAGAGGACGGAGGACGAGCCCTGCGCGCCTGCCTTGGAGGGTGCGGCGACGAGACCGATGACGCCAGCGACGGCGACGATCGCCAGGAGCTTGGGCCAGGCAATGGCGGTCCAGTTCCGTTGGGGAAGTTCAATCATCCTGGGGACCGTCCACGACGTCCTCGATGAAGGGGTAGGTGAGGGCGTGGCTCAACAGGAAGAAGCCGTCCTCCAGGATCCCCATGTGGGTGGACTCGACCAGCAGGGGCAACTGGGCCATCGACCTCAGGCGCCCTTGGGCGCCGCTGGTGAGGGCGACGGTTCGGCAGCGGAGCTCATGGGCGGTGTCGACCGCCGCCAGGACGTTGGGGCTGTCGCCGCTGCCGCTGATGACCACCAGGAGATCCCCGGGGTCCGCAAAGTTCCGCAAGGGCTCGGAGAAGATGGTCTCGTAGCCCTCGTCGTTGGCCAGGGCGGTCAAGCTCGACACTGAGTCGGTGAGGTTGATGGCGCGAAACCGGCGCTGCTTGCGGACCGAGCCGCACTTCACCAGGTCGACCACCAGGTTGGCGGAGATGGCCGCGCTGCCGCCGTTGCCGGCAACGAAGATCTGACCGCCGGCATCCCGGGTGTCCCGCAGCCAGTGGACCGCCTGCTCGATGCGCTCTCGGTCCAGCCGAGCGGCGGCTCGGCGAAGGCTCTCGACATACGAATCAACAAAGGACTGGATCGTCATGGGGTTTCGAGGGCCTTCGGTCACGGTTGGGTCAGGGGTTCCGGGGCGAACGGGCGGTGAACGGGAGAAGGCAAACGCGGAAGCAGCCGTCAATCGAGCTCGTCACCGTCGTCGGGCGCCTCCGATGGAAAATCGAAACGCAGTCTATGCGGAACGCCGCCGCTGCCAGCGTCGAGTCGGGCAGACAAAATCTCTAGCCAGCGATCGGCGGTGCTGTCCCAGTCGAAGCGCCGCGCCCATTCCACGGCGGCGGACTCGTAGTCCAGCCGGGACTCCGGGTGGCGGAGGAGGCGGGCGACGGCGTCGGCGGGGGCCTCAGGCTGACGCCACGGTCACAAAAGGCCGGTTTCCCCGTGGCGGACCGAATCCCGAAGGCCGGGAACGTCCGACGCCACCACCGCGGTGCCGCAGGCGTTCGCCTCGATGACGGTCATCCCCCATCCTTCCTTCATCGACGTTTGGACCGCGACGTGGGCCCGTTGGAGCAGGCGCACCTTTTCGGCTGTGTCGACGAAGCCGCGGATCTCGACCGCGCCGCGGAGCCCGAGATTGTCGATCCGCCCTTCCAGCCGGCTCCGCTCGGGCCCTTCTCCGGCGATAACGAAGCGGAGTTCCGGCTCCAGCTTCACCAAGAGGACCGCAGCTTCGATCAGGGTGTCGACGTTCTTGTAGCCCCGTAGCCGCCCGATCCAGGCGACGGTGGGGCGCTCGGCTTTGGTGCCGGGCTTGTAGAGGCCATGGTCCAGACCGTTGTGGATCACCGCCATCCGATCCGCCGAGACCCCCAGCCCCTGCACTTCGAGGCGGGTGCTCTCCGAGACGGTGACGAACCACTGACGGCGATAGAGCCAGGGCATCACACGTCCCTCTAGGAAGGCGCCGATCTGCGCCAGGGGCGTTGGCAGCTCGCGGGCGAAGACCTCCCTGTGGACGTGGTGGACGAGGGCGATCTTGGGGGCCTTCGAGTAGAGGGGACTGAAGAACGGAATGCCATTTTCGGCGTCGACGATCACGTCGACGTCGCCGCGGATCCGCAGGAGAACCTCCGCCGCCGCGGCGGGGAAGACCCCATAGCCTCCGCCTCCGCGGCGCCGGATCGCGATGCCGTCGAGCTCGTCTTCGGCTCCTTGCCCCGGGTGGCGACCGCATAGCCAGAGGACGCGGTGCCCTGCGGCGACCCATCTCTTGGCGATTTGGAGCAGGTACCCTTCGGCGCCACCCGCTTGGGGGTGGGTCGGGTCACGCCAGTTCAGAAGAAGGATGCGCACTGGATTTCGGGTTGGAACCGCGCTGGATGCGTGTCAGGCAAGATATCTAGACAAAGACCGACGGAGGAGGGCGCCGGGGAGTATACTTCCGCCACGATCATGTGCACATCGAACCGAGCTGGCGCAGCCCTCCTGGCCCTCTTGCTGTCCGCCTTCGTACCGCGGCCGTCCGTCGCGGACGCCTGGCCCTGGGCCGGCGCCGTCCAAGGTCAGAAGGACAACGCCCCCTCGGCGACGGTGGAAGCCGAGCGCGGGGCCCTGACGTTCTTTCCGGACCGCGTCTCCTTCGACGCCGCCTTTCCCGGCCTGCCGGTGGAAGATTTCGAAGCCGGAGCCGTGGCCTTGGTGGACGTCGTCGCCTGTGCCGCGCCCCTCGACGCCGGCGGTGACGGCACCTGCTTCGGAGCCGGAGACCTCCTGGACGGCATCGTCTTCCAAGATACCCCGGGACCGGACTCGGACGGCCTGCTGCTGGTGGGCGACCTCGCACTGGGGAATAGCTCGAAGGTTCTCGCCACCAACAGCCTGGGGGACTCCCACGAGATCGTCTTCCCCGAGCCGGTGGAGGCGGTGGCCCTGGACCTGTTCAATTTCCCAGGGGCCGCCGACGCGGTGACGGTGGAGATCTTCGGGCCCGGGGACGCTCTCCTGGGGATGACGTCCACGCCATCCTCGGCCACCGGCGAATTCTTCGGCGTGTCCTCCCCGGACCCCATCGCCCGGCTGGTGATCACGTCGACGATCAACCAGTCCGAGGGCATCGACAACGTCGCCTTCGGCATCGTCCCAGCCATCGTCTTTGAAGGCTTCACCACCGACGACCTCTGCGCCCTCGAACCCGCCAACGAGAACGGCATCTGGGAGCCGGGGGAGATCCTCGAATTGACGGTGGACCTCCGGGCCTCGGGAGGCGACTTCACCGGCATCAGCGGGAGCCTGTCGAGCGCCGATCCGAGCGTCGTCGTGCTCGCGGCGGACAGCCCCTGGCCCGATCTGGCCCGCGGCTCCGCGGGGTCCAACGCGGCGCCGCTGCGCCTCGTGATCGACGGTGACCTCTGCAACCAGGTTGTCGAGCTGACGCTGGACGTCAGCTCCGACCAGGGCAGCTTCCAAATCCCCTTCGGTGACCGGGTGGGGGCGGACCAGATGCCGGCGGACCTGCCTCTTCCGGTGCCCGATGCGGGAGCTCCGGCCGCCAGCACCCTCACCATCGCCACCGAGGCCGTCGTTTCGAACCTCCAGGTCGAGGTGGACGTGGAGCACACCTGGGTCGGTGACCTCACGATCTCGCTGGAAAGCCCCGACGGCACGACCGTCGTGCTGCTGGACCGCCCCGGCGTCCCCGCCAGCGTCCAGGGCTGCGACAACAACGACGTGCGTGTCACCTTCTCCGACGGCGCCGCCACCGACCCCGAGAACGTTTGCAACGCGGCCTCCTCGGACCCCTGGGTCACGGGGGAGGTTCAGCCGGTCCAGGCTCTGGCGGCCTTCGACGGCGAGGATACCGACGGTCCCTGGATCCTCCGGGTCACCGACAGCCTGGCCGGCGACCTCGGCACCCTCATCGACTGGCGCCTGGTGAACGACGCGCCGATCGGCGAAGCCTGTGTCGCCTGCGGCAGTCAGAGCGATCTGGCCATCGCCAAGTCCTGCTTCACGTCCCCCGTCGTCGGGTGCACCCTGGAGGTGACGAACCTCGGGGTCAGCGCCGCCCTCGACGTGGAGGTCACCGACACCCTCCCGCCGCTCCTGACCTGGGTGGCCGACGACTGCGGCGCCGGGCCCCCGGTGGGTCAGGTGCTGACCTGGAATCTCGGCTCCCTCGACGTCGGCTCGACGGCGATCTGCAATCTCACCCTGGACGCGCCGGTGGGCTCTGGGACGTTGACCAACGTCGCCACCGTCACCTCGTCCACCGCCGACCCCGATCTGGGGAACAACACCGCGGAAGCGTCCATCACCCTGGGCACCGTGATCGACGTTCCGACCGTCGGAACTTGGGGTATTCTGACCCTGATCACGACTCTCCTCGGACTCTCCCTGGCTCGGCTACGTCGCCACTGAGGGCCACAATCCATGTTCCGGACACTCCTCCTCACACCCATCCTGCTAGCGTTGCTGGCGTCCCCCGCGTTGGGGCAAGCCGGTGGCCCGTACGAAATCACCCGGTCGACCATCGACGCCGGCGGTTCCACCGTGCGCCCGAGCGCGTCCCCAGAAGATAAGTGGCTGCGGGGCACCATCGGCCAGCCGGACGTCGGGGTGACGGCCCAGGGGGCCTTCTACCTCGCCGGCGGTTTCTGGGCCAGCCAAGGGCGGGTCGGCATCCTGTTCAGGGACGGCTTCGAAAGTGGAGGTACGTCGCTTTGGTCCGTCACCTTCATCGAGGCCAGCGCCCCCGCGGCCCCGCCGGTCGCGACGGGCGTGGATCTGACGGCCCCGCTACCGGCAAGCGCCGAAGACCCGGGGGAAGCGGAATGAACGAACAGACTTCGAGCGGGCGGCCGGACGGCTCCCGCGGAACGCGTAAAGGGGATAGAACGTTGCGGATGAAGAGTGGGCTCCTTTCCGCCTTGGTCTTCGCTCTGCTGTGTGCCGCTCTGCTGTGCGCCTCTGCGCCGGCCCTCGGCCAAACCGCCTTCACCTACCAGGGTGAGATCCGCGTCGGAGGCGACCCCGGACAGGGTGAGCTCGACTTCACCTTCGCCCTTTACGGGGCCGCCGGCGGCGGCAGTCTCGTGGCGCCGGAGGTGATCATCGAGGATGTCGAGGTCCGGGACGGCCTCTTCACCGTCCAGCTCGACTTCGGTCCGGTGTACGACGGCTCCCCCAGGTGGCTGGAAATCCGAGTCCGCGACGGGGGCACCATCGGGCCTTACCAGACCCTGGCGCCCCGCCGGGCGTTGACGTCGGCCCCCAATGTGTTGTTCTCCCAGGTCACGTCGGACACGGACACCGTCGACGGCGAGGACGCGGCCGATCTCCAGGTCCAGTCGGTGGACTTCGACGGTACGATCCTGGAGATCACCGAAGGCACCGCGACCTTCACCCAGGATCTCTCTAGCCTGCTGGTGGACGACGGCGACATGGACTCCACCAACGAGCTCAACACCGGCGTCGCCCTGACCGGTACGACCCTCGAAGTAACGGACGCCGGGGGCACCCTGGACGCCGACCTGTCGCCGTTGCAGGACGGCACGACGGACGCCGACGCCGACCCGACCAACGAGACGATCACCAGCGCCCAGCTGGTGGGCAGTCTGCTGGAGCTGATCGAGAACGGCACCGTCACCAATCTGGCTGATGTGTCCTCGCTGCTCAACGCCGATCTGCTGCTCGACGGCACCACCCTGCGGGTCACCGACGGGGGAGGGATCCTGTCGCTGGACCTGTCGCCGATCCAGGACGGCACCGAGGACGCCGACGCCAACCCGGCCAACGAGCTGAACACGGGCCTCGGGATCTCCGGCACCGACCTCGAGCTGACGGACGCCGGGGCCACCCTGACCGCCGACCTTTCGTCCCTGTCGGTGGACGACGCCGACGCCGATCCCACCAACGAGCTGATCACCGCGTCGACCCTCACCAACGCCAACGGCACCGTTGAGATTGTCGAAGGGAACCTCACCAACCAGGTGGACGTCACGGCCCTCCGCAACGCGTCCCTGACCTTCGACGGCACCTCGGTCCAGGTGACCGACGGCGGAGGAACGCTTTCGGCGGACCTGACGTCCCTCGGCAACGACGCCGACGCCGACCCGACGAACGAGCTGAACACCGGCCTCGCCCTGTCGGGCACCACCGTCGAAGTGACCGATGCCGCCGGCACCCTGACCGCCGACCTGGCGGGACTCTCCGTGGACGACGCCGATGCCGACCCGGCCAACGAGGTGATCACCGCCGCCGCGTTGACAGCGGGCAATACGACCCTCGAGGTGGTGGAGGGCGGGATCACCAACCAGATCGACGTCTCGGCCTTGGGCAACTCAGGCCTGGTGCTCGCCGGCACGACCCTCCAGGTGACCGACGGCGGTGGGACCGTAGCCGCCGACCTTTCGAGCTTGGGGGACGACGCCGACGCCGATCCGACGAACGAGCTGAACACCGGATTTGTGTTGAACGGTACTGCCATAGAGGTGACGGACGCCGGCGGTACCTCCAGCGTCGACCTGGCGGGCATCTCCGACGGCAACGTCGATGCCGACGCCGATCCCACCAACGAGCTGATCACCGCCACCGCCCTGGTCGGCGGAGATCTCGAAATCGTCGAGGCTGGAGTGACCAACGTCGTCGACGTGACGGCCCTGCGCAATTCCGGACTGGTGCTCGTCGGCAACACGCTTCAATTGACGGACGGCGCCGGCGTCGTCGCCGCCGACCTCTCGCCCATCGGCGACGACGCCGATCCCAGCCCGGTGAACGAGCTGAACACGGGCCTGGTCCTGACCGGCAGTAACCTGGAGCTGACCGACGCCGGCGGCACCCTGACCGCGGACCTGTCGTCGATCGCCGACGGGGTCAACGACCCGGACAGCGACCCCGCCAACGAGGTGATCACCTCGGCGGCGCTGGTCAACGGCAACGCCGAGCTGGAGGTCGTCGAAGGGGGCATCACCAACCTTATCGACATCGCCGCTCTGCGCAACTCCAGCCTGAACTTCGACGGCGCCGACCTCGAGCTCACCGACGGCGGCGGCATCACCACGGCGAGCCTGCTGGCCTTCGCCGAGCCGAACACCGCCCTGCAGCTGGTGGGGACGACCCTCTCGGTGACCGATTCGGCGGGAACCCTCTCCGCCGATCTGGCCTCCCTCGACGGCGCCACCGACCTCGACACGTCGAGCGCCAACGAGCTCATCACCTCCGGGGTGCTAACCGCCGGCAACGAGCTGCAGATCACCGAAGGGGGCGTGCTCAGCAGCGTCGACCTGACGCCCCTCATCTCCTCGTCGTCCACCGCCCTCTACGACAACCTCGGGTGGGTCGACGGCTCTGGATCCGTCGGCACCGGCCCCGGGTCCCGGGCGCAGAAGATCCTGGAGATCGTGGAAAGCGGAACCTCCAACCGCTTCGAGATCGACTTCAACCGCCTCCAGCCGGGCACCATCATCACCAACCTGCCCATCACGATCAGCCAGCCCGGCTTCTACTACCTCACTGGAAACCTGACCAACACGACGAACAACGGCGACGGCATCATCATCGACGAGAGCGACGTGACCATCGACATGATGGGCTACACCATCTACGGCGGCAAACGCTCGGGTATCAACAGCGACGATGGCATCGTCGTCCTGGGGTCGGAGACCAACATCAAGGTGCGCAACGGCGGCGTGTCCGACTGGAACGGTGACGGCATCAACGCTCTGAACGCCGATTTTTCGATCTGGACCGACCTCGTGGTGCGCAACAACGACGGCGACGGCCTGGTGGGGGACTTCAACAATTTGATGGTCCGCGTCGCCGCCTACAGCAACGGACTCGACGGCGTTGAGGGGGACGACGGCACCGTCTTGTATCAGTGCACCGGCGGACAGAACGACGACAACGGACTCCAGACCAGCGAAGGGTGCGTGGTGGTGGACTCCGCCGCCTTCGACAACTCCTCGGACGGTATCGACGTCGGCGCCGGCAGCGTGATCAACGGTTGCAGCGCCTCGGACAACGGCATCTTCGGCTTCGACATCGCCCTCGGCGGCCAGGCGGTCAACTGCGTCGCCTACGACAACATGTCCAACGGTTTCGACATGGCGTCGGCCTGCATCCTGCGCAGCTGCATCGGCTCCCTGAACAACGGCCACGGCGTGCGCATGTTCGCCAACTCGTGGATCATCGAGAACAAGATGCACGAAAACGACCTGGACGGCATCCGAATCTCGTCCACGGACTGCCACATCGAGGGCAATCAGGTTACCGACAACGACCAGGTCGGGATCCACGCCACCGCCAGCGGAAGCTTCATCGTCAAGAACACCTCCGCCGGGAACCTGACCAACTACCTCATCGATGAGAACTGCGCCTTCGGCCCCATCGTCAACGTGACCAACGCCGGCGACATCACCGGCGTCGCCAACGCCGATCACCCCTGGGCCAACTTCCAGTTCTAATCATGCGTGCTCTAGACATGACCTCCGCCAGAAAGAAAGAGGAGCGACGGGTGTCCACCAGATCGAATCCCACGAGAGCGATTCCCACGAGAGTGGTTTCCAGAGGGCCGTCCCTCTTGATCTGGCTCGTCCTGGCCTTGACGGCGACTTTCGCCTCGGCGCAGGGCACCGCCTTCACCTACCAGGGCGAGTTCCTGTTCAACGGGATCCCGTTCAGTGGCCAGCTGGACGCCGAATTCCGTCTCTTCGACGCCCCCGCCGGGGGCTTCCAGGTGGGGCCGACGGTGTCCGTCCTCGGCCTGGGGTTCCAGGGGGGCCTGTTCGCCACCGATCTGGACTTCGGGGCGGTCTTCGACGGAGCGCCCCTCTGGCTGGAGGTGAGCCTCAGGGACCCCGATGATGTCGACTTCACCGCCCTCAGCCCCCGCCAGCCCCTGACCTCGACCCCCGGGGCGGTGTTCTCGCTCCAGTCCGCGGACGCCGACACCGTCGACGGTGAGGACGCGGCAGACCTCCAGATCCAGTCCGTGACCCTCAACGGAACGGTCCTGGAGATCACCGAGGGGGGCATCACCTTCAGCGAGGATCTCGCGTCGCTGGTGGACGGCGACGCGGACATGGACCCCACCAACGAGCTCAATACCGGCCTGACCCTGAGCGGCACCGATCTCCAGATCACCGACGCCGGGGGCACGCTGACGGCGGACCTGTCGTCGATCCCCGACGGCGTGGACGACGCCGACGCCGATCCCACCAACGAGCTGATCACCAGCGCCACCGTGGCGGCGGGCATCCTGGAGCTCATCGAGGGGGGTACCGTCACCAACCTGGCCGACCTGACGGCCCTGCTCAACTCGGGCCTGACCTTGAACGGGACCACCCTGGAACTGACCGACGGCGGCGGGACCCTCACCGCCGATCTCTCGTCGCTCCAGGACGGCGTGGACGACGCTGACGCCGACCCCACCAACGAGCTGAACACGGGCTTCGCCTTCGACGGCAACAACCTCGACGTCACCGACGCCGGCGGCACCCTGAGCGTCGACCTGACGACACTGCCGGTGGACGACGCGGACGCGGACCCCACCAACGAGCTGATCACCGATCTCTATCTGACCAACGCCAACGACTCCCTGGAGATCGTCGAAGGGGGGCTGACCAACACCGTCGACGTGACGCCCCTGCAGAACTCGGCCCTGGTCTTGAGCGGCACCTCCCTGCAGCTGACGGACGGCGGTGGCACCCTCGCCGCCGACCTCACCAGCCTCGGCAACGACGCGGACGCGGACCCCACCAACGAGCTGAACACCGGCTTCACCCTGAACGGCACCGACCTGGAGCTGACGGACGCCGCGGGCACCCTCACCGCCGACCTGTCGGCCCTGCCGGTGGAGGATGCCGACGCCGATCCCACCAACGAGCTGATCACCTCAGCGACGCTGACCAACGGCAACGACACCCTGGAGATCGTCGAGGGCACCGTCACCAACCTGGTGGACGTGACGCCGCTGCAAAACTCTGCCCTCGGTCTGAGCGGTTCCACCCTGCAGCTGACGGACGGCGCCGGCACCCTGAACGCCGACCTGTCGAGCCTCGGGGACGACGCCGACGCCGACCCCACCAACGAGCTGAACACCGGCTTTACCCTGAGCGGCACCAACCTGGAGCTGACGGACGCCGCGGGCACCCTCACCGCCGACCTCTCCTCCCTCCAGGACGGCGTCAACGACGCCGACGCCGATCCGACGAACGAGCTGATCACCTCGGCGACCCTGACCAACGGTAACGACGCCCTGGAGATCGTCGAAGGGAACTTGACCAACCTGGTGGACGTGACGCCGCTGCAGAACGCGGCCCTCACGCTCTCCGGCACGTCCCTAGAGCTGACGGACGGCGGCGGGACCCTCTCCGTCGACCTTTCGGCCCTGGACGACGACGCGGATGCGGACCCCACCAACGAGCTGAACACCGGCTTCTCCCTGAGCGGCACCGACCTGGAGCTGACGGACGCCGCCGGCACCTTGACGGTGGACCTGTCGCCGCTGCAGGACGGCAACGTCGACGCCGACGCCGACCCCACCAACGAGCTGATCACCTCGGCGACGTTGACCAACGGCAACGACACCCTGGAGATCGTGGAGGGCACCGTCACCAACCTGGTGGACGTGACCCCCCTCCAGAACACCTCGTTGACCCTGGCGGGCAACACCCTGCAGCTGACCGACGGCGGCGGGACCCTGAACGCCGATCTGTCGAGCCTCGACGACAACAACACCATCCTGGCGCTCAACGTGACGACCCTGGAGCTGACGGACTCCGCCGGCACTCTGTCGGTGGACCTGGCGTCCATCGACGGCGTCAACGACCTGGACACCGACCCCGCCAACGAGCTGATCACCGGCGCCGTGCTCACCGGCGCCAACGAGCTCCAGATCACCGACGCCGGGGGCACCACCAGTGTCGACCTGTCGCCCATCGCCTCTGCGTCGGTGCCGGCGGCCCTCTACGACAACTTCGGCTGGGCCGGCGCCTCCGGCGTCGCCGGGGCGGGGCCCCTGGGGGGCGTGGATCAGAAGATCCTCGAATTGGTGGAGACCGCCACCTCCAACCGCTTCGAAGTCGACTTCAACCGCATCAAGCCCGGCAACATCATCACCAACTTGCCCATCACCATCAACCAGCCCGGGTTCTACTACCTGGTGGACAACCTGACCAACACGACGAACAACGGTGACGGCATCACCATCGACACCGACGACGTGACCATCGATCTGATGGGCTACACCCTTTACGGCACCAAGCTGTCTGGCATCCCCAGCGACGACGGCATCGTGGTGCTCGGTTCCCAGACCAACATCAAGGTGCGCAACGGCGGCGTCGTAGGCTGGAGCGGCGACGGCATCAACGCCCTCAACGCCGACTTCTCGATCTGGTCCGACCTCCACGTGCGCAGCAACGACGGGGACGGTCTGGTGGGGGACTTCAACAACCTGATGGTGCGGGTCACCGCCTACAGCAACGGCATCGACGGCATCGAGGGGGACGACGGCACAGTGATCGTCCTCTCCACCGCCGGCCAGAACGGTGACAACGGCATCCAGACCAGCGAAGGCTGCGTGGTGGCCAACTGCGCCTCCTTCGACAACGAGGTGGACGGCTTCGACCTCGCCGCCGGCAGCGTGATCCAGCGCTGCGCCGCCAGCGACAACGGCGTCTTCGGCTTCGACATCGCCTTGGGCGGCCAGGCGGTGAACTGCACCGCCTACGACAACGTCTCCAACGGCTTCGACATGGCGTCGGCGTGCATCCTGCGCAGCTGCATCGGATCCCTCAACAGCGGCCACGGCGTGCGCACCTTCGCCAACTCCTACGTCATCGGCAACAAATTCCACGAGAACGACCTGGACGGCATCCGCATCTCGTCCACCGACGTCCACGTTATCGGCAACCAGGTGACGGACAACGACCAGGTGGGCATCCAGGTCACCTCCAGCGGCTGCTTCATCGTCCAGAACACGGCATCCGGCAACGTCACCAACTGGAACATCATCAGCACCAGCGCCTTCGGCCCCATTCTCGACGTCACCGCCGCGGGGGATCTCAGCGCCATCGCCGGCGCCGACCATCCTTGGGCCAACTTCACCTTCTGACGCGCTCCGGCGGCCAGGGCTTGTTACCGCAAACCCCTTCCGCAAGGAGCGACATCCCAAGGAACTGTCTCCGG
>JBCDIS010000166.1:0-15454 GCA_038748685.1 Acidobacteriota bacterium | reverse complement strand
TCAGCCAGGCGTGGTCGTTCTACCTCGAAAAGCTCCTCGAAGCCGAGGGTTACTACGACACCCTCCCCCACCTCGAAGCCCTGAAGACCCGCATGGCACGGCGGCAGATGCGCATGTGGCGGGTCCAGCGGATCCTCACCAAGCTCCGCATGGCCAAGGGGACGATGACCTTCGAGCAGGCGGTGGACGCCTACGTCCAGAAGATCGGCATGGAGCCCGAGAACGCCCACATTGAAGTGCAGCGGGATTCCCAGAGTCCGTCACCGCCGGGGCGCGAAATCGTCGGCGAGCTGCTGATCGAGCAGTACCACGATGAGGCCCGAAAGCGCATGGGGGAACACTTCACCCAGCGCCGCTTCCACGATCGCCTCCTCCGCTGGGGGGACCTCCCCCTGCCGGTGGTGCGGCGCCTCCTGTTCGACGAATAGGCCGAGGGTTTTCCTCCCCTGGCGATCCGATTCCGGATCGCACCGCGCGATGGAAGGCAACCATCGCTGGAGGAGGCCGTGGCGAAGACGATTCTGGTACTGACCGCGAATCCCGCGGGGACGACGCCGATCCCCGTGGACCGGGAGCTGCGGGCGATTCAGGGGGCGTTGGAACGGAGTCGATTCCGGGACCATGTCGATCTACAGGTCCGCGGCGCGGTGGACCGTCAGACCATCCGCCGCGCCATCCTCGACCTGCGGCCGACGGTGGTCCACTTCAGCAGCCACGGGGTCGAGGACGGCGGGCTGGTGATCGAAGGGCAAGACGGGATTCCCGAGATCCTCGGCGGGGAGGACCTAGGGGCGTTCTTCGGCCTGTTCTCTCACCACCTCAAGTGCGTCGTTCTGTGCGCCTGCAACTCCGCGGGACAGGCCCGTCATATCTCGGCACGGATCGACATCGTGATCGGCATGAGCGGTCGTGTCGCCGACGCTGCGGTCCGCGAATACTCCACCGCCTTCTACGACGCCTTGCTGGCCGGCCGCGGCTTCGTAGAGGCCCATGGAATCGCCAGCCTGGCGATCGGTTGTTCGGATCCAGCTGACCCCACGTGTCCGCAACTCTCCGCACGTCCGGGCGGCGATCGCTTAGGACTCGGATGCAGTGACGACCTCTTCGGCGACGGAGATCCGGCCGCGAACGACGCCCCAGCCCAACTGAGTTTCGGCGCTTCGATGCGCGACGTGAACGCTTCGGTGATCGCAGAGCAGATCCGCGTCGGCGGCGACTTCCACTTCCAGGTCCAGGCCCCGGCCCAGGGGCCGGATGCTCAGGCGCTGCGAAGGAAGGCCCAGCGGAGCCTGGAGACCAAGGCCTACGGCGAGGCGAGGCGGGACCTGCTGCGGCTGGTGGAGGGGGGCGCCGCGGATCCCGACGACTCCTTCCATCTGGCGGTGGCGATGGTAGCGGGCCGCAAGCTCCGGGGCCTTTCGCCACGGGATCTCGAAGCCGCCGAGCGCTACTTGGGCCGAGCCCTGGGAGCCGAACGGGCCCAGCCCTACCTGGCCTTCTCCGCACTGCTGAAGTACGAGCATTACACCCTGAACGGGCTGCGCTGCCCGCCCCCCGACGCCCTCGCCCTGCTGGAGGAGGCTAGCCGCGCCACGCCGCAGCCGGGGGTTCTGCGAACGCTCCTGGGGCATCTGAGGCTCACGGCCCCCAGTGGCGTGACCGCCAAGGTCGAGGAACTAGCCGCCGGCCCCCGGGGACCCATGAATGACAAAGGAGATCACCATGGTTGAGGCCGCCGGACTGAGAGAGAAGCTGTCCGCGAGGGTCACCCGCGTAGCGCCCCACTATCGACGATACGAAGGGCTCGTCCGAGGGGTGCGGGAAATCCTGCCTACATCGAGGGGTGTGCTGGCCAGGATGCACCGCGGCGAGGTGATCCTCCTGGTCTTCTCCGCGTCGCTGACCGCTTTCGCCGTGGCGGTCTTGATCGCTGGCGCCATCACGTGGATCGCGTTCTGGGGGCTCGCTTTCTACGGGCTCGAACGCTGGGCCCTGGTGGCCGCCTTCTTCAACCTGATGATCTACGCTGTCGCCCTCTTCTTGGTGGTCCGGATCTCGCTGCTGAGGGCTGATCACCTACGAAAGCTGCCCTGGAGCCGATTCGTCGTCCTCCAAGCCGCCGGCCTGATCCTCCGTTGGTTCGCCGACATCGGCTTCGTCATCGGCGCCGCTGGCTTGGTGACCTCTCTCCTCTTCATGCCCTTCCCCGGATCCGCCGAAGTGCTCGCGGGGTCCGGAATCTCCGTGGTGGGCACCCTCAAGATGTCCAGCCTTCCTATGGCGGCCCTGGCCCTGCTCGGCACCTTCGCAATCCAGATCTACTGCTATGCCTTGGCGGCGGCCATCGACACCTTCCTCGCCATCGAGCAGAACACCCGTGGCTCGGGGGCGACCCCGACCCGGGACCACGGCGAACTCGCGGGGGCCGGCCGGCCCCTGGAGCCCAGCCTTTGAGTTCGACCTTCTGATGTTGGATGCCGAGAGAGGTTAAATGATGCCCATCTGCCAACACTGCCGTCGAGACGTCGCCCCACGGGAACCCTACTGTTCCCATTGCGGCAAGCCGAGGATTGCCGACTCCCTCACTGATCCAGCCTTCGAGGCTCCCTGGATCAACCAAGCCGCTTCGATCGCGGCACTCGCCACCCTTCTCCTCTTCGTGATCACGGTCGCCGTCGCCTTTCTCAGGGAGGCCCAGGCCCTCCGCTGGGGCCGGGCCGCCCTGGCGGAAGATCGCAACGGCCGGGCTTACGACCTCCTGCAGCCCTACGTCGCCGAGCATCCCGACAGCCTGGAGGGCCGCTACCTCGCCGGCATCGCCTGCCTGGCGACGAATCGACCGAAGGCCGCGGCGCAACACTTCGGAGCCCTCGAGTCGAGGAAGCCTACGAAGCACGCAATCGCGAAGCTGGAGGCGCTAAGGGCCGCCTACGGCAACATCCTGGAAACCAAGGTCGCCCAACTGGAGTGCGGCCAAACGCCGATCGCCGGTTTCTACGAAGCTCATGAGCCCCTCCTGGAAGACTTCGGGGGCCGCATCCTCGACGGCGCGGCGCGTCTGGCCAGCAGGTGCGTCGGCGAGGAGGATCTCACGGTCGCCAACGAGCCGGGCTTCTGGCTCATCCACGAGCGGGGCATGGATCCCGAGGAGATCGTTGAGCGCCTCTACGCCAGACCCGCCGCGGCTGCACTCGAACGGGGCGAAACTAAAGCCGGGCGGCTGTTGGCAACACAGGCCATCGCCCTCCACCCCGAGTCGACGGAAGTGCTCGATCCCCGCTTTTCGGCCCTGCGTAGAGCCTTCGAAACCCACCGAGACGACCTGGCAACTCTATGCCGCGAGGTCGTGCAGGAACTCCGGAAAAGCCAGCGGTACCGCGGTTGCCTGCCTCCGACCGCTCCCACCGCCGTGACTGCCTTCCGAGACCCGTGGGGACGGGGGGTGCGTTACCTTGCCGACGGGAATGGGAGCACGGGATGTCCTCGAAGCTTCACTCTGTCGTCCTGGTCACCGGAATCCGAGCCCGAGGCGGGGCAGACTGAATCCTCTACTCCCACACTCCGCCTTCTCTACAGGTCTGGCAGCTGGGATTGCCGATGGACCGTAGCCCAGGAGTTCTGGAGGGCTCGTCCATGAACTCCGCCGGCGGCCGCACCTTCGGGGCTGGACGGGCGTCCCTGCGGCCCTACTTCGAGGGCCCCTGGGCGGGCTGGCGGAGTCAGGTTCCGGCCCTCGCGCTGGGTGGCTTCTTCCTCCTCACGGCGCTCTCCATGTTCGTTGGGGTCGGGTTCGGCAATACCCTGTCCCAGGGCTGCGTCTCTCTCTTCGCCCTCCCGGGGGCTGCCCTCTTCGTCTGGGGGGCCGCTGCAGCAGCCCGGCGATCGTCTCGACTGCGCCGGGATGGGGCTCTTCGGGATCCCGCCGAGGTCCAGGAGTTGCTGGAGCGGGAAATCCTCGCCGTCGAGGCCTACGCCCTGGGTGGCCTCGGGATGGACCCGGACGACCTCGTCTCCGAGGGGCCCATGGTCCTGCTCGGATCCGTCGACCGGCCGCTGGAATCCCTGGGCGACATCAAGGGCCTTATTCGAAAACGGGAGGGAGCCGAGCCCCACCTCGGGGCCTACAGCGTCACCCTGCTGGCCCCGGCCCAGAACCGGCTCGGCGTGTTCCAGGGGACCTACAACTTCGTCGAGGGTCGGATGGTCGAAACCCGCGCCTCCGAATACCGGTACGGCGACGTCAAGGCTGTGCGGACCGTGGAGAGCGAGGCGAAGCCCCAGGCCCCCGAAGACGCGGGCCTCCCCGCGGCCCGGGAGATCCAGGTCCAGATCGCCGGCGGCGACGAGATCCGCATCTCGGCGAGCCTTGCCCAGGCCTGGAGCTTGCGCTCCATTTCCCTGCCGCCGGAGGACCCGGTGGAAGCCACCGTCCGGATCCTCCGGAAGTACGTGTCATCGACGCCCGCCGCCGCCGTCTAGGGCCGCAGGGAGCTAAGGTCTGGCCACAAGCTTGCGCAGGGCATCCAAGACAGGCCCAAAGCCTCGCACCGTGACCTGGACCCCACTGCCCCACAGGAACGCGTCGATGTAGTCCGCCGCCGAGCCGAAGGGGAGGCCGTCTAGGTAAAGGCTCCGGAACGCGGTGAGAATCGCCACCACAAGAGCCACCATCGCCACAAAGCGTTCCCGTCGACGCACTGAGTCGTAGTCGGGCTTGACTTGCGCTGTCGAGGCTTCCGTCGTCTCGACCTTCGACATCTCGACCTTGAGGACTTCCACACGATTCCGATGGGTCCAGGCCAAGACCGATCCCTCGTTCGCCTCTGCGGCACCATCGATATCGGCCACCAGGCCGGCCGGGAGCGAATTTCGCTTCGAGGCTAGGCGGAGAGACGCCAGGGCGGCCCGGTTCTCTTCCTTCGGGCGGCTATGTCCGTAGTAGACGACGAGGTACCCAAGAAAAACCCCCAAAGCGATCACGATCATGGGCCCAAACCAGTGGTGCCGGGTGGCGATCTGGATCGTCACAGTCTTGGGTATCCTAAGGTCCTTAGAAGAGAGAAGGAGATCGACTTTGAGGAGTCCATTCTTCGGCGGTGCCCGAACCTTGAATCTCAGATCCGCGCTTCCCTGTGTCGGTACTTTCCAGGCCTCGCCCAGCGGGTGGATCCACGGTTCGGTGGAATGCGCCGGTATGACCTTGATCTCATCGTCGATCTCCAAGTACGCCGCGAGGACCTCGGCCTGGAGGCCCTCGATAGCGAGCTTGCCCGACGCCTCACGGACCCTAAAGCCAATCTCGTTTTCCTTGCGGCTCGGATCGATCCAGAAGGTCAGGTCCTGGAGCGAGCCCACCGACAGGGTCGCCTTTGGCTCCCCGTTAGACCCATCTTTCCCCTTCGTTTCTTCACCCCAGGCCATGGGCGCACAGAACAGTCCCAGCGCCAGCCAAATCCAGCTGCATCCCTCGGATCTCATGGTTCCCCCCTTTCCGTTGCCGGTCGCCGCGGGTCGGCGACCCGTTACTGTAAAGACGGACCTGGACGCAGGGTTTCCAGGGCCGTGGCACCGCGGCTGAAGAAATAGGGAGGGTTTGGCCCGACCCGTGATGGATCGAATGCGGAAACGTCGCCTCTTGATGTCGAACCCCCTATGCGTCCGCGGGTCGTCGCGAATCCGCGGAGCTCGAGGGGATGACCTCGAAAGGAGCCGCCATGCCCCATCTCCGAGTCCCCCGCCCCGTCCCCGTGATCCTCGGTCTCGTTCTCCTCGTCGCCCTGCTAAGCCCGGCCACAGCCGCGGCCGCAGACCACAACAGCACCGGCGCCGGCCAGAACGCCTACGTCAAGCTGTGCGACGTTCCGTACCCCGACACCTACAAATTCCGCGAACGCTTCGACCCGACCTACCTCGACCTCGCGGGGGCGGTCGCCTACTGCAAGCAGTTCACCAACGACCTCCCCTACCACTGGCGGACCGCCAACTTCATGATCCACTTCGGCCCGTCCTCCTTCACGGACCGATGGAGGTCCTTCACCTGCCTGGCGTGCGTGCGGTACGAGAACCACCCCGGACCCTTGGGCGACCTCGACATCCACACCTTCCCCCTTCGCCCCCTAGACGCCTCGATCTTCGACGCCGTTGCCCTCTACGGGGGTCGCGTCTCCCGGGTGGAGGTCGTCACCGCCATCGACGACGAGACGGGGGAGATGAACGGCGGCTACGAGATCACCCTGGTGAACGTCGATGCCGGTAGGGCGGGGGTGGTGCGCATCGATCCCGAGACGGGGGAGGCGTCGGTGCTCCGCGAAGCGGCCATCGAAGACCAGTAGACTGGACGACCCCGAGGATCCATCGATGCGTCTTCTCTTCTCTTGCCGCTCTCTCGCCACCCTCCCCCGTCGCTCGGCGATGTCGGGAAGGTGGATCGCCGTCTTGATCACCCTCTCGATGTTGCCTGCTACGTCGATGGCCGGCGGCTCGCCGGCGGGTCTGACCCTGGGGGACGACCTCGGGCCGGTTGCCTCGCTGGAGATCGGCCGCTCCCTCTTCGCGCGGGTCGACGGGGCTCCCCCAGGATCGGCGGTCCGCCTCCGGATCCTCGACGAGGTGGGCTGGACCGTAGCGGAGGCCGCCGCCCAGGCCGACGCCGACGGTTCCACCGGCTGGACGCTGACCTGGGTCCGTAGCGGCGTGGTGGGCTGCGACTGCGGCGCCGAGGTGGAAACCTACGGATTCCGCCGGGTGGAGGACGCCGTGGGGGCCCTCGGGGGTCGCTCCTTCTCGGTCTTGGCCGAGGATGCTGCGGGCCAGCAGCTCGCCGCGACGTCCTTCGACCTCACGGCGCCGAGCCGGCCGCTGGCGTGGACGGCGGACGGCTCGGGCTGTCCTCGGTTCGTATTCCAGCCTTGGGAAGACATCTTCGTCGCCCTCTACGGGTCGACGGATCACGGAACGGCGCTCGGGTGCGAGGCCCGGGCGGTCCCCGCCGGGGCCCCGGCGGGGACAGTGTGGGTCGACCCGCCCCCGTGGCCCTCGGTCCGCTGGCCCGCCGACATCGGGGGGAACGCCGGAATGCCCCAGATCCTGCGCCTCCTACCCGCCGACGGCGGCCCCCCCGGCCCCTTCGATTTGTGGTTCCGCTGCGACAACCTGCCGGGGATCAACTCCGGCCTCCTCATCCTCGACCACGCCTGCCCGCCTCCCCCGCCTCCGCCGCCGGACGGCTGAGCCCTTCCCTGCACTCCGCGAGCTTCGCCGCCGCCGCGACCGTCGCCCCGTGGGCCGCCCCCAGGTACCGGAGCCGCAGGCCGTGGGCCTTCACCAGCCAGGGCTCGGCCTCCCCGAAGCGCCGATTCCGCACCAGCAGGGAGCCCAGCTGGAAATAGGGAAACGACGCCTCGACGGCTTCGGCGCTGCCGGAGGCTTCGAGATGCTCGACGACCCGGCGGTACGAACCCTCCGCCGCCCCCATCCGGCCCCGGCTCCACTCCAGGTCCGCCAGCCCCAGAAGAGCCATGGCGACCTGGGGGTGGCCCTCGCCGAGGAGCCGGCGTCGCTGGTCCAACACCTGGCGGTAGAGCCGCTCCGCTCCATCGAACTCCTGCCGCTGGTGGACGAAGCGGCCGAGGCCGTAGAGGGCATCGGCCACCGCCGGGTGCTCGGAGCCGTGGATACGCCGCCGCAGGGCCACCGCGTCCTCGAGGTACTCCCTCGCCAGGTCGAGGTTCCCCAGGTGCTTCTCGGCGGTGGCCAGGTTCTGCAGCGCCACGGCGACGTGGGGGTGATCGGGGCCGAAGACCCCACGGTGACGCTCCAAGACCTCGCCGAACCGGTCGGCGGCCTCCCGGTGGCGGCCCCGCACCAGGTCCAGGGCCGCCAGATCCCCCAGGGCGGTGACGGTGGTGGGATGGGACTCCCCCAGGCGGTGACGCCGGACCTCCCAGACCTCCCCTAGCAGGGACTCTGCGGCGGACAGGTCACCCGCGCGAAACAGGGCCTGGGCCAGGCGGTGGCGGGACTCGGTAACCGCCAGGGCCGTGACGTCGGCGGCGAAGGGGGGGTCGCCGGGGGACGGGGCTTCCCCGAAGTGGCGGATCGCCTGGCGAAAGAGGATCGCCGCCGCCCGGGGATTCCCCTGGTGGAGCCGCGCCACCCCAAGGGTGTGGACCAGCCGGGCCAGGCCGACGCCCCCCGACCCAACCCCCCGCCGATAGGCCCGCAGATCCCGCCGCAGCTGCTCCGCCGCCTCGTCGAACCTGCCCTGATCGATGAGGGCCTCCGCCCACAGGCCGCGGGCCCGCCAGGGGACGAAGGGGCTGCCCCCGCCATCGGGGCCAGCATCCGCCAGGCTCTGTTCGAAGAGTCGCTGCGCCTTCGCCGGCGAGCCGAGGTTCAGGTAGACCTCGCCGAATGTCAGGGACAGCCGGGCCCCAAGCTCCGGGTCGGCCCGCCGGGCCGCCGGCATGCCGTCGACGCTGCGGTCGATCAGCTCGCGGACCGAGATCGTCTCCCCCCGGGCCTCGCCGGGGTCCGCCAGTCGGAAGGTGTCGACGAAACCTTCGATCATCCGCTGGGCGCGGCCCTGCTCCCGGCTCAGCTCCGCTAGGTGGGCCTCGGCGCGGGCCTTCGCCGACCGCGCGCTTTCGAGGGACCAGAGGGTCGACACCAGTCCGAGGGCCAGGGCCACCAGAATCGACCCAGCGGCGGCGACGGCGAGGCGGTGACGGCGCAGGAACCTGGCGCCGCGGTAGCGAACCGTGGGGGTCCGCGCCGCCACCGGACGATCGTGGAGGTGGTGGCGCAGGTCGTCCGCCAGTTCCTGCACCGACCCGTAGCGGTCCTGGGGTCGGCGGGCCATCGCCCGCAACGTAATCGCGTCCAGATCGCCGCGGAGGGCGGCCCAGGACGGAAAGCCCGCCCGCCGGGCCGCCGCAGACGGGGGTTCGACGTCGGCGCTGCCGAGGGTGCGGATGATCGCGCCGAGGTCGGTGCCGGGCCCGAAGCGGTAGGGGGCTTCGCCGCTCAGCAGGCGGAAAAGGACGACGCCGAGGGAGTAGACGTCGGTGGCGGTGGTCAGGGGCTCGCCGGCGGCCTGCTCCGGGCTTGCGTAGTCTGGGGTGAAGGGTCGCGCGGCCCCTGTCTCCGCCTCGGCCCTGGTCTCCGTCAGGGCCCCCGTCTCCGCCGTAGGCGAGTCCGCTAGGCCGAAGTCGAGGAGCTTCGGAACCCCCTCCGCCGTCACCAGGATGTTCGACGGCTTGAGATCCCGGTGGATCACCAGGTTTCGGTGGGCGTAGGCCACCGCTGAGCAAACGTGTAGGAAGAGATCGAGACGAGCCCGAAGGGGCAGCTCCGCGGCATAGGCGTCGATGGGGCGACCGTCGACGAGCTCCATGGCCAGGAAGGGCTGGCCCCCCGGACCGGCGCCGCCGTCGTAGAGGCGGGCGATGTTCGGGTGCTCGAGCCGGGCGAGGACCTGACGTTCGAGCCGCAGGTCTTCGAGCAGCGCCGCCGACACCAGGTCGCGGCGGACCACCTTCACCGCCACGTCGCGGCGGAACTCTCCGTCGGCGCGCTCCCCCCGGTACACCGCACCGAGGCCCCCCTGGCCGATCTTTTCGACAAGGCGATATGGCCCCGCAACCTTGAGGCCCTCCTCTCCGCCGCCGCCGGCGGGCACCCTCAGCTCCCCCAGGGCGGCGGCGATCGGATCGCTGCCGCGGCGGTCCCAGGCCAGCATCGAAAGCAGCTGACGCCGCTGGACCGGGTCCTCGCACGTTCGGTCGAGGAACGCCCTACCCTCCTCCGGGCCGAGCTCGGCGGCGGCGTGGAACCGCCGTTCGAGATCGGACCAGGCTCCCTCCGCGTCCTGGGGGCCGGGGGTCGGGGATCGGGACTCAGGAATGGTTCGAGGCCCTCCCCGGCAGCAGAACGTCCGAAAGCCACGCCACCGCCATCCGCAGGTCCCGCTCGACGGTGGGGCGGGAGACCCCCAGGACCTCGGCGATCTCGTCATTGGTGAGGCCGGCGAAGTAGCGAAGCTCCACCGCCCGCGCCTTGCGGGGGTCCCGGGCTTCGAGTTGCCGCAGGGCTTCGTCCACCTCCGTCAAATCAGGGGCGGCGGTGACGGCGGGGTCCAGGTCTCCGAGACTCTGGGGACGACGGCCACCCCCTCGCTTGAGCCGCTTGCGGGCCCGCGCCCAGTCCACCAGGATCCGTCGCATGATCCCGGCGGCGACGCCGAAGAAGTGGACCCGCCCCCGCCACTCCAACCGCAGATCCACCAGCCGCAGATACGCCTCGTGGACCAGGGCCGTGGGCTGTAGCGTCAACACCTGCGATTCGCCCCGGAGGTGGCGGTCCGCCAGGCGGCGCAGCTCGTCGTAGATCAGCGGGATCAGCTGTTCGAGGGCCTCGCCGTCGCCGCCGTGCCAGCGCCTCAGAAGCTTCGTGACGTCGCCGGCTGAGTCCGTCGCCCGGGTCTCCATGGGACCGCCAGCTTATCGCGGGGTCCCGCGGCGCCTCCGGTCGGCGGATTCAGATGTCCATCTCCTCACAGGCGAGGAGGAAGGTCATGAAGGCGACGGCCTCAGGAGGGAACCTTTGGGGAGCGAAGGTGTCGAGCCAGTCGTTGAGGGCCCGCCGATGGCCCCGGAGGGCGGCGCGGATTCTCCGCTTGTCGGCGCGCGAAGCGCCGGCCACCGCCTCGGAGATGACGGCGTCGTCGCCGATGGCCCAGGCCTCGACCAGGGGGACCAGGTGGCGGAAGGGCGCCGGGACCTGCTCCGGATCGAACGCGAGCAGCTCGCGCTGCTCCGTCAGCACCGCTTCTTGCGCCGTGCGGGTCCCCCGGCCCTCCCGTTTGGCACGGATCCTCTCCCCCTGGCCGAGGACCCAAGCCTTGATCCTGTCGACGACGGCGGGCCGATGGGGTCCGGGCTCCAGGGTCTCGCCGCGGGCGTCGCGGGCTCGCCGATGGGCTTCTTCGAAGGCGCGTCGGGCCTCTTCGAAGCGATCGGCGAAGAGGAGATTATCCGCCCAGGCGTAGGCGAACACGGAGCTCCCCTTTTTCAGCTCGGCGGCGCGGCCGTAGGCGTCGGCGGCGGCGGAGCAACGGCCCCCCAGCTCCAAGAGCCAGCCGAGGAGAGCCTGCGGATTCGCTTGCTTCTTGGCTCGAAGGGCGGCCTTCTCGGCGGCCTCCACAGCTTCCCCCGGTGGGCCCGGAAGGGGTAGCAGATCAAGGCTGGACGCGGCGGCGACCATGGCGAGCTCATAGTGGGGTCGCCAGCGCCTGGGGGCCTCACCGCACCGCTGCCGGTAGGGGTCGAGCACGCCCTCGCGCTCGGCGTAGAGGAAGCCGTCGACGACGGCCAGCTCGCTCGCCCCGGCGGCGTCGGTGATCGGACCCATGTCAGGTGGATAGATGGCGTGGTAGGAGCCGCCCCCGGGGGTGACCGCCCCGACCATGAGATGGCGGTCGGAGAGGTCGGTGCGGACCGGAGCCACCGATGGATCGGAGGACCAGACCAGAACGAACCGCCAAACGGCGACCGGTTGACCGTCCCGCAGTCCACCGGCGACGTAGGTCAGATCGGCGGCGTACTGCCGGCTCGTGGGGAGCGACAGGGGGTCCCGACGGGGTTGGGTGAGCTGAGAACGGCGGAGTTGGCGTTCGAGATGGGCTCGCGCCGCCGCCTCACCGATCGGATCCGGCAGGGTCGCACCGCCGTCGAAGCCGGCGGGATCTAGGTTGGGAGCGGCGGACCGGGCGGCGTCCGTCAACAGAGGGCCACCCCGCGACGCTGGGACAGGCGGCACTGGAAGGTCTTGCGGTAGCCGGTGGGGGACGTTCCCACCTGCCGCCGGAAGTGCAGGCGCAGCACCTGCGCCGAGCCGAACCCCGACCGTTCGGCGACCCGGTCGATGGACGCCGAGGTGGTTTCGAGCAACTCCTGGGAGAGCAGCACCCGCTCCCGGGTGAGCCACCGGTGGGGGCTGGTGCCGACGGCCTCCTGGAATCGCCGGGCGAAGGTCCGCGGCGTGAATCCGGCCCGCAGGGCCATGCTTTCGACGGTGTGGCTCCGGTCCAGGTGGCGGCGCAGCCAGTCCAGCAGCCCCGACAGGCTGTTCTCCGCCGCCGCCCCCATCGACGGAGCGATGAATTGGGACTGCCCGCCGTCCCGGTGGGGGGGGACCACCATGCGCCGGGCCACCAGGTTCGCCACCTGGGACCCGAGGTCCTGGCGGATCACGTAAAGGCACAGGTCGATCCCCGCGGCGGAGCCGGCGGAGGTCAGGATCCGCCCTTCGTCGACGTAGAGCACGTCGGGATCCACCTCCACGTCCGGGAAGCGCTCCGCCATGGCCTCGGCGAAGGCCCAGTGGGTGGTGGCGCGGCGCCCGTCCAGCAGGCCGGCGGCGGCGAGGACGAAGGAGCCGGTGCAGATGGAGAGCAGTCGCGCCCCCCGGCGGTGGACCTGACGAAGGCGCTCCAAGAGGGGCGCCGGAGGCGCATCGTCGATATCGCGCCAGCCGGGGATCACGACGGTGTCGGCCCGATCCAGCACCTCGAGGTCGTACCGGCCGTCGATGACGACGCCCCCCACCCCCCGCACCGGGGGCGGATCCACCAGGCAGACGTCGAGCTCGTACCACTCCTCGATCCCGGGTCGCCAGCGGCCGAAGAGGTCCGCCGCTACGGCGTAGTCGAAGGTGAAGAGTCGGTCGTAGGCCAGGATGGCGACGCGGGAATGGATGTTTCGCGGGTTGGAGGAGGTCATGGCTGAATATTATCGAAGACTGTCATTTCTGCCAATCGACCCGGAGGCCGGAAAGCCCTAGGCTGGATGCGAACGTCACCCAGGAGGTCGCCATGCCAGATTTCCGCCGCCTTTTTCGTCCCATCCCCGTCCTTCTCCTACTCCTCGCCGCCCCAGCGTCGGCCCTCGTGGTCCAGCCCATGGGCCCCGACGCCGCCGGCAGGGTCCCGCGTCACGCCACGGCGGCGGGGGGCCTGGAGAAGAAGGTGCAGCGGGCCGCCGAGCTGCTGCGGGAGCAGATCCGCGCCGCCCCCGCCTGCCGCGCCTACTTCGACCACCTCGGGGTCGACCTAGACGCCTGGCTCGCGGCGGACGTGCCCCCCACCGTGGTCCCCAGGCGGCTGCGCCGCCCGAACCGCTGGATCGGGGACCCAATCTGCGGCGCCGCCCAGGCCCGCGAGCCCTTCGAACGGATCTACGTCGACCCGAGCTGCTTCCGCGGACCCCGCAGCTGCGAGCTGGCGTCCCTGCTCCTCCACGAGATGGGCCACCTCGCCCGCCGCGACACCCGGGACAACGAGCCGCGGGATTTCTTCGACGCCTGCCGCCTCAGCTTCTGCGTCGACCCGGCGCGCTTCCAATGAGCTGAGGGACGACGGGGGGCTACGGGCCGGAGAGCGACAGCCGCCGGAGCAGGTCCGGGAACCGCGGGTCCCCCCGCAGAGGGTCGAAGGCCGGCCACACCCCGAGGAGCACCGCGAAGCGGGAGCGGTCCTCGATCGCCAGATCGAGCTCGTCGAAGGCGCTTTCCGAGTCCCCCAGGCCGGTGAGAACCAGGGCCCTCAGGCTGCCGCCGGTCAGGGCTCCATCGCCGCCCCCCAGCAGGGACCGAGCCTCGACGACTTGGCCGCCCCGTGCCAGGCTGAAGCCCAGGGCGGCGCGGGCCGCCATACTGTCGCCGAGGATCTCCACCGCCCGCCGACCTGCCTCCACGGCGTCGTCGTGGCGACCCATCTGACTAGAGCACAGGGCGAGGGCGAAGTGGGCGTAGCCGAAATCGGGGGCCACCTCCACCACCCCCGCCAGGTGGGCCTGTGCCTCTTCGAAGCGACGGGCAAAGTAGTAGGCCAGGGCCAGGTCCGTGCTGATCACCAGGGACAGGGGATCCAGGTGGTGGGCCCGGCCCGCCATCTCGATCGCCTCGCCGTGGCGACCCAGGGCCGTCAGCATGAAGGCGTACCAGTGGCAGGCGGTGGGGTACGACGGATCCTGCTCCAGGGACCTCAGGAAGCCCGACTCCGCCGCCGGCCAGTCCCGGGAATAGATAAAATCGGTGTACGCCAGCGAGGTGCGGGCCTCCGCCAGGCGGTCGTCCAGCTCGAGGGCCCGGCGGGCCGCCTCCCGGGCCTGGCGGAAGGCGTCGGTTGGCCGCGCGGAGCCGTAGAACGGCAGCAGGATCAGGGCGTCCGCGAGGCCGGAGTAGGCGCGGGCGTAGGTGGGATCTTCGGACACCGCCTGCCGAAACAGCTCGATGGCCCGCCGCAGGTCGGCGGCGCTGCGCCGATTCCAGCTGTACCGTCCGCGGACATAGGTTCGGTACGCTTCGAGACTCTCGGTGGGGGGACGGGCGAAGCTCGACGCCTCCCCCTGGGTCAGGGTCAGGCGCAGGCGGCGTACCACCTCACGGGCCACGGCGTCCTGGGCTACGAAAAGGTCATCGTAGTCCCCCCGAAAGCTCTCCGCCCAGCAGGGGACCCCCGACGCGACCGAGATCAGCTGCAGGGTGACCCGCAGCCGGGAGCCGCTGCGCTGCACCGTGCCTTCGAGCACCCCCTCCACCCCGAGATCACGGCCGATGGCCGCGACGTCCCCCCCGCCGCCTTCGACACCATCGGCGTAGCGGAGGATCGCGCTCGTCGCCCGAACCGAGAGCTGGCGCAGATTGCTGAGGCTGGTGATCACCGCGTCGGCGATCCCGAGGCCGAGGAACACTCCCTCTTCGTCCTGCCGCAGGGGGCGCAGGGGCAGCACCGCCAGGGAGCGGATGTCGGCGATACCGACGGAGGCGGCCGACGCGCCCTCCGGCAACCCGGCGGGGGCGGCGGGATCACCGTCGACAGCGACCACCTCCCCTTCGAAGCGGTAACCCCGACGGGGCAGGGTCCGGATCCAGCGACGGGTGTCCTCCGGGTCGAGGAGCCGACGCAGGATGTAGATATTCTGGCTGAGGGTCGCCTCCGACACGAAGCTAGACGGCCAGATCTCCTCGATCAGCGCGTCCTTCGGCACCACCTGCCCGGCGCGCCGCACCAACACCAGGAGCGTGTCGAACGCCTTCGGCGTCAGGTCCACGGGCTCGCCGGCTCGGTAGAGGAGGCGGTTCGCCAGGTCGAGGCGGAAGTCCCCGAAGTCCAGGAACGCGGGGTCACGGCGCAGGGGATCTTGCTGGATCATCTCCGGCGGATTCTCCCACGTTCTGCCTGGGCCAAAAAACCCTTGGGCCGCCGTTGAAGCCCTCCTCTGCCCTGGGCCCTAGATTGGGCGGGCCTTCGGGGCGACCCCCAGGCCACCGGCGTGCCGAGCGTCGCTGAGGGACACCTACCGGAGCGTCGGTCCGCGCCTCGAAGTGGACCTCACGGGGGACTTCTCCGCCACCGCCGGATGCTTCGGCTGCTTCGCCAACTCCCAGCTCCGGG
>JBCDIS010000165.1:0-15474 GCA_038748685.1 Acidobacteriota bacterium | reverse complement strand
CCCGGGCGGGGACCCGCCCCCCGGCGGCTTTTTTAGGCCCGAAAACGCGCAGCCGGGACCCCCCCCGAGTCCGGGCTGCGCCGCGTTGGGCGTTTCCGCTCCCCCCGCTTCCCGGTAGGATCCACCGCAAGGAGAAACTCACCATGCGCTGGATCCACCGCCTCGCCGTCGCCGCGCTGCTGGCGACCCTCGCCCCGGGTGTCGCCCCCCGTGCCGCCGCCGCGGACCCGCCCCCCGCGACCCCCAAGAACCCGATTTCCGTCGACGCCGAAGCTGCCGAGCCCTGGACCGACGACGAGCTCAGGCGACGCTGCCACGACGAGGTCCTCGCCCTGCACCGCTTTTTCCAGGGCTGGTTCAACGCAGAGATCGAGGCCTCCGAGGCCGGTCAGGCGGAATTCGAGAGGGTCCTGGCGGACGACTTCTCCTACATCAGCTCGTCCGGACACATGCTTCCCAAGTCGGTACTCTTCCAAGGTATCTGGCCCGACAACGGCTGGTGGACGAAGGACGGGCAGCCCGCCGGGCGGACCCGGGTCGAGAACTTCGACTTCCGGCGCCTCGGCGAAAGCCACGCCCTCGTGACGTTCGAATACTGGCAGGATCACGCCGGCGAGAGCCGCGGTCGCCAGAACACGGCCATCCTGGAGCGGGACGACTCTCAGCGCCACGGCATCCGCTGGGTGCGGGTCCACGAAACCAGACTACCCGAGCCTTCCGACGGGGATTGACCCCAAGACCGCCGCCTTCCAAGGAGATCCCATCGTGCCAAATCCCCTCGCCGTCCGCCCCTTCGCCTTCGCGCTGATGCTGGCGACGGCGCTTTCCGCCTCGGCGTCCGACGCCCCCGAAAAGAACGACGGGTCCGAGGCCTTTCCCCAAGGCGTCGCCAGCGGCGTGACCTCGTCCAAGTCGGTGCTCCTCTGGACCCGAGCGCCGGGGGCGGCGGACCTGACCCTCCACGTGGGCACCGAGGCGTCATTCCTCGCCCCCGCCCTCACCGGGGCCCGCAAGCTGCAGGTGGAGGTCGGGGCCGACGAGGACTGGACCGTGCGGGTGCCGGTAGGGGACCTCGAGCCCGGCACCCTTTACCACTACCGATTCACCGCCCCCGGCGGCGAGACGGCGGAGGGCCGGTTCCGCACCGCGCCGGCGGCCGACGACAGCGCCCTCCTGGGGATGGTGGTGGGGGGCGACCTCGGCGGGCAGGGGTACTGCCGCCGGGTCGACCGCGGCTACTCGATCTTCCGTTCGATGCTCGACCTCGCCCCCGATCTTCTGATCGCCAACGGCGACATGATCTACGCCGACGGCGTCTGCCCCGCCCGGGGCCCCGACGGCTGGGTGAACATCCCTGGGGACTTCATGTCGGTGGCGGCGCCGCAGATGGACTGGACGAATCGGGAGCAGCTGTTGGAGAGCTTCTTCGGCCACTGGCGCTACAACCGCGCCGACCCCCACCACCGGAACTTCTTGGCGGCGGTGCCCATGCTGGCGCAGTGGGACGACCACGAGGTGATCAACGACTTCGGCGCTTCCTGGCCCCAGTGGCTGCCGAACCCCCGGCGGCCGGGGTACGCCGAGCTGGTGCGGGCCGGCCGGGACGCCCTTTTCTGGTGGAATCCCATCCCCCGGGGGGAGGACGACCGCATCTACCGGTCCCTGCGCTGGGGCAAAGAGGTGGAAATCTTCATCGTCGACTCCCGCTCCTACCGCAGCTACAACGACCTCGTGGACCGCCCTTCAAACGCCAAGACCCTGCTCGGGGAAGAGCAGCTGGAGTGGCTGAAGGATGGCCTGGCCAAATCGGACGCCACGTGGAAAATCATCAGCAACGATGTCCCCCTGTCGATCCCCACCGGCTCCCGTTCCTTCCTCTTCGGCCGGGACAGCTTCGCCAACGGCCAGCGCTCTGATTTCTCCCAGCGTACCGGCTTCGAGTCGGAGCAGGTCCAGCTGCTGAAGTTCCTCGACGGCCAAGACATCCGCAACGTCGTCTTCGTCGCCACGGACGTCCATTTCGCCATCAGCCTGCGCTACGACATCGACATGGACGGCGACGGCGACAGCCTGCTGATGCACGAATTCGTCAGCGGCCCCCTGTCGGCCCGCTCCCCCCCGACGCCGACCCAGCTCGATCCCTCCCTCCAGCCGGCGATCCTGTACGGCGAAGGTGGGGTCCACAACTACGCCTACCTGCGCCTCGTGCGGGGCGGCGACGGCGCCGTCCACCTGATAGCCGACGTGCGCGACGAGGAGGGGCAGCCGCGCTTCGGGTCCCGGGTGGAGCTGGTCCCCGAGTAGGCTCCCCCTCGGGCCCGTCTACGGAGCCTGAGGATCCGCGCCGTCTCCGGGGTCCGCGTCCCCGACTTCGGTCAAGAGGGCTTTCGCTTCCTCCGCACGGTCCGCCGGGACCTTGAACGTCAGCTCCCGGGGCCTGCGGTGGGTGCCCAGAAAGTCCGAAGGGAACAGCTCCATCAGGGCGTCGCCGCCGGTGACGTACGGGATGTCCGCACCGTCGAGGATCGACTTGATCACCGGCCCGACGTCGACCTGGGAGGTTGCGAAGACGGTCACCAGGTCGGGGTCGTCGTGGGGCACAGGCTTGGATTCGTCGCTCATGGGTGCTCCTTTGGGGGCCGGGTTGCGGAGGCCGCCGTCCTCGGACCGCCACAGGTCCGGGGACCGGGCTCCACGACCAGTATAGCGGGCCGTCGGGCCTCGGAACCCAGGGTTCGGAGCCCCGCAGACACTGATACGCTTCCTGCCCCCTTAAACTCCTCGGAGTCTTTTGATGTTCGGACACGTGACCCCGGCCCCGCCCGACGCCATCTTCGGTCTCAACGACGCCTTCGCCAAGGATCCCCGTCCGGACAAGATCAACCTCGGCGCCGGAGTCTACCGAGACGAAGACGGCCGCACCCCGATCCTACGGGTGGTCAAGGAGGCCGAGGGAAGGATCCTGGCCAACGAGGCCAGCAAGTCGTATCTCCCGATCGAAGGGCACCCGGACTACGGCCGCCTCGTCCGCGAGCTGTTGTTCGGTACCGATCACGAAGTTCTGAGGGAGGGCCGCGCCGCCACCGTCCACACCCCCGGCGGCACGGGGGCTCTGCGGGTGGCGGCGGACCTCCTCGAAGACATCCAGCCGGGGGCCAGGGTCTGGCTCAGCCGCCCCACCTGGCCCAACCACCCCGCGGTCTTCGGCGGCGGCACCCTTCAGATCGCCGAGTATCCGTACTTCGACCCGGAGACCAACGGCCTCGACCTCGAGGCC
The DNA here is from genome assembly GCA_038748685.1 of Acidobacteriota bacterium. Taxonomy (GTDB): domain Bacteria; phylum Acidobacteriota; class Thermoanaerobaculia; order Multivoradales; family J023; genus JAUIJL01. The sequence goes on along the minus strand of JBCDIS010000165.1, from coordinate 12,197 downwards.
ATGCTGGAGGCCCTCGGGGGTGCCGATCCCGGCGACGTCGTAATCCTCCACGGCTGTTGCCACAATCCCACCGGCGTCGACCCCACGGCGGAGCAGTGGCGCCGCGTCGCCCGCACCCTGGCGGCGGGCCGGCTCGTTCCCCTGGTGGATTTCGCCTACCAGGGCTTCGCCGACGACGTGCGGCGGGACGCCGCCTGGCTACCGATCCTCTGCGGCGAACTGCCGGAGGTGATGGTGGCCAGCAGCTTCTCCAAGAACTTCGGCCTCTATAACGAGCGGGTGGGCGCCCTGACCCTGGTGACCGATTCGGCACCGCGGGCCGCGGCGGTGCTCAGCCGGGTTCGGCAGGTGGTGCGCCGCAACTACTCGAATCCGCCGGGGCACGGGGCCGCCATCGTCCGCGAAATTCTCGGGGATCCCCAGCTACGCCGCCTCTGGCTGGAGGAGCTCGCCGCCATGGGTGGACGCATACGCGGTATCCGTCGACAGTTCGCCGAGGGGCTCGACGCCCGGGGGGTATCCCTCCACGCCTCCGGCAACGGTTTCATCGACCGGCAGAACGGCATGTTCTCCTACTCCCGCCTGGGACCGCAGCAGGTCGAGCGGTTGCGGATCGACCACGGCATCTACATGGTCGGCTCGGGTCGTATCAACGTCGCGGGCATCACCCAAAGCAACGTCGACCGGCTGTGCGACGCCATCGCCGCCGTCGGCCCCGGGACCCCTTGACCCTGGGGCCCCTTGACCCTGGGGCCCCTTGACCCTGGGGCCCGAGAGAAGGGTCACTCGTAGCGTAGGGCCTCGATGGGGTCCACCCCCGCGGCGCGGAGGGCGGGAATCAGGCACGCCAGAAGCCCTACCACGAGCAGCAGCGCCGGGATGCCGAGGAACGTCACCGGGTCCATGGCGTCGACCTGGAAGAGGAAACGGGTGAGGGCCAGCGCCAGCCCGGCCCCCAGGATCAGCCCCAGGCCGAGGCCCACGACGGTCTGGCGCATCCCCTGGGACAGCACCATTCCGAGGACGTCCTGCTGCTGCGCCCCCAAGGCCATCCGGACCCCCATCTCCTGGGTCCGCTGGGTGACGGCGAAGGCCATCAACCCATACAGCCCGACGCAGGCCAGAACCAGCGCGACGGCGCCGAAGATGCTGAACAGAACCGTGAGGATGTTCCCTAGGAACAGGGTCTGGGTCAGCACCTGGTCCATGGATCGGACGAAGTAGAGGGGCAGCTCCGGATCCACCTGGAGGACCGTGCGCCGCAGGGGCTCGATGAACTCCAGGGGGTCACCGCGGGTGCCGACGATGATCCAGGCGAACCGCGGGGTGTCCTGGGCCAGGGGCACGTAGATGCCGTGCTGGTCGTCTTCATTGCTGAAGTCGGCGAAGCGCAAGGTGGGAACCAGGCCCACCACCTCCACCCACCCCGCCTCCGGATCCTCCGCCTCCCTCTGCTCGCCCCGCCACAGGTCGATCCGCTGACCGATGGGGTTCTTCCCCGGCCATTCCCGGCGGGCGAATTCCTCGTTGACGATGGCCACCGGGGCGGCGTCGGCGCGGTCGGAGACGTCGAAACCCCGACCGGCCAGGATCGGCACCTTCAGGGTTTCGAAGTACCCTGGGGTGGCGTGGACCAGGCGGGCCGTCGGCATCTGCCCCGGCGTCTCGTAGCTTTCCCCCGGACGCTCGAAGCGGGTACCGCCGCCGCCGATCTCGACGTCGGTGGGGATCACCGTCGCCACCGCAGCGGACCGAACCTCCGGCCGCTCACGGACGGCACGCAGCAGATCGTCGAAGAACCTGCGGCGGTCCTCCACCTCGGGGTAGGTGCCCTCGAAGAGACCCATGCGGGCGGTCAGCACCTTGTCGCCGTCGAACTTCATGTCGTACCCGGTGACCTCCAGGGCGCTGCGCACCGTCAACCCCGCCCCCACCATCAGCGCCGCCGAGATCGCCACCTGCCCCACCACCATGATCCGGCTCACCCAGCCCAGGCGGAAGCTGGTGGAGCCGCGGCTGGCGTCCTGGAGCACCTGGGCGACGTCGGGCCGGGAGGCTTGCAACGCCGGCACCAGACCGGAGACCAGGGCGGCGGCCACCGTCGCCGCCAAGGCCACCAGCAGGGCCGGGGCGCTGAGGTAAACGTCGATCCAGAAGGGGGGATCGATCGCCAGGAGGGCCCGGTCGAAGGCCCCGACGGCGAAGTACGCCAGGGCCGTGCCGAAGATGGCGCCGAGGGCGGCGATCCCCATCGCCTCCCCCAGGATCCCGAGGAGGGAGCGCAGGCGCCCGGAGCCGAGGGCGGAGCGGATCGCCAGCTCCCGCCCCCGTAGGGAGGCCCTGCCGATCAGAAGGTTGGCGACGTTGAAGCACGCCACCAGCAGCACCAACAGCACCGCCGCGAACATCACGCCGAGGAGGGTGCGCTCCTCTTCGTTGATAAACTCGTGGACATAGGGCTGGACGACGATGCCCATGCCTTCGTTGTGCTCCGGGTACTGCTCCTCCAAGCGGCGGGCGATGAGGGCCATCTCGCCGGCGGCTCGGTCGAGGTCGACGCCGTCCAGCAGCCGGCCGAAGACCTCGAGGGTCACCGTGTCCCCCCGCTTCGCACGGGAGGTTTCGAACACCAGGGGCATCCAGACATCTTCCTCGAGGGGGAACCGGAAACCCTGCGGCAGCACGCCGACGATGGTGGCGGGACGGGCGTTGGCGCGGACCTTCCGCCCCACCACCGAGGGGTCGCCGCCGAAGCGTTTCTGCCAGACGTGGTAGCCGATCAGCATCACCTGCTCGGCACCCTCTTCGCTGTCGCTGGCTCGGAATCCCCGTCCCACGACGGGGCGCACCCGCAGGAGCTCCAGGAAGTCGTGGGAGATCCACGATCCGTCGTAGCGCTCCGGCGTCCCGTCCCCCGCCAGATTGACCGTGCCGCTGTGGAACCCCGCCAGGCCTTCGAAGGAGGTCTGCTGCTGGACCCAGTCCAAGAACTCGTGCTGGTCCACCTCGATCGCCCGCTCCTCCGGCCCGAGCTGGGTCCGCTCCAGGTGCATCAGCCTGTGGCCGTCCTCGAAGGGCAGTCCCCGCAGGTAGATACCGTCCATGATCGAGTACATCGCGGTGGTCAGACCGATGCCGAGGGCCATGGCGAAAACGGCGATGGCGCTCGACCCCGGATGCTTCACCAGGCGTCTCGAGATGTGTCGGAGAAAGCGGAAGCCGGCGTCCATGGAATGTCTCCTCGTCACTGGGCCCTGGTTGGGTGCGGGCTGGGTTCGCCGGTGACTACGTCCACCCCGGCGCCAGTGTTACGGCGGTGCCGGAATCGGCGAGACCTGTTCCCCAAAAACGCTGGGGGACCCAGCGCCTCCCAAGAGCGCAGATGGCACGGCGCCTCACGCCAAGCCGAGCTCTTCGTGACTCGGCCGATCGATGGTGTCGGTCTCGAAGCAGGACGCCCCGGAACCGCGGTCGAGGCTCGTGGCGAGGGTCACCACCGCGCGGTGGACCACCAGATCCTCCGGCATCCAGTCGGCGACGCAGCGAAGTTGGGCCAGGGCCTCCGTCAGGTCCCCGAGGTTGAGGTAGGCGAGGCCGAGGGTCCGGTGGTGCTCCGGTCCCGAGGGGCCGTCCTCCCCGGTCGCCCGGTCGACGAACCCGCGGACCCAGGTTCGGTCAACCTCCAGGGGCTCGAGGAAGACCTCCGGATCCTCCAAGCTCAGGATCGCCCCGCAGCGGACGCATTCCCTGGGCTCTTCCGCGAAGCTCACGTGGCAGAACGGGCAGCGGCCGTTGGGCCAGGGCCGCGCGGGGTCCCGCCAGTCCGCCTGGCTGATCTCCAGGGACATGCGGGCCTTGCGATTCTGGGGATTCGCCACCACCGCCCGCGCCAGGGCGTGCTCGTACTCGGCAGTGTTCTCGGAGACCTTTGCCAGCCACAGCCACGCCAGCTCGTTGTGGGGCTCGGTGACCGCGGCCCGCCACAGCAGGCGCCGCGCGCGGAGCCGATCCCCGGCGATGGCGGCTGCGATTCCCCCCGGGAGGGATCCGCTTCCAAGGGCCTTGTCATCCAATCCCATGGGCTGCTCCTTCCTTCCGCGGGGGCTTCGGTGAACGACGGCTCGGATCCCGTCGAGGATCGAGGGACCGGCCGAACCGTCTCTCCAGGGCGGCCGGGCCTTTCGAGGACGCATTGTAGAGGCGAACGGATTACGCCGGACATTGCGCTCGGACCGCCGCCGGATCCGCCGCCGAGCCCGTGATATCTTGAGATCTTCCACGGGACGGCGAGCCCCCCAGCCAACATGCACTTCCTTCGGGACCCCCAAACCTTCCAAGGCATCGCCGGACCGATTTCCCGGTTACGGGCGGCGGTTCCCTCGGCCCTCGCCGCCTTTGCCCTGGCGGCGTTTTTCGGCGGGGCCTGCGGCCAGACGCCGACTCCGGACTCCGCCCTTCGAATCGGGCTCGCTGGAGAGCCCGTGACGATGGATCCCCATCTCCAGGACCACGCCGTCACCTTCACGGTTCTCCACAATCTCTTCGAGACCCTGGTGACCTTCGACTCCGAGCGCCGGATCCAACCGGCCCTCGCGGTCTCCTGGTCGACCCCGGCGGAGGATGTGTGGCGCTTTCGGCTGCGGGACGGAGTCACCTTCCACGACGGTCGCCCCCTCACCGCCGAAGACGTCGTCGGCAGTCTGCTGCGGGCGCGGGACCACGACGAGAGCCGGGTGGACGGCTACCTCGCCTCGGTGACCGACGTCCGCGCCGTCGACAGGACGACCGTCGAGGTCTCGACCCGCGGCTCCGCCCCCCTGCTGCTCGGCAAGCTCGCCTTGGTCTACATTGTGCCGGTGGACGCCCCCCCGAGAATCTCGCGACCCATCGGCTCCGGGCCCTACACGCTGGGGGATTCGGAACCCGGCCACAGCATCGCCATGCGGGCGTTCGACGGCCATTGGCGGGGGCCACCGGACGTGACGCGGGCGGAGTTCCATTTCTTCGACCGGCAAGGGGATCGCCTCGACGCTCTGCGGCGAGGGGAGCTGGACCTGATCCACGAGGTCCCCGGCGTCGAGGCGGAGGAATTGGGGAAGGAGCCGAATCTCGAGATCCGCGAGCGGCTCGGACCCCGCCTCCACTACCTCCATCTCCATCCCGGACGCCCCCCCTTCGACGACCTCCGAATCCGCGCCGCCGTCGACCTCGCCCTCGACCGCGGGGTCCTGGCGGAAGAGCTCCTCGGCGGCTACGGAGCCGCCGCCGGCCAGATGACCAACCCCGAGGTCTTCGGCTACTCCCCCGAGCTGCGTCCGACCGTCTGCGATCCCGAGGCGGCCCGCGGACTCCTCCGGGAGGCCGGCTACCCCGACGGCTTCGACATCGACCTCCACGTGCGGGAGGGGCGCCCCGCCGGCCCGATCATCCGCCAGCTCGCCCGGGTGGGCATCCGCGCCCGGGCCGTCGCCAGCCCCTGGGGCGAGCTGTACCCCCGCCTGAAGTCGAGGGATGTGGGGTTCTACTACGGCGGTTGGTCTTCGGTGTCGGGGGACGCCAGCGACTTCCTCGACAACAAAGCCCACACCGCCGACGACGCCCGGGGCCTCGGGGGCAGCAACTTCGTCGGCTTCTCGGACCCGGAGGTCGACCGTCTGATCGAGGCCAGCTCCCTGGCCTTCAACACCGAGACCCGACGCGGACTGCTCCAACAGGCCGCGGTCCAGATCGCTGAGGCCAAGGTGTTCCTGCCCCTCGTGATGATCTCGGACCTCTACGCCGTCCGCCGGGATCTCGAGTGGCAGCCCCGGGTGGACGGCCGTATCGTCATCGCCGAGATGCGACTTTCCGAAGACCCCTGAAGGGCGCTGCGCTCACGGGCCGAGGCGGGCCTCCAACCGCTCCAGGCGGCTTTCGATCTCCATCAGCTTGTGGAGGATCAGGACGTGGGTCTTCTTGGCGTCGATGCCCACGGGGCTCGTGTCACTGGCAATCTCGTCTTCGATGACGCGGCGGGCGACGTCCGGCAGGTTCAGGTCCACGGCGGTCTCCTTTCGGGGCAAGGGTTCTATCGGTGCTCGGGCCCCAATGGTATAAGTGGGAACCGTCCGCTCCCTTCCCCTCTCCTCCCGAGACCACGGCCCCCCGACCCCGAGAGACCCCCCTATGTACCGTTCCGATCGCCGCGAGCGCCGTCGCCTGCTACCTCGATTTCTCCTGTTCCTCGTCCTCGTCGGCGGGCCCCCCCTGGCCCTCGGCTGGACCCGGATCGGCCCCGTCCCCACGGTGACGGTGGAACCCGGCCTCCGGGCCATCGGCCCCCGAACCCCCATCACTGTGCTCGTGGAAGAACCCTCCCGCGGTCTGTCCGGGGTCCGCGTCGACCTCGTCCAGGACGGCCGCGAGGTGCCTTTGGCGGAGGTCGCCCACGAGCCCCGACCCTACTGGGCCTTCTGGGGCCCCAAGACCGACGGCGAGCGCCTGGACCTGGAAGTCGGCAAGGAGCTCCAGGGGGACCTTTCTCCAGGGGAAGCGACGATCCGCGTCACCTGCGAACGGGCCGGCACCTGGCTACGGCGGCCGGAGCCGTCGGTGACGGAGCTCACCCTGCCCGTTGAGCTAACGCCCCCCACCCTCGAACACATCGCCGGCACCCTCGCGGGGCAAGGCAGCAGCGCCGTGGCCGTCTACTGGGTAGGCCCCAACGCCCACCGCGACGGCGTGCGCATCGGCGATCGGGAGTTTCCGGGCTACCCCCTGCCTGGAGGGGAGACCGGGGACCGCTTCGCCCTTTTCGGTGTCCCCCACGACCTCGAAGACGGCCGCAGCTCGGTTCTGCTGTGGGCCTCCGACGTGCTCGGCAACGAGGTCTCCCAACCTTTCCTCCGCCGGTTCGACCTCAAGGCCCGCCCCAACGACACCGTCCGCCTCAGCGACGAATTCCTCGAACGCAAGGCCACCGAGATCCTGCCCCGGGCCCCGGACATCCGGGCCGGGGACGACCCCCTCTCCACCTACCTCACCCTCAACCGCGACCTGCGCCGCCGGAACGGCGAAACCCTCGACGCCCTGGCGGCGGAGACGCGGCCCGAGTTCCTGTGGCGGCAGGCCTTCCTGCAGCTGCCCGGCAGCCGGGTGATGGCGACCTTCGGGGATCGCCGGACCTACCTGTACGACGGTCAGGAGGTCGACCAGCAGTTCCACCTCGGCTACGACCTGGCCTCGATACGCCGAGCCGAGGTGCCCTCCGCCGCCGGCGGGGTCGTGGTCCTGGCGGACTACCTGGGGATCTACGGCAACACGGTGGTCGTCGACCACGGCTACGGCCTGATGAGCCTCTATTCCCATCTCTCCGCCCTCTCCGTGACCGCGGGCCAGGGGGTGACCCGCGGCGAAACCGTGGGCCGCACCGGCACCACGGGGCTCGCGGGTGGGGACCACCTCCACTACTCGGTGCTCATCCACGGCCAGATGGTGGATCCCCTCGAGTGGTGGGACCAACGCTGGATCGAGACCCGGATCCTGGAGCTCCTGGGCGACGCCTTCGGGTCCTGAACCCTTCGGAGGTCGGGGGCGTCGACCCGCGTGGCCCCATTCTATCTATTGAAATTTTTCAATATTTGGCTTATGCTATGAGAATCTTTCTTGTTCTCACAGGAGATTCACATGACCCACGGTTCGACCCCCCGAGAGGCGGCTCCTCCGAAGGCCCGGCCTCGCCTTCAGAAAGAGCACATCCAGGCGATTCTGGACCGCGGCCTTGAGCACTGCCGGCAAGGCGACTGGAAAGAGGGCCTCGTGGACCTCGCATGGCTGGCGGAAACCCAGTCGAAGAAGGACCTCCCCGGCCTCTGCTACTCCTACCTGGGCTTCGGCCTGGCCCGCTACCGCGGCCAGATCGACAACGGCATCCGGCTCTGCCGCCACGCCATCGCCATGGAGTTCTACCAGCCGGAGAACTACCTCAACATGGCCAAGACCTGCCTGCTCTCCTCCAAGTACCGACGGGACGCCTTCGAGGCGGTCCGGGAGGGTCTGGAGGTGGACCCCGAGAATCCTGAACTGCTCCGCCTGTACCGAGAGCTGGGCATGCGCCGGCGGCCGGTGCTCCCGTTTCTCTCCCGCGGCAACATCCTCAATCGCTTCTGCGGCTGGTTCCGGCACCAGATGTCGAGCCAGCCGGCGCCCCCCGAGGACGAAGAGCAACCCGAAGCGGACCGTGGGACCATCGTCACCACCGTAGCCTGATCGCCCCGCCCCCCGTCGCCCGAAGGGCCCTGCCTCGAACTGCGGCGGTGGGCTACCGCGGCCCCGCTGCGTCCCCGCGCTCCGGGCCCACCTCGGCGAAGGTGGCCCGGAGGGATTGGACCCGCAGGCGTACCGGTCGCCCCGTCTCTTGTTCCAGGCCGCGGCGAATTCCCTCCAGGTCCCTGGGATCGGCGCCGTCCGCCACCAGGACCGTCGCCTCCACCTCCACCTCGGCGCCGGCCCTCACGTCCAGGGCCTGAAGTCGCCATCCGTCCCCCTCCAAAAGGCGCAGGGAAGCCTCCACACGGTCCTCCAACCTGCCCTGCCGCAGGGCGTCGCGGGTCGAGAGGGTGAGGGGAATGGTCAGCAGCAGGACCACCAGCATCGCCAATCGAACCGCCCGCCATACCCACGGGTGCCGTACCGCCCGGGAGGGTCGAAAACCCAGCGCCAGGAACATCGTCGTGCTGGCCAGGACGATGGCGAAGAGGTTGGTGACGAAGAGCAGCAGCGCTCCCCCCGCCAGCCCCAGCTCCGAAGCCCCCAGGCCGTAGCCCACCACGCAAAGCGGGGGCACCAGGGCGGCGGCGATGGCCACCCCCGGCAGGGCCGCCGACAGGGACGAGCGGCTGCTGGCGTAGGCCGCGGCGGCCCCCGAGGCCAGGGCCACCCCGAGGTCGAGGAGACCCGGTGCCCCACGTGCCAGCATCTCCGCCGTCGGCCGGGCGGAGGGCGTGACCAGGGCGCAGGCCGCCCCCGCAGCCACCGCCACCGCCACGCCGCGGATCGTCGACACCGCGCCGCGGCGGGCGGAGCGCAGATGGCCCCGGGCGATGGCGTGGCCCATGGCGAGGATCGGGCTCATCAGGGGCGCCACCAGCATCGCGCCGATGATCACCGCGGCGCTGGACTGCATGAGACCCAGGCTGGCGATGATCGACGCCAGCGTGATGAGCAGGTAGAAGTCCACCTCCGCCCGCGCCGCCCGCCGCATCGCCAGTTGAATCTTGGTGCGCTCGTCGTCGGGGAGGACCGGCAGGGGATTGGATAGCCACTGCCAGAGACGCCGGCTGAGGAATCGACGGACCGGCTCCCCCCGCTTGACGAGGATCGTCGCACCGGGCCGTTCCGTCGCCAGCTTCGCCGCCAGTCCGCCGAAGATGGTCTGCCCGAGGAGCCGGTCGAGGGTCGCCCCCACCACCAGCACGTCTTGGATGCCGGCTTCCCGCCCGAGCCCCTCAGCGACGGTGGCGGCGGTCTGTACCTTCCGTTCCATGGGGCGGTCCCCCGCCTGCTCGCACCAGGCGGCGAACGCTTCGCCGCGGATTTCGTCGGCGCGCCGCCGCTGCTCCGGATCGATCCTCGGCGTATCCACAAAGGTCGACACGATCTCCTCGGCGCCGTCCCGCGCCAGGGCGGAACCGAGCTCGAAGGCGGTGCCGGCGTGGGGGCCGCCGCCGTTGGCCACCACCACCCGGCGGATCTTCTCCGGCAGGCCGCCGCGGACCAGCGCCACCGGCAGGGACGTGGCGGGAAACACCCGCTCCACCACCGGCTCTTCCGCCGCAGCCTCCCCCGCCCAACCGAGCACCAAGAGGTCGACCCCCAGCTCCGCCGACGCCTCCAGGATCCCCTGGGACGGGGTCGGCGCGATGCGCACCAGGGGGATGGGGCGGGGTGAGACCCCGAGGGGACCCAGCCGCCGATCGAGGTCCCGCCACAGCACCTCCGCACGGGCCCGCATCGCCCTGCGGGGGACCTCCTCCAGCCACGGCGCCACCCGCAGCACCAACAACTCGCCGCCCCGGTCCTCCGCCACCGCCGCCCCGAGGCGGATACACGAGGTCGCCAGCGGCTCCCCACCCGTCGCCACGAGCACCCTGAACGGCGGGTCTTCGACGTCCTCCGCATCCCCCACCAGGCTCTGGCTGCGCTCCATCTGCCGATGGCCCCGCCGCCCCCAGGCCAGGTAGTAGGCGGCCCCCAGCCCCAGCCACGCGGCGGAAACACCCAGGGCCTTCGGCGGCAGGATGACGAGGAGGAAGACCGAGATCCCCAGGGCCACGGCGGTGACGGCGGAGCCCGGGGGAACCGGCTGGCGCTCTTTCCGCCGCCGCAGATGGATCCCCAGGGCCAGGGCCGACGTCGACAGGATGCCGAAGCTGGCCACCGCCACCAGATCGAGGTGCGGCGCCAGGGTTACCCAGCCGCCGAGACCCGCCAGGGCCACGAGGGGGACCACAGGCACCCCGGCCTCGCTCCGCAGGCCGACGACGGCCCTCGGCAGGAGACCCTCGTGCCCCAGCACCAGGGTCGAGCGGGCGGCGGCGGCGAAGACCCGCGTCAACCCCAGAACACAGACCAGCGCCACGAGCACCGCCAGCGCCAGTTCCCGTCGTCCACCCACGGCGGAGGACGCCTCCGGCAGGGCCCACCAGGCGAGGATCCCGAATCCGCAGCAACCGATCCACAGGGCCAGCACGACCCAGGACACGCCGGTTTGGGTCCGGGTCCGCCGGCGGCGCAGGAGCCGACGCCGCGCCGTCACCAGCTCGACGGCCCACAGCCCCGCCGCCAGAAGCGCCAGCGGCATCAGTCGATGGCCCCCCCGCCCCGCCGCCGCGTCCGGAGCCTGGGTGACGACCTCACCGAGGACCCAAGGCTGGATCAGCAGGCCCACGAGGGCCGCGAGGGCCAGGGCGCCGAACACCAGCGCTCCGCGGGCAGCCCCCCGGGTCCCGAGCAAGCTGTTGACCAGAACCGGGCCTAGGATCAAGGGCAGTAGGCGCCACGGCTCCATCTCGAGACCCGACAGGCCGGTGACGGCGGAGGCCGTCCACGCGGCGGCGGTCTTCGCCAGCAGGCCCGCCAGCGCCGCCATCGACGCCAGGGTCACCCAGCCGGCGGCGAAGGCCGGCCCCGCCGGGCCGCCCCGACGTACCAGCTGGTACGGGCTCTCCGCCTCCGGCAGCTTCGACAGGGCCCACACCCAGGGCAGAAACAGCAGCGCCGCCAGCCCGTAGACCAGCGGCACGTCGATCTGCGACGCCCCGGCCACCGGCGCCGCGGAGGCCAGGGCGACGGCGCTGCCCAGGGCGATCCCCGGGGCGAGGGCCGAGGGGAGGGTCAGGTGACGGCTGAAACCGACCGGGCGCAGGGCTCTCGTGGGCATGGAAACTCCCGATGGATGCCCCACCGAGGACGGTCGCCTCGGTCGCCGGCCCCCCTCACCCCATGGGCCGGGGGGCGCCGGTCAGCGCCCCTTCCACTCGGGCTTGCGCTTGGCGAGGAAGGCGTCGACGCCCTCGGCCTTGTCTTCGGTGGAGAAGCAGAGACAGAAGAGGTCGCGTTCGTAGAGGATACCCTCTTCCACCCCCATACGTTCGGAGGCCCGAATTGCTTCTTTCGCCACCCGCAGGGTCAGGGGGCTCATGGACGCGATGCGCTCCGCCAGCTCCAGGGTTTTCTCACGCAGCTCGTCGTGGGGGACCACCTGGTCCACCAGGCCGATCTGGCGGGCTTCGTCGGCGCCGATCATGTCGCCGGTGAGGATCAGGCGCATGGCGTTGCCGGTGCCCACCAGCCGGGGCAGCCGCTGGGTGCCGCCGCCGCCGGGGATGAGCCCCAGCTTGATCTCCGGCTGACCCAGGCGTGCTTTGTCCGACGCCACCCGCAGGTCGCAGGACATCGCCAGCTCGCAGCCGCCGCCGAGGCAGAAGCCGTTGATCATGGCGATGACCGGCTTCGGGAAGTTGGCCATGACGTCGAACACCCGCGGGAAGCGCATGGCGTCACGCTGATCGAAGGGGGAGCGCCCCTCGAACTCGCCGATGTCGGCGCCGGCGATGAAGCTCTTGTCGCCGGCGCCGGTGACCACCACGGCGCCGATGCCGTCGTCGTTCTGGATCGTCTCCAGGTGGGCGAGGGTCTCGTCGCGGACCTGCTGGTTG
>JBCDIS010000164.1:0-15501 GCA_038748685.1 Acidobacteriota bacterium | reverse complement strand
GTTGAACTTCCAGAGCAGCTCGCCGGTCTTGGGCTCGAAGGAGTACACCCAGCCGTCGCCGCCGGGCATGATCACCTGAGGGCGCCCCTTGACAACGCCGTAGGATGCGTTGGACCAGGTGCCGTGGAGGATGTCTTCGCCCGGGTCGGCGTTCTCCCAAACCACCTCACCGGTCTTTTTGTGGATAGCGAGGAAGCTCGGCGCCTGCGGGGCGGGCACGTTGATGTGACCCTCGTCGACGCCGTTGCCGGTGGTGATGAAGATCAGGTCGCCGACGATGATGGGGGAGCTGACCGCCAGGTTGTGGGGGAACACATCCAGCTCCCCCATGGTGTCGAGCTTCCAAAGGATGTCCCCGGCGTACTCACCGGTGAGCTTCTCGTCCTTCTAAGGACCGTCGTTTTCGCCGTCGCGGAAGCCCCGTAGGTCGGCGGCCACGACTTCGGCGCGGTTGGAGACGTAGTAGAAGATCTCGCCCTCGATCACCGGCGTCGAGCAGACCCCCTGGAGGGGCCAGTCGTGGAGCTTGGACTCCGGCAGCTTGTCGTGGATGATCTGCCAGAGGAACTCGCCGGTCTACTCGTCGAAGGCCATGATGTTGCCCTTGTCCCCCTTGATGTCGGGGTTGCGCAGGCCTTCGTTGTTGGTGCCGATGAGCACCACGCCGCCGCCGATCACCGGTCCGGCGTAGCTCTGGGAGCCGGCGGGCTGGGACCATTTGATGTTCTTGCCCGAGCGCACGTCCCACTCGGTGGCGAGGCCGGTGGCGTCGGAGATCATGTTGCGGCTGCGGTCGTAGCCGAATTGGGTCATCTCACCGTCGGCGGCGAGGGCGGGTACGGCGAAGCTGGTCAGCAAAGCGGCGGCCGCAAGGACGGCGGTGGCCGGGGCGGGAATCCAGGGGTTTTTCATCATCGTGTCTCTCGAGCGTTGGGTGAGATGTCGGCGGGGGGTCGCACGGCGCGGTGCGTGCGACCGCCTTTCCAGAGAACTCGTCGGGCGTTCGGGTGGCTCAGCGGGCCTCCGGTGGATTCATCGAGCAACGGTCACGCTGAAGTTGTCGAAGAAGGTTTCCTCGGGGGCGAACGTGTAGAGGCCCGGGCTGCCACTGTCGATCGGCAGGGGATCCTCGACTTCGACGGTCCATCCCGCGGGCTCGGAGTCCCCTCGCTTCCAGGCCTTGCCGCGAATGATCGCCTTGCGGGCGTCCCCCTCACCTTCGAAGTCCACCCGCATCTTGAGGGTGTACCAGGAGTCGAGGTCCCACTCGAAGGGGAAGACCTGCCGCATCCGGCGCTCGGAGGTCCAGGACTGGATCTGGAGCCGCTGCTGGGCACCCTGGAGGTCCATGGTGTAGCCGTTGTTGACGATGCCGGCGTCGGAAGCGCCGCTGAAAACGACGGTCCCGTTGGAGCGGGTCCGCTTGCGCTTGTAGCCGGCCTTGACGTCGGCCTGGACCTCGTAGCCGGTCATCGAAGACGGACCCGCGAGAATGGTGGCGCGGGGGGCGCCCCGGGGGGCCTTGGGCTGACGGAGAACCTTGGCGCCGTCGAGGTCGTGGGCTTGGGCCCCCTTGCCGACGCCGAGCCAGCCGTGGGGCGGCTTGCCGACCGGCACGTCCTCGAAGTCCCAGCTCCAGGGCAGAGGACCAGCGACCCGGACATCTGCGGTGCCCTCCATACCGCCCTTCTTGGCGGTCACGGTGGCGTTGACGGTGGCGGTGATCTTCGAGCCGTCGAAGCTGGCGACGCCGTCGGCGTCGATCTTGCCGGCGACCCCGGAGAGGGACCACGTGGCGCCCTCCACCTCGCCCAAGGGGTGACCCTGGGCGTCGAAGGCGTGAACACGAAAATCGACCGGTTGATCGTGGGTTGTCACCACTGCGTTGGGAATCACTTGGAAGGTTGCGGCCTTGGCTCCGGCAGGTGCCATCTCAGGCTTGGGATTCGCTGCCAGCGCCCCGGCGGATGCATCGAACGGGGCCGAAGGATCGCCCAAGCTGTAGATACCCTCTTCGGTGGTGAAGTAGAGCCTGCCGTAGCCGATGGCGATCGAGGAATAGATCTCTGCATACCGCCCGTCGGGCATCTCTAGCTCGACGTTGCTCGTGACCTCGGCCTTCTTGGGGTCGATGACCACCACGTGACCGTTGACCTCGGTGAGGTAGATACGGCCGTCCGCCAAAACCGGCGATCCCTTGCCGACGGTGCCGTAGTTGACCTCCCAATGCTCTTCGCCGGTCTTGCCGTCGAGGGCGAAGAGGTTGGCGGAGTTGTCGGCGATGTAGACCACCCCGTCCTTGACCGAGGGACTCACGAAACCGGCCTGGAGCTCCTCGATCCGCCACATCTCGCCGGTCTTGGTGATGTCCCCTGAGGCCCCCGCCAGCTCGATCCCGACCACTCGCCCCATGACGCCGGTGTCGATGTTCTCTTCGCTGTGGGCGGCGTAGAGCTTGGTGCCGTCCACCACCGGTGAGCTGTTGAGGCCCCGCTGCGAGAGGTGGAAGCGCCAGATCTGCTCGCCGGTGCGGACGTCGAGGCCGTAGAGCCAGCCGTCGGCGCCGCCGCCGATCAGCTGCCGGCGTCCGTCGATCTCCGCCACGGAGGGGGTGGAGTAGGTGTTGAGGTCCTTGAGGCGGGAGCCCTTCTCCGACACCCAGAGGATCTCGCCGGTGCGCTTGTCGAAGGCGACCCAACGGTCGCCGCCGCCGCGGTTCGAGCCCCAGGAGGCGGAGATCACGTGGGTGATGACCCGGTCCTCGTCCACCACCGGCGTGTTCGTGCGGCCACCGTAGCCGGAGAAGCGTCCGAAGTCTTCGTGGAGGCGCCACTCCCAGGCGATGTCGCCGTCGGGGGCGAAGGCGACGAAGCGGCCGTTGACGAACTGAGCGTAGACGTGGCCGGTTTCGGAGTCGGCCGCCAGGGCGCCCCAGCCCACCCGGTTCCATGGTACCGCCGTGTGGTAGACGTTGAAGCGGCGCTCCCACAGGGGCTCACCGGTGCCGGCGTCCCAGCAGGCGACGACTTCCTGGCGGAGGATGTCTTCGCCGGCACGGCCGTTGGCGCAGACCCGGCCGTCCACCAGGACGGGGGTCGAGCGGCCGGTGAAGTCCCGGCGCCAGATCAGGTTCGCTCCGTCCTTGGACCACGACGAGATCAGGCCGGTGGCGTCGGAGACGCCGTTCTGCTGGGGGCCGCGCCAGTGGGTCCATTGGGCGGTGGCCACGGCGGGCACCAGCAGGAGCAGGAGGAGCGACCAGCAGGCCACCCGAGTTGCGACAGGGATTCGTTGCATCAACATCCGTTTCCTCGATTTTCGATGTCGTTGTGGGGTCGGCGGGGAGTGCGTCGTCCGGCGCTGCCAGATCCGAAGCCCCAAGCGTGGGGACAACGGCCGTAACCCGGGACGACTGGCACACGACGACACTCGACAATGATTACGGAATGCCGCCGGACAGGTCTGACGGCATCTGTAAAAACGTCGTAAAAGCGGATTTTAGTTCATTCCGCGACGACGAGCCGGGCCCTGGGCACGCCCTGGGAATCGAGCACCAGCGAGCACCAGACGTCTACCCTGGAACGACCCTCGGGAGTCGTCGGGATGGCCAAAGAGCCGGTCCAGACGCCGTCGGCGAGGGTCCTTTCCGCGGCCAGTCCCCAGGCACCGGGATCGGCGCTGAAGAGCAGCGTTTCAGGGCCCTTCTTCAGTGCCCGTTGGGAGCTCACCCCGAAGAGGGTTTCGGCTCCGCCGTTCCAGTACTCGATCCGGCCCCCCAGGTCGATCAGGACCACCGCCGGGGCGGCCCTGTCCAGGAGCTCAGCGGACAGCCGGTTGCGTTCCTGGCGACGTTGCTCCGCCGTGACGTCGAGGGTGACCGTGAGCATGCAGGGTTCGCCGCCGATGTCGATCTGCTCGGCGGAGACGAGGCCCATCCGCTCCTCTCCGCGCCGGTTGACGAAGCGCAGCTCGAAGTCCCGCACCGCGCCGTCCCGTCGCAGGGCCTGGATGAAGGCATCGCGGTCTCCGGTCCCCTTCCAGACCCCGAGCTCCGTGGCGGTTCGGCCGATCACGGCGGTGGCGTCCTCCAGCCCGAGGGCCTCCGCGTAGGCGGCGTTCACCTCCAGGTGGCGCCCGTCGGCGAGGGTGGAGATCCCCATGGCGTAGGGGCTGGCTCGGAAGGCCTTGGCGAACTTCTCGCGGGAGAAATAGAGGGCCTCGTCCGCCTGCCTCCGCTCCTTCGAGAGTCTCAGGCTACGTTCATTGTGGCTAAGGATCTTCTCGATTCGACGGCGTTCCTCCACGGCCTGGACCATTCGCCGGCCGAGGCGACGGTGCTGAACGAAGGCGATTGCGCCGAGCCCGCTGACCCAAGGAAAGATCCAGGCTTCCCGAACCCCCTGCTCTGACGCGGGGAGCAGATCGAAGCGGTGGAGAATCAGGTGCATCGCCGGGATCGCCAGGGCAGTGACCAGGGTAAGGGATTCGAGGCTGGTGCGGCTTTGGTCCAGCGGATCGTCCTCCGGCCCCGGCTCCCGTCTCCGGCCTCCGGGGAAGGGATAGGTCCGGGAGCGGAATGCAAACAGGGCCACGAGCAGAGGCGCCGCCCAGGGCTGCCGGTGGTCGTCGGCGGCGCCGATCCGCGCGAAGGCGACGTGGGAACTCAGATGGAACGCCACCAGCAAACCCGCCATGGCGCCGAGGGAGAAGTAGAGGGTGCGCCACCGGGGGTCCTCGCAGCGGTGGGCGAGGACCATGAGCCGGATCGCAAGGACGAGGGCGAGGGCGGCGTAGAGATGGGTCGGGGGAGACAGGGACTCCATCGAACGGGTGGACAGAGCCCTGGGTAGGGAGAAGTAGACCGTCATCCCGAGGACGAGGGTCAGCACCGTCGCCAGGCTCAGGGTTCGTTCGAGGTCGGCGGGGCGCCACAGGCTCCGTCGGTGGTGCTGGCGTTCCACCGCCAAAAGTAGGGTGGTGTAGGAACCGATCAGCAATAGGTGGGTGGCGAGGAGCCAAAGGCTGGAACGGGGCCTGGCCACCGCGTCGAGGATCTCGAACGCCGGGATCGCCGCGAGGGCCGCCGCCGCCAGGGTCACATCGTCCCAGAAGCCCCGCTCCGGCCCGCCGGCGCGGCCTATGGGCCCTATCCGCAGGGCCGCCAAGAGGCAGACCGCGAAGAGGGCCAGGCAGATCCGTGACAGGAGTCCCTGGTTCGGGCTCGGAAGAGCCTGGACCACGAAGGTCGTCACCGCCAGCAGGAGTCCCACCTGGACGATTCGATCCCGCTTCATGAGAAAAAAGAACACCGCCGGCAGGCTGCCGGGTCCGCCGGCGAGCTTGACCCTCTTCGGCTTCGGGCGAGCCGTCATCGGCGAATCACCCTCCTCGTCACGGGATGGCCGACCCACCATCGGGTCGGCCCCTTGTGGTCGGGTTCGGCTCCGCTGAGCTGGATCCATCTCCCGGTCACGTCCACCTCAGGCCCCACCTCCGGGGCGACCCTCCACAGCCCTGCGGCGCCATCCCCCACCGCCGTTACGTTCAAACTCGCCCATGGCGTACCGAGGGCTTCTGCCCCGTCGCGGCGAAACAGCCGCTCCGCGGCGGAGTTCCAGCCCACGACCACGTCATCCCCGTCCACCGCCACCACCGCCGCCCGAAGGCCGTCCACCGCCGACGCCCGTTCCGTCTCCAGTAGCTCGTCTCGGCGACGCTCGGTGACGTCACGCAGGACGGTCAGCAGGAGCTTCTCCTCACCCAGCCCAATCGACTCGAAAGAAGCGACGACGGTCCGCTCACGGCCATCCCCGCTCACCATGCGGCTTTCCCAGTCCCGCACCGAGCCCCGCCGTTTCAGGACGTCGAGGATCCGGCTCCGGGCGGTAGGGTCCGGCCACAGCTCGGCTCCGTCGGCGCCCACTAGGGCGTCCCGGTCACGGCCGGTGAGCCGCTCGAAGCTTGTATTCACATCGAGGAGAACACCGCCTTCCAGGGTGGAGATCGCCAGCCCGTCGGGGCTGGCGCGAAACGCCTTGACGAACTTCTCTTCGGACCGTGCCAGCTCCTCGCGGCTTCGCTGGCGCTGGACCATCAACCGCAGGTCCTTCTCGCTCGACCGGAGGTCGCCCTCGATGCGTCGGCGCTGGTTCCACAGGCGTCGGTTTTCGCTTTCCAGGAGGCGCTGCTGGAGCAGGGCCACCGCCCCCAGCAGGACCACCGAGCCCAGGGCCAGATCCGCCCGCAGTTGCCGGCTAGCTGGCCGCAGGACGTCGAGGCTGTAGAGCCCGGTGTGGGCGAGGGGAAGGAGCAGCGCCCAAACCATGGTGACGCCGCTGGATCCGCTCACCCTGGACGGCCACGGTTGGGTCAGCCCATAGCGTTCCGTGACCGCGGCGAAGGGCAGCGGGCGGAACCCCTGGGCGAGGATCAGGAAGACGAAGGGTAAGACCTTGAGGGCGTTCGCGGGGTGGCTGAGGTCCGGCTCCGGTTCCAGGATGGTGAGCCAGCGGTTGCCGTCCGCAATCAGGGTAGACACTCCAAACGCGGCGATGGAGGCGTAGGTCAGCCGCCAACGCAGGGGACCTGCGGTGGCGGCCTGGTAGGAGAACCGCAGGGCCAGGGCCAGATCGAGGATCGAGTAGAAGAGGAAATGGGTGCCGCTGAGCTCGAGCTCCGCAGGATCCCGCCTCGCCGGAACGACCACGAAGTAGGTCGTGAGCGCAAAGACCAGGAACCCGAGGGCGGGGCGCGTCAGGGACCGTTCGAGGGCCGCCGCGCCGGGGGCACCACGGCGGTGGGGCTGGCGCTCGGCGGCGAAGATTAGCAGCAGGTAGTGGATCGCAAAGGCGAGGGCCCCCAGGGTGTCTGGATAGGCCCCGCCCCGGTCCAGATCGGGGACGATCCAGGCGACGATCCTCACCCCCAGCCAAACCCCCATCGCTAGGGCTAGGTAATCCCAGAACCGACGCTCTACTGGATCCTCGATGGTCCCTCGACGGGCATAGAGGGAGGCAACGCACAGAGTGAGGAAGCCGATCGGGGCGCCGTAGAGGGTGAGGCGGGAATGGAGGGCCGGCGAGAGGGGAACGAGATAGGCCAATACCGTCAACCCCAGGCCAACTAGGGCGACGGGGACGAAACGGTCTTGGGCCACGACCCTGCGCAGGGCGGTGGGGAGATCCGAGACCGAAGCTGGCGGGCGGCGGCTCATGTTCGCTCTTCCTGCCCGGAGCGTACCCGGATACGCCGGGGCGGAACCGGACTGGGATGGGGAGGCAGGGGAGGGTCTGGCCTCACCTGATCCAGAGATGCCCTTGGGGGGCTGGGCAGACCGGACGAAAGCCAGCGAACGAGGTAGGAGAACGAAGGCCGACTGGGAGCCGGCGAAGCCGCTTCGCGGCAAAGGGGGGGGATCCGCGAAGCGTTCGGAAAGGGCCCTAAACGGACCAAAGCCGGACCTTTCCAGTTTGACAACTTTGCCCCAGGGGCGCAAGGGGAGGTATCTTTGAACCATGCGCTTCAATCTCGATCCCCCCTATCTTTCGAGCGCGCCCCGAAGGAGAGCGCGCTGAGTACCGGCGGCCTGCAACTTGCGTCGGCGTTGACGCGGTCGATCCCCCGCCTCGGCGCGGAGCTTGTGCGGGACGGCCTCGTCGACGAGGGTCAGCTGCGGCGGGCGCTGGAGCGGCAACGGAGCTCCGGTGGACGTTTGGGGACTCAGCTCTTGGAGATGGGGGCGGTCCGGGAGTCGGCCCTGCTGGACACCCTCAGCCGACAGCGGGCGACCCAGGGGGTCTCCGCCGTCGACCTGGACTCGATCCCCCCGTCCGTCGCCCGGCTGATCCCGGCCAAGCTGGCCCACCGCTGGGAGCTCGTGCCCTTCAAGCTGAAAGGGCGGACCCTGTACGTCGCGGCCATGGACCCCGGGGACCCTTTGCGGGAGGACGAGATCTCGTTCCTCACCTCCCACATGGTCCGGACCTGCATCGGCCTGGAGCTGAGGCTGCGCTTGGCCCTTCGGCAGCTCTACCGGATTCCCTGCGATCCACGATTCACCGTCCTCGCGAAGGCCCTCGAAGACGGAGGTGGTCGGGTCCGGGGGACGGGGCGCGACCCCGGCGCTTCCGGTCCGATCGCCCTTCCGTCGCAGCGGCCTTCCCCTCCGCTTCCGGGCGGCGTCGACTCGACCCCGTCGATGTCGTCTCCACCGAGTCAAGCGCCACCGGCCGCGACGGCCAGCGGCGATCCCGCTTCGTCGCCGTCGACCGCGCCCAGACCGATCCCCGCGCCGTCGACGGAGCCGCCTCCGTCGGGACCTCCATCCCAATCCCAGAGCGCCGGCCCCGGCGGACCCGATGTGGAGTTCGTGGAGGTCGACACCGAGGATCTCCGTCTCCTTCGCCAGGGGGCTACCGTGGCAGCCGCTCCCAGCGGACCCACCGTCCCATCTGTCCCAGAGGGAGGGTTCGAAGACGTCGGCACCGACCCCGAGGCGCGTCTGGACCGTGCCTCCGCTGCGCTCCAGGGGGCCGAGATCCGCGATGAAATCGGCGACGCCCTCCTCGGCTTCTGCGAGCCCTACTTCAAGCGCCGCCTCTTGCTGATCGCCCGCAAGGACCACATCGTCGGCTGGCGCGGAATGGGGGAGGATGTCGACGAATCCCAGGTCCGCGGCGTCGACATCGACGCCGCCATGCCCTCCATCTTCCTGGGGCTCCGGGACGCCGCCAGCTTCTGGCTCGGGCCCGTTCCTCCGCTACCGGCGAACCAGCAACTCGTCGGCGGTCTCGGCGGCGTGCGTCCCAGGGACTGCTGCGTGTTGCCCGTAGTGCTGCGGTCCAAGGTCGTCTGCTACCTCTACGGAGACAACCTGGGGGACACGGTGGCCCGGGCCCCGGTGGCGGAGCTCAAGCGACTCGTCGCCAAGGCCGGGTTGGCCTTCGAGGTGTACATTTTGAAGAACAAGCTCAGGGTGCTCTGAGGGGGGCTACGGGATGCCTGAACCGCGGAACGATCGCAACGATCTCATTCTCGCCCTGCGCTGGCCGTTGGTCCTCTTCGCCCTCGCGGTCCTCGGCTTCCTGGCCTATCGGGAGACCCTCGATCGAGCCGGCGAAGGCGCCCGGGCGGTGGGGGAGCTGGCGGGCTCCGCGGCGGATCGGGCTCAGCAGCTCGCGGAGGGGCTGTTCACCGGCGACGTCACCGAGCGGTTCGTGTCGTCCATGCCCAATGTCGACCGATCAGGGGAGGGGCGCCTCGAGGTGGCCCGGGCGGAGATCGTCGAGCGTTTCAATAGGCGTGACGAGCGGCGGATGTTCTTCGACGTTCTGCCCCTGGGCATCACCGAGGTGGAGATCGAGGTTCCGGTGACCTATCGGTACCACGTCGTGCTTGAAGCAGAATGGCAGATCGAGGTCCGGGGCCCCGTCTGCCTCGTCTTCGCCCCCGAGATCCGCCCCAGCCTGCCGCCTTCCATCCATACCGACCGGATGCGAAGTCGGGCGCAACAGGATCTGCTTCGGTTCGACGGTGCCGAGCAGCTCGAATCCCTCCGCCGCAGCCTGACCCCGCGGCTGTCGGAGCGGGCAGCCAGCCCTGGGCACACCGACCTCGTGCGGGAAGAGGCTCGGCGGGCTGTGGAGTCCTTTGTGCGCACCTGGCTCCTCGATCAGGAGTTCTGGGTGGACGATCGGTTTTCCACCGTCAGGGTGATCTTCCCGGACGAGGTGGGCGCCGCTTTGGGCGCTGAATCGGCGACGCCCGTCGAAGCTCCCGAGGGCTGAGGGGCCGGGCGCTTCGCCTTGTTCCCGCCATGGCCTTCTGGTAGGGTTCGCCCCCGCGCCAGGGGCCCGTCCGGGCCGATTCGTCACCACGCCAAGACCGTCTCGACGCAGCCAGATAGATAGATAGATAGGGAGGGGGAACGCCGCCATGGCCAACACCATCGTCCTCGGTATGCAATGGGGGGACGAAGGCAAGGGGAAGATCGTCGATCTCATCTGCCCCGCCTTCGACGCCGTCGCCCGTTTCCAGGGGGGGCACAACGCCGGCCACACCGTGAAGTTTGCCGATCGGCACTTCGCCCTCCACCTGTTGCCGTCTGGAATCCTCCATCCGGGGGTCACCTGCATCCTCGGTAACGGCATGGTGATCTACCCGGAAGCCTTCTTGAAGGAGCTCGAGGAGGTCACCGCCGCGGGGGTCGACGCCGAAGGTCGGCTATGGCTTTCGGACCGTGCCCAGGTCATCCTTCCGGTCCATGTGGCCCTCGACGGGGCCCGGGAACAGGCCCTCGGCAAGCAGAAGATCGGGACTACTATCCGCGGCATCGGTCCGTCTTACGAAGGAAAGGCGGCCCGCTATGGGCTGCGGCTGGGGGACCTCCAGGCGGACGACCTGGAAGCCAAGCTCGAACGGCTGTTGGCCTGGCTGAGCCCCGAGCTGGCGGCTCTGGAAGCCGACCCGCCCCCCACCGTCGCCGAGCTCGTGACCCTCTGCCGCGGGTGGGCGGAGCGCCTAGAGCCTTACCTCCAGGAAACCTCCGGTCGCATCCACGACCTCCTCGACGACGGCCGCTCGATCCTCTTCGAAGGGGCCCAGGGGGCGCTGCTCGACATCGATCACGGGACCTACCCCTACGTCACCAGCTCCAATGCCACCGCCGGCGGCGCCTGCACCGGCACCGGCGTACCCCCGACGCAGATCAGCGGCGCCCTCGGCGTCCTCAAGGCGTACACCACCCGGGTCGGCGGCGGCCCCTTCGTCACCGAGCTCCACGACGACACCGGCGAGCATCTACGCCGCCGAGGCAATGAATTCGGCACCACCACCGGCCGTCCCCGCCGCTGCGGCTGGCTCGACGCCGTCGCCGCCCGCCACTCGCGGCGCCTCAACGGCATCGGCACCATCGCCCTCACCAAGCTCGACGTCCTCGACGAGCTCGACGAGATCCAGATGTGCGTCGGCTACCGGTACCGGGGCGAACGGCTCCGGCACATGCCCACCCGACTCGACATCCTCTCCGAAGTCGAGCCCGAGTATCGCTCCTTCCCGGGTTGGAAGACCCCCACCGTCGGCATCCTCGATGTCGCAGACCTACCGGCCGCCGCCCGCGACTACATCGCCGCCCTGGAGCAGGAAGTCGGAGCCCCCGTCGGCCTCGTCTCCACCGGCCCCCGACGCGAGGAGACGATCCTCATCGACCGACCCGAGGTCCACGGACTCCTCGGCGACCGAACCGCCGACGTCCTCCGCCACCGCGACGGAGGCTGACCGGTTCCCAAAGCCTACTTTTCGACTATACTTCGACGCCTCAGGCCGTTAGCTCAGTTGGTAGAGCAGCGGACTTTTAATCCGCGGGTCAAGGGTTCGAGTCCCTTACGGCCTACCATCGCAAGTCCTTTCCAGTCAGTAGTTTCGATACGCAAAGGCGACTCTCCGGAGTCGCCTTTTTACTGCCGAGGTCACACTCGAGGTGACACTCGCGTTGAGTTGTGCGTTTGGCGACCTTCGAGGTTCGGCACTGGCGTCCCTCTCCGTCTACGCGTCGCCGGTCCCCGTGCATCTATACCTTTGGCTCATCTGGCGAGCACGCCGGAGGGGTTGACGGCTCGCTTCGGAGAGTCGGCGGGGCGAGGTGCTCTGCTACAGTTTCACCATGAGCCGCGCGAACCACCCCAGCGCCGATCCCGAGATGGACGGGATCCCCACGGACTTCGAACAACTCCCGCCTGCGGAGCACGGCCTGGACTGGGGCGACATCCTGCTGATTCGCGAGCGTCTGGCGATGACCCCCACAGAGCGCCTGCGGGCGGCGCAGGCTCTGATCAACGCCGCGGCGCGCATCCGGACCCAGAACGGCCGTGCTTGAGCTCGAAGGGATCCTTCGGGTTCTGGTCCGACACGAGGTGGAGTTCATTGTCGTGGGAGGAATTGCGGCGATACTCCAAGGGTCCCCGTTGACAACGGACGATCTGGATGTGCTCTACGTTCCGGCCGCCGCCAACTGCGCTCGGCTGGCCGAAGCGCTTCGAGAGCTGGGTTCTCGGTATCTCGATCCGGCGGGTCGGTCCATCGAGCCGACGGAGGCTCGGCTCCGCGACTTGAAGGTCCACCTGCTGAAAACAACCCTGGGCCGGATCGACCTGCTGAGCTACCTCGGCGACGACCAGGTGTATCCGGACCTCCTTGGCCGATCTCAGGTCATGGAGATCGAGGATCTTCAGGTGCGGGTGCTCGATCTCGACGCGATCATCGAGACTAAGGAACAGGCGGATCGCCCCAAAGACAGGTACCAACTGCCGTTCCTGCGTCAGCTGGCGGAAGAACTCCGCAGGTAGCTCGGACGCAGCCAAACCAGCGGTCCAATGGTTAGTCGCGGGAGTCGAGCGGTTCTTGGCTGGGTGGCTCTTGGGGAGATAGGTCGTCGGCCTCGGCATGGCGGCCGAGGCTGCGCAGGCACCGCTCGAGGTCAGCCCGGGTCGACCTGAGAAGTGGGGCCGTGTCGTCCATGGTGGCCTGCCGAATCTCGAAGGCGCGGCGGAGGAGGGGTTCGGCCTCTTGGGAGCGGCCCTCGTCGAGCAAGATGTTGCCGAGCCTGGACGTGGGGTAGGCGACAGAGGGGTGGTCGGGCCCCAGGGTTCTCTCCCCGTGCTCGATGGACAGGCGATACTGGTCGATCGCCTCGTCGACCCGTCCGACGCCGTAGAAGGCGGCGCCTAGACTGCCGAGGGCATGGCTGATCTGCGGATGGTCGTTGCCGAGGCGGCGGCGGCGCAGCGCAAGAGCTTCGTTCGCCAAGGGAATGGCCCGCGGATCGGCGAGCCGGGCGTGGGCCAGGGCGAGGTTGGAGAGGGTCTTTGCGGTGCGGGGGTCGTCGGCGTCGTAGAGGCGTCGACGAAGGGCTAGGGCTTGGGAGAGGAGATCGGATCCCGGAGCGACCGAGCAAACGACCTCCCCCGAAGCCCAGGCCGTGGACCTGGGCCAGTTCACGCCGGAGACGCAGCAGATGTCGTCTGGCTTGTACGCGTGCCGTGTTGCCTGCTGGAACGACTTCACCAGCTGCGGCCAAGCAAGCACCCCCGGGGACGTCTCCTGCCTCAACCAGTGCGCCGATGCCCGCAGGGCGTGCCTCGCGGTCTGCTTCCTGTAGAACCGCCGCACCACCGGAGCAGTCTTCGCCCCCGGGCTTCGTCGTGAATACGGGCCCGGGGGCGGTCTATTCGGAGATCGAAGGCTGGCCAGCCACGGCGCCTAGGGTCAGCCCTGCCGCAGGGATTCCGTCGGCGCCACCCTCGTCGCCCGCCACGCCGGCGCCAGGCAAGCCGCCCCGCCGGCCCCGATGAGGGCGATGGCGGCGGCGGCGAAGCTCGCCAGATCCCTGGTTTCGACCCCGAAAAGGGATGCGGCGATGACCGGCGCGGCGACGAGGGCGACGCCGGCTCCGACGGCGACGCCGACCAGCACCAGCCGCACGCCGCGCCAGAGGATGAGCCGCGCCAGGGCCGGCGCGGAGGCTCCGAGGGCGGCCCGCACCCCAATCTCCTGCCGGCGCTGGGCGAGGTCGTGGGCGAGGAGCCCGTAGACCCCTAGGCTGGCGAGGAGCAGCGCCACCGCGGCGAACAGCGGGGCTAGCCTCCCGAGCAGGCGCGCCTGCCAGATGGATTCGTCGAGGATCGAGTCGAGGGGGCGAAGCTCGACGACCCCGGCCTCCGGGGCCGCCTCCTCCAGGGCACCGCGGAGCTGCGGAATCAGGGCCTGTGGGGAGCCCTCCAGGCGTACCGTCAGGCGCTGCCGCCAGGCCTTGTACTGGGTGATGGGGTAGTAGAGCTCGGCGCCGAACTCCTCTTCCCTGGGGTCGTAGCGCACGTCCCCCACGATCCCGACCACCCTTGCCCACGAGTCGTGGGAGATGCGAGCTTCCTTGCCGAGGGCGGACTGCCCGGGGAACAGCTGCTCCGCCGCCCGGCGGCTGAGGATGATCACCAATCCGGCCTCCCGGCTGTCGGACCAGGCAAAATCCCGTCCCTCCCGCATCGGAATGCCCATGGTGTCGAAGTAGCCCGGGGTGACGTCCACGGTGAGGATCGGAGCCTGGTGCTCCAGTTCCTCTTCCCCCTCACCGCCCCGGGCGATGAGGGTCACCGGACGCCTGTCGCGGTCGTAGTAGGGCAGGTGGGTGGTGCCGCCGACGGCGGCGACCCCGGGTTCCTCTAGCAGTCGATCCCGGATCCGCCGGTAGAGGGCCGCCAGGCTGTCGGTTTGCTCCAGATACGTTCCCTGGTGCTGGGGGGACAGCTCCACCGACACCACCTGGTCGACGGCGAAGCCGGGGTCGATCTCTTCGAGGGCGCCGAAGGATCTGGCGAGGAGACCGGCGGCCACCAGGAGGACGGCGGCGAGGGCTATCTCAGCGATCACCAGCGACGTGCGTAGGCGGCTGCCCCCGGCCGCACTTCCGGAGCGACCGGCCAAGAGACTGCGCAGGTCGAGCCGCCAACCGAGCACCAGGGGCACCAGCCCCCCCGCGGCGGCCACCGCCAGGGCCGCGGCGGCGGCGAATCCGATCTCCGAGGCCCCGATCCGAACCTCGAGCCAGCTGGGGAGGGCCGTCGGCACCCAGACCGGCAAGAGTGAAACCAGGGCTCTGGCGAGGGCGAGGCCGAGGAACACGCCGGGCACGGTGAGCAGAAGGGTCTCGAAGAGCTGCTGACGGCCGATCCGGAAGCCCCGGGCCCCCAAGGCCAGTTGTAGGGAGAAGGTGCCCGCGCGGGCGGCGCTGCGGGCCACCTGAAGACCGGCGAGGTTCACCGCCGCCAGGGCGATGAAGACCCAGGTCATCACAAAAAGGGACCGCAGGTGGGGGGCCAGGCCGGCGACGGCGAACTGGCGGTAGGGCTCGAGCTTGGGTCGCCAGTCGGCGTTGGTGTCGGGGTGGCGTTCCGCCAGGGCGTTCCCCAGACCGTCCAACTCCGCTTGGGCCTGCTCCAGGGTCACCCCATCCGCCAAGAGCGCGATGCCCCGGGGCCATCGCATCGCCCGCTGGTCTTCCCGCTGGTCGCCGCTGTCCTGGGAATCGATCCAGTTCTGGTAGGGGAACCACAGCTGGGCCCGTTCCGGGAAGCCGAAACCCGGGGGCAAGACGCCGACGATCTGATAGGTGCCGAGGGACGTTCTCAGGGTCCGGCCGAGCACGTCGGGGTCGGCTCCGAAGTGGCTGCGCCAGAACCCATCCCCCAGCACCACCCGGTAGCTGTCTCCCCCCGGCTGGTCGTCCGCCGGCTCGATCATGCGGCCGAGGGCGGCCCTCGCGCCGACGGCGGGGAGGACCCCCGCCGTAACCAAGGCCGACCGGACCGACATCACGCCGCCGTCCTCCGTCAGCACGTTGTCGCGGCGGGCGGTGAAGCTGCCGACCTCTTCGAGGAGACGGGACTGGGCGCGGTAGTCGTCGGCGTCCGGCAGGGACAGTCCGTAGGTGCCGCCGGTCTTGCTCGACAC
>JBCDIS010000163.1:0-15512 GCA_038748685.1 Acidobacteriota bacterium | reverse complement strand
GTCGAGCCTCCGCCCCCCGGACGAAGGCTCGACGGGCAACAGCTCGACGGAGATGACCACGATGCGCACGACGCGCCAGATACTCCCCCTCCTCATCCTCGCCGGCCTCACCTTCGCCCCCCTCGTCGCCTGCTCCGGCGGCGGCGAGGCCACCGGCGAAACGCCGGCGGCGGACGTGAACCCTGCTCCCGCCGCGCCCACCACCGATGCCCCTGCGGCCGACACCGCCCCCGGCCTCGCGCCGGTCACCTCCCGCTCCGCCACACTCGGTGAGGAGCGCATCCAAGCCCCGGGAGCGAGCTTCGCCATCCCGGCGGAGTGGCGCAGCGAGCCCCCCAGCAGCAGCATGCGGCTGGCCCAGGCCACCATCCCCGGCTCCGGCGGCGACGGCCAGCTGACGGTTTTCTACTTCGGGCCCGGCGGCGGCGGCGGCGTTGACGACAACCTCGCCCGGTGGGTCGGACAGGTGGAAGCGGACGCGGGGACCGCACCGAGCCGCGACACCTTCTCCGTAGACGATACGTTCCTGGTCACCTGGGTCGAGGTGGCTGGCACCATCAAACCGAGCACGATGGGCGTTGGCCCCACCGAACCTCAGCCCGGATCCCGGCTCCAGGGCGCGGTCGTCGAAGGTCCGGAAGGCCCATGGTTCTTCAAGATCACCGGCCCCAGCGCAACCCTGGAGGAGAACCGCGACGCGTTCCTAGCCATGCTGCGCAGCGCACAGGCCGGCGGTGATTCCGTCTGAGGCTTATCCCGGACCAAGGGATCTGCTAAACTAACGTCAGATGCCCGAGCTTTGCTTTTCTCCGCAGCAGCAAACCGCCACCCACGGTGGCGGCGCCCCGCCGTGCCCAGCCGACTCCGCTCATGTCTCCTGAGCCCACTCTTCCCGAGTGGGTTCGGGCCGAGGGCGTCTTTCACGCACGTCAAACCCAACACGTCCCACGGTGTCTCTGGCTGAGCACCGTACAGGGGGGACCTACCCATTCGTAGACCGCCACGCCGTCCTGTGAGGCCGAATGCGAACGAGCCTCGCATCAACCACCGTATTCGTAAGAGTCCCGTCCGCCTGATCGATGCCGATGGCACGCAGGTGGGTATCGTTCCCGTCGATCAAGCCAAGGCCCGCGCCCGGGAGCAGAATCTCGACCTCGTGGAAGTCGGACCGACCTCCGATCCTCCGGTCGTCAAGATTCTGGACTGGGGCAAGGCCAAGTTCGAGCGGGACAAGAAGGCGAAAGAGGCGAAGAAAAACGCCACCGTGATCGAGGTGAAGGAGGTCAAGTTCAGACCCACCATCGACGATCACGACTTCGGCATCAAGCTCGCCAGGGCCAAGCGTTTCCTGGAGAAGGGCAAGAAGGTCAAGGTGACCGTATTCTTCCGCTATCGACAGCTCCGGCGACCGGAGCTCGGCGTCCAGATCATGGACAAGGTTGCGGAGGAGACCCGAGACTTCGCCACGGTCGAATCTCGGTCGCGGCTGGAGGGTCGGCAGATGACGATGATCCTCGCACCGGACATTAGCGAGTGACACCTACCTGCCTCGGGGCGGCTCCACGGATGTCTGTATGAAATCCCTCCTGGAGTTTCTTGGATTCGGCAAGGAAGAGCCTCCGGGCCATGGCGGCGGCCCGGCGGCTGGGGACACCGAAACCGTCCGCCGGATCGTCTCCCAACTCGAGGGGCTGCCGGCGGAGCGGGCTCGCTTCGTCGCTTCCTTCGCCTTCCTCCTAGGCCGGGTCGCCCATGCGGATCTCGACATCAGCGATGACGAGACCGCAGAAATGGAGAATCAGGTCCAGAAAGTCGGCGGGCTGCCGGAGAGTCAGGCGGTCCTGGCGGTGGAGATCGCCAAGGCCCAGAATCGTCTTTTCGGCAGCACCGAAGGATTCCAGGTGGCGCGCGAATTCCGCGCCCTGACCTCGAAGGAGGAGCGGACCCGACTGCTCCACTGCCTTTTTGCGGTCTCCGCCGCAGACCAGGAGATCAGCTCCGACGAAGATCAGGTGGTGGCCCAGATCGCCGAAGAGCTGGGATTCTCCCACCGGGAGATGATCGAGGTCCGCCGCCACTACGACGAGCACCGCGCCGTCGTTCGCCGGCTCGACCCCTAGCTCCTCTCCTGACCAGCCCTTCGGCGTTCCGCGCGCCGCGGAGCTAGTCTCCGTTCGAGAGCGCCTTGGGGAAGAGACGAAAGAAATTCTCGCAGGTCGCCCGCGCCGTGTCCTCGGGGGTGTAGCCCAATTCGTCCGCCAGACGTTCGAGCACCTCGACCACGTAGGCCGGACGATTGGGCTTGCCGCGGTAGGGAACCGGCGCCAGGTAGGGACTGTCGGTTTCCACCAAGAGACGATCATGGGGAGTCGACGTCAGCACTTCGCGGACGTTGTCGGCCCGCTTGAAGGTGATCATTCCCGACAAGCCCAGGTAGGCCCCCCGGGCCAGAACCTGCTCCGCCATGGCGAGGCCGCCGGCGAAGGAGTGGAAGTCCGCCGCCAGTCCGCCGAACTCGTCGCGGCAGAAGATCTCCACCATGGCGTCGTTGGAATCGCGGTTGTGGATCACCACCGGCAGGCCGAGACTCTTGGCCAGCCGCCATTGTTCACACATGACCCGCTCTTGTACGTCCCGCGGGGCGTGGTCGTAGTAGAAGTCGAGACCGCACTCCCCCACCGCCACCGCCTTGGGATCCGACAGCAGGCTTTCGAGGCGTTGGGCGTCACCGTCCCCCCAGGTGGCAGCCGAGTGCGGGTGGACTCCGAGGGCGCACCAGACATCGTCGTGCCGGTGACAAAGATCGAGTACGGTCTCCGCGTCCCGGAGCTCGATGCCGGGTACGAGGAAACCCCGCACGCCGCGCTCCCGCGCCGCGTCGAGGGCCGCCTCCCGCTCTCCGGGGTCGAGGCTCTGGAGGTGGCAGTGGGAATCGATGGGGCCCGTCATGGCGCCGTCAGCTGACCCGGGTGCCCGGCGGCACTTCGCTCTCGGGACGGACCAGGAAGGGCAGCCCGTCCTCCGTCGCCGCGAGCACCATGCCGTTGGATTCGATACCCATGAGCTTGGCCGGTTTCAGGTTCGCCACCACCACCACCTGCTTGCCCACCAAATCTTCGGGGCTGTACTTCTTGGCGACCCCCGCCACCACGGTGCGATGCTCCGTTTCCCCCACGTCCACCGTGAGCTTCAGGAGCTTCTTCGATTTGGGGACCGCCTCCGCCGCCACCACGTTGGCGACCCTGAGCTGGATGTCGAAGAATTTGTCGATGGTGATGTGCTCCGCCGGCGGCTCCGCGGCCTGGTCGCCGACGTTCTTCGGCGGTTCCTTCTCTGCGCTGTCCTTCTTCGGGGCCTGGCTCTTCTCTGCGGTTTCGGTCACCGGCTTCGACTCCTTTGGGGCCTGCTTCGCGGGCCCAAGATACGATTTCTTGTCAATTCGTGGGAACAGCGGGGTCACCGCCGGCAGCTCGCCTCCGGCGGGTAGCCCCCCCCAGGCCATGGATCCAAGGTTCTCGGGAACCTCCGCGCCCAGAGTGTGGAGCACCGCCGGCGCCTTTTCCGGCAGGAAAGGCAGGAGGCCGACGGAGACGATCCTCACCGCCTCCAGGCTCGACCACAGCACCTCGGCGACTTCGCCCTTGGCGGCCTCGTCCTTGAGCTTCTTCCAGGGCTCGTTGCGAACGAGGTATTGATTCGTCTCCTGCAGCAGCCG
This sequence comes from Acidobacteriota bacterium, assembly GCA_038748685.1. Taxonomy (GTDB): domain Bacteria; phylum Acidobacteriota; class Thermoanaerobaculia; order Multivoradales; family J023; genus JAUIJL01. The sequence continues at coordinate 11,797 of JBCDIS010000163.1, read as the reverse complement.
CCAGAGGGCCCGTAGGGCATCCTGGAAGGCCCAGTCCGCCATCGCCCGGTGGTAGGCCTCGACGGCCTCCGAGGCTGGACCGGTGAGGGGCCCTTCGGTGACGGCGGCGGGGGGCAGTCGATCTCCGAAGGCCCGGCGGGACAGGGTCACCAAGCGGCTGACGGTGTTGCCCAGGTCGTTGGCGAGGTCGGCGTTGTAGCGATCGACGAAGGCCTCGTCGGAAAAGGTGGCGTCCTGGCCGAAGACCATGTCCCGAAGGACGAAGTAGCGCAGGGCGTCGACCCCGAAGCTCTCCATCAGCTCGTCGGGGCGAACGACGTTGCCCACCGACTTCGAGACCTTCTTGTCGTCCCGCAGCCACCAGCCGTGGGCCCAGACCGTGTCCGGAAGCGGCAACCCGGCGGACAACAGGAAGGCCGGCCAGTAGACCGCGTGGAACCGCAGGATATCCTTGCCGACGATGTGGACAGATTCGCCCTGGCCGGCCCAGAAGGTGTCGTAGAGGCTCGCGTCGTCCCGGCCGAAGCCCAGGGCGCTGATGTAGTTGGTCAGCGCGTCGAGCCAAACGTAGACCGTGTGGCCTTCGTAACCCGGGAACGGAAGGGCCCAATCCACCGAAGTGCGGCTGACCGACAGGTCCCGCAGACCCTGGGCGACGAACTGGCGGACTTCGTTGAGCCGACTTTGGGGCCGGACGAAGTTGGGGTTGGCGTCGTAGTGGGCCAGCAGCGCGTCCCCGTACTTCGAGAGGCGAAAGAAGACGTTCTCCTCCGACCGCAGCTCGACGGGGGTTCCGTGGATCGGACAGTTCCCGTTCTCGTCGAGCTCCTTCTCGGTGTAGAAGAGCTCGCAGAGAGGGCAGTACAGACCCTCGTGCCGGTCGACGTAGAAGTCCCCGCTATCGGCGATGCGTCTGATGATTTCGGAGACTCCGGGGGCGTGCCGCGCCTCGGTGGTGCGGATGAAGTCGTCGTGGGACATGCCCATTTGCCGCCAGAGCTCGAAGTAGCGGTCTACCACCCGGTCTGCGAGGGCGATGGGTTTGAGCCCCTGCTCCTCCGCGGCGCGCTCGATCTTCTGGCCGTGCTCGTCGGTGCCGGTCAGAAAGCGGACCCGATCCCCCCGCAGTCGACGATAGCGAGCTATCGTGTCGCCGACGATGGTCGAGTAGATGTGACCGACGTGGGGTAGGTCGTTCACGTAGTAGATGGGGGTGGTGACGTAGAAGTCGCTCATGGTGCTGGTTCCAGAGTTCGGGGATCGTGTCGTGGGGTGGGTGGCTCAATTCACCCCGTCGGCCAGGAGATCGGCCACCGAGACGATGAAGCTTCCGTTGCAGAAGGCGCACATCAGCTCCGCCTGCCCCTGCTCGTCCGCCACCTCAGACAGGTCGGCGGGGGGCAGACCCCGCATGCGGTTCTCCAGGGCTTCCCGGCGGCAGGAGCAGGTATATCGAAGCTTGTGGCGCTCCAGCTCTTCGGTATCGAAGCCCTCCAGCACGGAGCTGCAGAGGGCGTCGAGGCCGCCGGAGCGTAGGGCTGGGCTGACCCGGCCGCCCAGGCCCGAGATACCTTGTTCAAGTCGGTCCACCCGTCCTTCGTCTGCCCCCGGAAGAGCCTCTATGAGAAAGCCGCCTGCGGCGGCGATTCCCTCGGGGGCCGGCAGTACCCCCAGCAGCGCCGCGGAACGAACCTGGTAGCTCTGGTGGAGGAAGTGGGTCAGATCCTGGCCGATTTCCCCACTCACCAGCTCCACCTGACTGGACCAAGGACCCTTCTCTTTGCTTTCCTGGGTGACCCTGAGCAGCCCCTTACCGATAGCTGGGGAGAGCGCGAGCCTCCCACCCGGATCGGCGATCTGCAGCTGGTCCACCATGCCGCGGACCATGCCGTTACTGTCTGCGTCAGCGTAGACCTTGCCGATCGGACCGTCCCCCTGGACCTCGAATCGGAGGCGGCCCGGATACTTGGTGGAAAAACGCAGGAGCAAAGCCGCCGCGGCCATCGCCTGGCCCATGGCCACCGCCGCCAGCGGCGAAAGGTCGAACCGGTGACGGGCGTCTTCGAGGATCGCCGTCACATCCACCGCCGCCCAGCGCAGGTCGCCGTCCCCCGCCAGCCCGAGGCGCAGCTCGCCGGCGGCGGACGGGTCGGCAACTTCGGACAGGGGCAGGAGTCTGGGACTGGGGTTCGAAGGACGGTTGGACTCGGGGCTGGATGGATCGTCTGACATGCTCGCCTCCCTGCGAAATCGGCGCCCAAACCTACCACGCGCCGCGCCGCTGGAGGGAGACCCAGGAACCCGCGTTGCCGACGATCATGTGGTCCACCAACCGGATGCCCAGGAGCTCTCCCGCCGCCCGCATCCGCCGCGTGAAACTCAGGTCTTCGAGGCTCGGCGCCGGATCCCCGCTGGGATGATTGTGGAACAGGATCAGGCCCGAGGCTCCGTGCTTGAGGGCCTCGGACAGGATCCCCCTCGGCTCGACGGCGGCGCGGCTCAGGGTCCCCCGGTAGATCTCCCTCTCCCCCACGAGGCGGTTACGGATGTCGAGGAACAGGGCCCCCATGACTTCCTGGTGGCGCGCGGAGTAGCGGACTCTCAGGTATTGAGCCACCGCCTCCGGGCCGGCGAGAAGATTTTTCGGCAGGCCGCACCGCACCATTCGCCGCCCCAACTCCACCGCCACGAGGATCGAAGCCGCCTTCGCCTCCCCCAAGCCCCGCCGCCGCAGGCTGGCGAGATCCGCCTCCACGAGGCCATCGAGGCCGCCGTGCTGCCCGAGGATCTCCCTCGCCATGGCCACCGCTGTTTGACCCGGGCGCCCGGTACGCAGCAGGACCGCCAGCAGCTCCGCATCGGAGAGCCCGGCGCTTCCCCCCCGTAGGAGCCGTTCCCGGGGCCGGTCTTCGGCCGGCAGCTGTTTGAGGGTCGGGTTTGGGGTCGGTGGGATCGGCGGCATGTCGGGTCTCCTCCGTGTCAACGTGTTCGCGGGACTGCGGGGCCTCGGTACTTGGGGATCTTCCGAAGCCGTACCGCCGGCCGGAGGATCCCCACCTCGATACAACGCAGACTCGGCTCCCGATCTCCCGCCCGCGGCCTTGTGGCCACTGGTGGTCCCCAGGGGGCGACTGGACACAGGCCGTGACAGGCCGCCGCTCTTCGAGCTAGGCTCTCGCGATGAGAAGGCACGCCGCGGATTTCCTAGGGCTCGACGCCGACCAGCCCGAGTACGGCCAAGCGACCGCGGTCGTTCTTCCCCTGCCCTTCGAGCGCACGACGTCCTACGGCTCCGGCACCGACCGTGGGCCCCAGGCGCTGCTCGAAGCATCGGCCCAGGTCGAGCTCTACGATCAGGAGCTGGACGCCGAGCCCGTGGACCAGGGCATCTTCACGGTTCCGGCTTTCGAGCCCGTCTCCGAGGACCTCGCCGCCGCCATGGACGAGATGGAACGGGAGGCCCGCAGACACCTGGATGCCGGGAAGTTCCTGGTGACCCTCGGCGGAGAGCACAGCCTCACCCTGGCGCCGGTCCGCGCCGCCCTCGGCTGCTTCGGTGCCCCCTTGGGGGTGGTGCAATTCGACGCCCATGCGGATCTCCGGGACACCTACGGAGGCACCCCCTACAGCCATGCCGCGGTGATGCGGAGGGTCCTAGACCTCGGACTGCCGACCGTCGCGGTGGGTATCCGTTCCCTTTCGCAGCCGGAGGCCCAGCTCATCCGTCAGCGGAACCTTCCGGTGATCTGGAGCGACCAGTTGGAGGAGGATGCCCGCCTCGGTTCCACGGAGCGTTTCGAGCGGTTCCTCGACGCCCTCCCGGAGCGGATCTACCTCACGTTCGACATCGACTATTTCGACCCTTCCCTCGTGCCGGCGACGGGCACCCCCGAACCCGGGGGCGGCACCTGGCACCCCACCCTGGAGCTGCTGCGGATCCTATTCGAACGCAAGCGGGTCGTCGCCATGGACGTCGTTGAGCTGGCTCCGCGGCCCGGCTGGCCGGCGAGCGACTTCGTGGCGGCGAAGTTGGTCTACAAATGCCTCGGATACCGCTGGCGGTCGCTCCGAGATCGGGGTCATGAACGGTGCTAGACTCCGCGGATCGTCTCCAGCTTTGGGATTAGCATGGACCGAATCGGGAAATACGAGATCCTCGACAAGATCGGCTCCGGGGGCTTCGCGGTCGTCTACAAAGGTTACGACCCGTTCATCAAGCGTCCCGTGGCGATCAAGGTTTGCTTTTCCCGTGACGAGGAGACGCGGCAGCGCTTCTTCCGTGAAGCCGAGATCGCCGGCAGCCTGGTCCACCGCAACATCACCACGGTGTACGACTTCGGCATGCAGGACACCATGCCGTACCTGGTGGAGGAATACCTCCCCGGCGAAGATCTCGCCCACAGGATTCGTCGGGGGGAGCCCCAGGATCTCGGCGAGCGTCTGGACTACCTGATGCAGATCGCAAGCGGCCTGGAGTACGCCCATCAGCAGGGGGTCATCCACCGCGACATCAAGCCGAGCAACGTGCGGGTGGTGGAGAACGGCCGCCTCAAGATCATGGACTTCGGCACCGCCCGATTGGCCCACGTCGAAAGCCACCTCACCAAGGCGGGAATGACCCTGGGCACGGTGGCCTACCTGTCTCCGGAGCGCCTTCTAGGGGACGCGGCCGGCCTCAACTCGGACATCTTTTCCTACGGTGTCCTGGCCTACGAGCTGCTGTCCTTCCAGCGCCCCTTCGCCGGTCGCAACATCCCCGAGCTGATCGATCAGGTCGTCAACTCGACGCCGATAGAGCTGTCTACGGTGTGGCCCGAATGCCCGCCGAAACTGGCCCGAATCGTCCACCGGTGCCTGGAAAAGGATCCCCGGTCCCGCTACCCCGACTGCGGCGAGGTCATGGCCGACCTGGACGAGGTCGTCGTCGAGATCACGGGCAAGTCTTCCGCGGTCCTGAACACCGAGTCCCCCGTCACCCGGCAGGTGCCCAACGTCCAGGTCTCCGGCTTGCTGGAGCGGGCCCGCCAGCTCTACGCCCGCGGCCGCGTCGAACGTGCGATGGTGATGCTCGACGAGGTGCTGGAGATGGACCCGGACAACCTGCCGGCGAAGCAGCTGGCCCAGGCGTGCTCCGACCTGCGCGTGGAGCCGAGTCAAGTCGGCGTCCCCGAGGTGGAAGAGACCGCCGCACTCACACAATCCAGGGTGCTGGCCTGGGAAGGGCCGGAGGAGCGTCGAGCCCGCAAGATCGCCGAGGCGGTGATTTCAGTGGAGAGCTACATCGACGAGGGAAAGCTGGTGGAGGGCATCGACGCCCTGCGTTTCGCCCGCCGCCTGCTGGGCCCCGTCGAGGACGCCCCCGCCCTGTGCAGGAAAGCCGCCCGCCGCGCCCGGGACCTGGTGGCGGAGGTGGCGAAAGACGCCGTCGAGACGGGTAATGGTTTGCGCAACGCCATGGTGACCTTGCACCGGCTCGGCCAGCTGGACCCTGCCCGCGCCACCATCCTCGCCGACCATCTGCTGGAGCTGGTCCCCGACGATTTAGTGGGTCGCGATCTGCTCGCCAAGGCGCAGCGGAAAGCCGCCAGGACTCCACCCCCCGGCGGCGACGGCCGCCAGCGGAAACGGCAGGAGGCCCTCGAGAGCATCGAGAGCCTCCTGGCTTCGGGACAGATCCAGATGGCGGAAGACGCGCTGGACTTCGCGCTCCATCTCCTCGGCGACCTCGACGAGGAACCCAGCCTGCGTCGCCGCATCGCCTTAGCCCGCGCCGCGGAGCTCCCCTGACCCCGAGTCCCGGCGCCCCGCCCTCCTTCCCCCCGGTGACGTGATAACGTTGCGTCCTCAGGTGGGGAAAAGTTTTGATGGACAAGATCGGCAAGTACCAGTTGCTGGAGCAGATAGGTGTCGGTGGCTTCGGCGAGGTCTTCCGAGGGTTCGACCCGTTCATCAAGCGCAACGTCGCGATCAAGACCTGTAGCTCCCAGAGCACCGAGATTCGCAGCCGCTTCTTCCAGGAAGCGGAGATCGCCGGCAACCTCAACCACCGCAACATCACGACCGTCTACGACTTCGGGGTCGAAGGGGACCTTCCCTTCCTGATCCAGGAGTACCTGTCCGGCGAAGATCTGGACCGCAAGATCAAGCGGCGGGAGTTCCTCCCCTACCCTGAGAAGGTCTTCTACCTCCTCCAGATCGCCCGGGGCCTAGCCTGTGCCCACGACGAAGGGGTCATCCACAGGGACATCAAGCCCGCCAACATCCGGATCCTGGACGACGGCACCGCCAAGATCATGGACTTCGGCATCGCCAAGCTGGCGCAGGCCGAGAGCGGGTTGACCCAGACCGGAATGACCGTGGGGACGGCGGCCTACCTGGCGCCGGAACAGGTCCGGGGCGCCACGGTGGACCTGCGAACCGACATCTTCTCGTTTGGCGTCCTGGCATATGAGCTGCTGACCTATGAACGGCCGTTCCAGGGACAGCAGATCTCGTCGGTCCTCTACCAGGTGCTCCACGCGGAGCCGAAACCGATCCTCGAGCTCTGGCCATCGGCGCCGCCGGATATCGTCGCCATTATCGACCGCTGCCTGAGCAAAGACCCCTCCGGCCGGTTCGCCGACGGCTCGGAGCTGATGCGCCGTCTCGAGGTGCTTCAGCGCCAGGGCCGAGAAGACCGCGCCGCCGACGCCGAAACGCCGGCGGCGGGACTGCGTCGGACCTCTCCGCCGCCGGCACCTCCCCCGAACCCGGGCGGAGCTGGCGTAGGGGGCTCGGCCCACGCCACCACGCCCCTGCCCTCGAACCCTGATGGCCGGCCTTCGGACCGTGGCCCCTCGGGGGGCGGCGGCTCCGGGGCCTCCAGGACCTCCATGCTCGAGGACGTGGAGCTCTCCAGCGGCCAGCTCGAACCCCCCAGCGGCGCCAGCCGCACGATACCAGCGGACGGCTACGCAGCCTCCACGGGCCCATCGTCTTCCCGCACCTGGGTGGCACTTCTGGTGGTGGCCCTCGCGGCGGTGGCGGGGCTTGGGGGATGGTGGATCGGCAACCGCGGATCTGTGGATGGGGCCACCGGCGGGGGTTCCGCCTCCGTCGCTGGCGAAACCGCGGCGGCGGATACCAGCGCCGTAGCGGATACGGAATCCGCCCCGGGTGCAGGTGGTGCCGCTGCGGACTCGGTGGACGCCGACGGCCCGGCGGCGCCTGAAGGGGGGCCAGCCGACGCCCCTGAGCCCGCAGCCAGGACCGAGGGGGAGGCCCCTGGAGATGGTGAAACCCAGGCCCCCTCCGCCGAGCCCAGCCAGGCCTCCCTGACCCTCCTTCGTCCCCCCTGGACCCGAAATATGCAGGTCCGGATCGGTCCCCGTTCCTATTCCCTCAACCGCCAATGGGGTCTGAAGATGGACCCCGGCACCTACACCCTGACCTTCAGTCTCGACGAGGACGGCTACGTCCAGACCGCCAGGCGCACCGTCGATCTGACGTCCGGCGCAAGCGTGCGGGTCTCCCCACCGATCCCGCAGCCCGGCAGGCTAAGCGCCCGCCCCCTACCCCGGCGCCCCCAGGGCATCGTCTGGATCGACGGAGAGCGGATCCGGTCCACGCCGGTGCGGCAGGTTCCGCTGGCACCGGGGACCTATGCCGTGGAGATCCACCCCAGGGGTGAGGGCGACAACGACCGACGGCTGCGCCGCGACGTGACCATTGAAGCGGGGGTGGAGACGATCCTCACCTTCGATCTCGACGCAGAGGAAGTCAGGGTCGTCACCAAGTCCGGCTGAGGCCCCCGTTCCCCGAACCCGCAGGGCTTCCCATCTTTCGCCTGCCCACCGGCGGATCGACAGACAAGAGGTGGGCCCCGTCTCCGGACCTTGGACGCGATAGGATGCTCCGAAAGGCGCGCCCCGGTGGGCCGCGGCGCCCCATCCCCAGGAGCGGAATCCACGGCCATGAAGATCTATCTCGCAGCGCTGATCGTTCTTTTGTGCGGCGCCCCCGCCCAGGCACAGATTGAAGAGGAAGACCTCGGAGTCGGCCCCGGTGCCGCGACCACCCCGCAGAACGGCGAGCTGGCCGAGCTCGAGCGGATGGCGGACGAGAGCTTCTCGCAGGACGATCTCGACACCGCGGTGGCCCTCTATCGCCAGGTGGTACGCCTGCAGAGTGACCGCTCCGAACGGGTTCGTTTGCTCATGACCGTCGCCTACCTGGAGCACCTCCTGGGGCGCCGCAACGACGCGGTCACCACCCTGATGGAGGTGCTGTCCCTCGAGCCCCGCCACCGTCTGCGGGCGGACCTCTACGACGCCGAGTTCGCTCCGCTGTTCTACGACGCCCAGAAAACGGCCCTGGAGCAGCGGGAAAGGGACGCCCTGCGCAACGTGCGTCTCGGATTCGAAGCCCTACGGCGCCAAGACACCACCGGCGCCCGCCAGGGCTTCGAAGCGGCTCTGGCCTCCTGGCCGGATCAGCCGGAGGCCCTGTACAACCTGGCCCTGGTGGATTTGGGGGACGGCAGGAGGGACGAGGCCCTCGCCGGCTTCCAGAAGATCCTCGCCCTGCACGGCGCCCGTCCGGACACCATCGACGACGGCATGCGATCCCTGGCCCTGACCAACGTCGGCCTGATCTACCTGGGCCGGGACCAGAACGCCGAGGCCGAGGAATTGTTGGCCCAGGCCGTGGTTGCAGATCCCACCCACCGCGCGGCGTGGTCGAACCTCGGGATCGCCCGGCGGCGCCTGGACCGCCCGGCGGACGCGGCGGATGCGTTCCGCCGCGCCTGGGAGCTGTCCTCCGACGACCCCGCCACCACCAACAACCTGGCCTTGGCCTACATCGACGCCAGGGATTGGGTCTCCGCCGTCGCCATGCTGCGGGAGGCGACCCGCCGCTTCCCACAGAGCGCCAGCCTGTGGCTCAACCTGGGCCTCGCGCAGAAAGGGCTCGGCAACGCCGAAGCCGCCGTTCGCGCCTTCGGTGAGGCCATTCGGCAGGACCCCGGCAACGGCGGCGGCTGGGCCGCCTCCGCTGCGCTGCATCTAGCGGGGCACCACTACGCCGCCGGCGCCTACACCCAGGCCTTGGAAAATGCCGACCTGGCCCTCGGGTGGCGGGACGATCTGCTCAACGCTCGGGTTTACCAGGGGCTTAGCAGGCAAGCCCTGGGGGACCTCCAGGGTGCCCGCCAGAGCTTCGAAGCCGCCAGGCTCCAAGACCCTACCCAGGCGGAGGTCCACAACAATCTCGGCAGCGTCTATTTCCAGCTGGGCAGCTTGGACGAAGCAGAATCAGCGTTCCGTCGGGCCCTCGAAATCCGCCCCAACTTCACCAACGCCAGGGACAATCTCGACTCCGTCGCCCAAGCCCGGCGCCAGGGCTTCCGGCCGGGTTCCAAGGCCGTGTTGACCCAACCCGGCGGCGGCTCCTCGGCTACACGGTCCCAGGCCCGCCCCGGGACTCGACCGTCGACACCGACGCCGCCGCGCTTGGACCTCGGCATCCGGTTTTCGGACGTCGACTACGCCGCTCTGGGCCTGCGGGGGGTCATGGTCGAACGGGTCTACCCCGCCACCGCCGCCAGCGAGGCGGGTATCCGAGAGAACGATCTCCTCTTGAGGGTCGATGGGCGGGAGATCGCCGACGAAGACCAGCTCCTCGATTACGTGGCCCAGAAAGGCAGGGGCCAGTCCGTCTCCCTCAGCTTGCTGAGGGACAATCGGCCGGTCACCGTGCAGCTCGACGTGCCCTGACGGTTCCGACACCCCAGGGAGTGTCACCACCAAAGGATCGGATCCGGGTCCTCCCACTCGCGTTTCGGGAACTGTTCGGCACGGGTCCGGCGATGGTACTTCCCCGGCTCCTTGGCCTGACCTCGGATCCGTTCCAGGGCCGCGGCGATCTGCTCATGCTCCCCGGCATCGAGGGGACGCGGGCCAGACCCGCCGGGCCCCGCCTCGCCATCGTCCCCGTTCTCCCCCGGGGGGCCGGCGGCGGCGGATCCTGGGGGACCGGCCTCGGGCGGCGGCGGCGGTGGTTCTGTGCCCTTATCGGGGCCCTTGTCGGGGCGAGGGCGCGACGGCGCCCGGTTGGGGATTCCGGAGGGTCGGCGGTTCGCTATAGGCGTCCCCGAGTTGGCCCGCCCTCCGGTCGGCGGCTCGCCGTCGTCCGCGACCGAACCGGGCGGGGCTGAGCTGGGCGGATCTGAACCTGAGGGTTCCGAACTCGTGGGCTCCGAGCCGGATGCGCCGGGCCCCGACCCTCCAGCCCCCTGGGGAGCTCCGCCCCCGCTGGCCCCTCCTCCGCCTTCTCCCCCTCCTCCTCCGGCCGGATCAGGCTCGTTCTCTTCCGTCGCCGCTTCTCCGCAGTGCTCCGGCGGGTCGGCGGCGCGCCGCTCCAGATCCGCCACCGCCTCGACGGCGAAGTCCCGGTTGGTCTCTGACAGGACCAGCAGCTCCCCCACCGCCAGCTCCGCCGCCCGGGTGAAGCGCTCCGCAGCGTGCCGCCAAAGGTCGAGGGTACGGTCCAGCTCGCAGCCCTCGGGATCCATCTCCGCTTGGCCCCAGCGGTAGAGGGTCACGCCGTCGTTGTAGAGCGCGAAGGCCATGTTGGGGTCCAGCTCCAGGGCTGCCTGGTTGAGCCGGTGGGCCTCGGCGAAACGCCCCCCACGGGTCAGGGATCGGGCGAGATTGTAGGTTGGAATGTGGGACCGCGCCCCGAAGCCGCGGCTGCGCTCGAAGTGGCGCCGGGCCAACCCGGAGGTGCCGGCGGCGTCCGCCGCGATGCCCTTTTCGTTCTCCCGGTGGGCCCGTTCGAGTGGAGCCGAGACGTCACCGCAACTTGAGACCAGCGCCAGCAACGCGGCCCCCAGACCCGCGGTGGCGGTCCGCCGGCGCCGCTGGCCTTTCGGCGGATCGCCGAGTCGCTGGAGATCGAATCCCCCGGGCCCCCGGGGGCGACGGCGGCCGATCCACAGAGCATCGACCAGGAACAGGACACCGAAGGCCCCCAGGAACACCGCGGAGATGTCCCGCCGGGCAGCGTCCCGCTCGATCCAGCTGCGCCGCGCGGGCCTCTCGAGGATGGCTTCCACCAAAGCCGCTGCGGCCCGGTCCCCCTCCCCTGATGTCCGCACCACTAGGAACGTGCCCCCGGTCGTGGCGGCCATCTGGCGTACGTGGGTGTCGACCCGGCGGGTCGAATAGCGCCGCAGGACACGTTTGTCGGCCTTCTTCGCCCGGACATCGTTGAAATCGAAGATGACGCGGTCTTGCCCACCTACGGTGCCGATCGTGACGCCGTGGATCGGAACCCCCTGCTCCGTCAGGGCCGCCAGGGGAACGTCGTAGTCCTCCTTCGGGTAGGCAGGGTCGTCGGGAATCTCACCGTCCCCGAGGATCACCACCTGGAGATCGGCGGCGGGATCCGCGGTGGCCCGTGACACCGCGGCGTCCAGGGCCCGCTGGAAGCTGGACCCGGTGGTGCGGTATTGGTTGTGGATCTCGATCTGCGAAAGCACGTCGCGGACGAGGTTCCGGTCCGCGGTCATCGGCAGATCCAGGCTGGCGACGCCGCTGTAGGTCACCACCGAGAATCGAGAGTCCGGGAGGCCGTCGAAGACAGAGCGCGCCACCCGCTGGGCGAGACGGAACCGGTTCTGGCGGGTGTCCGTGCCGTCCAGCGTTCCAACGTCGGTGGAAAACATGCTGGCGGAGGCGTCCACCAGCACCAGCGTGCGCTCGCCGCCGAGCTTCAAGCCGGTCAGGTATTGCCGATCGCCGTCGCCGACGAAGGC
>JBCDIS010000162.1:0-15647 GCA_038748685.1 Acidobacteriota bacterium | reverse complement strand
GGGCAGCGTATCCACCCGCCCTTCGCCCCGCCCGACCTGCCCATCACAACCCTCGCCCTCCGCGGCCGCCCCGCCGGGCCCCGCGCCTTCGGCGGTCGCAGCGCGCTGCGACGCTACGGCGAGTCGAGGACCCTGAGCTGGGGAAACGTCTACCTCGACCACGTCGGGGGGCTCGGGCCGTCGGGCCACGTCTACGGCTGCCGTCCGGGCTTCGACCGCTGCGCCAAATGGTCACACCCGCCGGACCGACTCTTTTCCCCGGAGCGCCAGGTCGTCCGCGAGGGCACGCCGGGGGAGATCGACTTCCTGAAGGACGCGGTGGCGGCGAGCCGGCCGGGGGGACAGTCGACCCTCGAACGTACCTACCTCCTGACCTCCGACGAGCGGGTGGCGATGGTGCCGGTCCCCGATCGCCAGTGGATCTTCGCCGGCCAGTTCCTGTGGGCGCCCCCCGGATCCCGGATGGATGTGGAGCTGGCGGTGACCGCCCGCGGCGCCGAGGCCTCCCCGGAGGACGGAACGGCGACGGTTTGGCTGATGCACGATCTCTTCGCCGACGATGGGAAGCTCTACGGACGCGGCGCCGAGCTTCGGGACGGTGAAACCGCGACCTACCGCTATTCCCTGGGCGCCGGGGACGCCGGCCTCGATCGGGTGGAGAACCGCCTGTGGGTGATGCGGTACACCGGCGAGGGGGTCGCCCTCGAAATCGAACGGGCGACCATGACCATCACCCCCGCCGACGGCCTCGACGCCCCAGCTCCACCGGGGCTCGGGATCGACGAATTCTCGATCACTCCGGCGGGCGGGTGATTCGGAAACGCGGGGTATACCCTGGGTCCATGCGGTCCCTCGTCCGAGGTGCCCGCCCTCGCCCGGCCAACGTCGCCCGGAGGAGGGGGGCGCTGGCCTTCTGCCTTCTGCTGTCCACCTTCGCCCTCTCCTGCGGGACGCCTCTACCGACGTCGACCGGGGGCTTCGACGACGCCGTCGAGGTCGTCACCCTCGACGGAGTCTGGCGGGCGCGGGCGGGGGACGACGGGGCCTGGGCCGACCCCGACCTGGACGACGGCGACTGGGCCGAGGTGTCGATCCCGGGATCCACCTGGCCCGATGAAGGCGGGCCGGGGGAGCCGTGGGCCTGGTTCCGCCGATCCCTTCGGCTGGACCCGGCACTCCTCGGATCCGACGCCCCGCCGGCGGTACGGATCGGCAACGTGTACACCGCCTACCGGATCTACGCAGGGGGTATCCCCCTGGGCGGGGCCGGACGCTTTCCCCCCGACGCCGCCATGGAGTACGACCGCCATCGGGTGTTCCCCATCCCCGCCGCGGCCATCGACGGCGACGGGCGGGTCCTCCTAGCCCTGCGGGTCTACCGGGACCCTAGATTCCGCGCCGGCCTCGCGGGGCTCGGCAAGCCGTCCCCGAGCGTCGGCCGGCTCGACGGCCTCTGGCGCCGCGCCGTCTACGAGCAGCTTCCCCACCTCGTCTTCGCCGCGGTCTTCCTCGCCTTCGGCGTCTACCACCTGCTGCTGTTTCGGCGACGACCCACGAACAGGAGCTACCTCTGGCTGGGCCTCCTGGCCATCGACCAGGGCATCTTCACCCTGTTGACCAGCCAGTGGCGGTTCGTCCTGGGGGACCACTACATCCTGCTGAAGGAAGCGGAGTACCTCTTCCGCTATCTCCTCCCCGCCGTCGCCATCCAGTTTCTGTGGCCGCACCTGGGACGGCCCATCGGCCGCTGGATGAGGACCTACCAGCTCGCCCACGTGGCCCTGGCGACGCTGGCGGTGGCGACCCCCGGGCTCAGCCTCAACGTCGCGACGGTCCGGTTCTGGGAGTTGTTCACCCTACCCTTGATTCCGTGGGTGCTCTGGGCCATCGCCGTCGAAGCGCGGCGGGGCAATCCGGAGGCACGGACCATCGGCTGGGGCTGCACCGTCATGGGGCTCGCCTTCGCCCACGACATCCTCGCCGGGCGCGGCCTGCTGCCGACCCCCAGCGTTGCGATCTACGGCTTCGCCGCCTTCCTCTTCTCGATGGGGATCTCCCTCTCGAACCGCTTCCTCCGGGTTCACCTGGAGGTGGACGACCTGCGCCGCCGCCTCGAAACCCGGGTCGCGGAGCGGACCCGGGAGCTCGAGTCGGCCAAGGAGGACGCGGAGGCCGCGAGCCGTGCCAAAAGCGGATTCCTCGCCAACATGAGCCACGAGATCCGCACCCCGATGAACGGCATCCTGGGGGTCACGGATCTCATGCTCGGCACCGAGCTGGGGCCGGAGCAGCGGCGCTACGCGGAGACGGTCCGCTCCTCCGCCGGCTCCCTCCTCACCGTCCTCGACGACGTGTTGGATTTCTCCCGCACCGAGTCCGGTCGGCTGCGGCTCGAATCCCGGGCCTTCGAACCCCGCGCCCTGGTGGACGAGGTCGTCCGCCTGTTCACGCCCCAGGCGGAGGCCAAGGCCGTCACCCTGAGGGCCCGGATCCACAACGGCGTGCCGCCGTGGGTCCTCTGCGACCCCAGCCGACTGCGACAGATCCTGATCAACCTCGTGGGCAACGGGGTGAAATTCACCCCGTCCGGCTCGGTGAGCGTGGAGCTGGGGATCGACCCCGAACCGGACCGGCTGCGCTTCTCGGTCCGCGACACCGGTATCGGCATCCCCCGAGGCCAGCTCCCCCGTCTGTTCGAAGCCTTCACCCAGGCCGACGCCTCCACCGCCCGCCGGTTCGGCGGAACCGGCCTGGGCCTCGCCATCAGCCGGCGGCTGGTGGAGGCGATGGGGGGTACCCTCACCGCCGAAAGCGAGCCCGGCCGCGGCTCCATCTTCCGCTTCGACATCGTCGCCCCGAAGACGGAGCCCGGAGGGTCCAGCCCAGACCCCCTGCCGTCCACCGCTCCGGCTCGGATCCTGCTCGTCGAGGACAACCCCGTCAACCAGCTGGTGATCGCCGGCCAGCTCGAAGCCCTCGGCCACGGGGTCGAGATGGCGGAGAATGGAGCCGAGGCCCTCGATCGACTCCGGGACGAGGCCTTCGACCTGGTCCTGATGGACTGCCAGATGCCGCTCCTCGACGGCTACGAGGCGACCCGGCGGCTGCGGGCCGCCGAGCCCCCAGGAACCCGGCTGCCAGTGATCGCCGTCACCGCCCACGCGCTGCCGGGGGAGCGGGAGAAGTGTCTGTCGGCCGGTATGGACGACTACCTCGCCAAACCCATGCAGCTGGGTCTTCTGGCGGAGGTCCTCTCCCGCTGGCTACCCCCGGCGAACCCGAACGACCCCTAGGCCCACCAGCACCAGCGCTAGGATCCCCAGGGCCCGTGGCCCCAGGGCCGGGACATCGATGAGCCGCGCCTGGACGACGAAGGTGGTGGGGTCCCCGTCCCCCGGAAGCCGGGGATCGTCGCTCACCGCGGTGGCGTCGTGGCTACCGTCGAGATCGGCGTCGAAACGAAGCTCCGCCTGGTTGACCACCAAAGCGCCGGCCGTACCGAGCCGCGGTCGGGTTTCGATGCGCAGGGTCACCGGCGGCCCTCCCGCGGTCAGGGGGCCGTCCCAGGTAACCACCCCCGTCGCCGGGTCCGCCAGCACAGAACCGGCGCTGGCGATGGCCCCCAACAGCTCCAGCTCGGGGGGCAGGGCGTCCACCAGCTCCGGTCCGGGCAGGTCCGGCTGGTCGGCGATGCCCAAGTTCGACAGCTCCAGCTCGTAGACGGCGCTGCCGGTCTCCACCAGATCTCCGGTGACGGTCTTCGACACCCTCGGCACCACCGCCGACACCAGCGCCCCGCCGACGGAGGCGTTGTCCAGCAGGTCCACCTCGGGGCTGGCGGTGCGGGCCACCGCCCGGTGGCGCACCCGCTGGCCGCTGGGGATCCCCGCCGGCAGCGCTGCGGCGACCACCACCCTCAGGACGGCCCCCGCCGGCAGGTCGCCGAGGCTGCAGAGCACCCCGGATCCCGCGGCGGAGCAGCCGGGGTCCGAGGCCGCCGGGTCGAAAACGGAACCCGCCGGGGGCACGCTGTCGACGACCACCGCGGCTGCGTCCCGCGGGCTGTCGTTGCGAACCTCCACCGTGAAGGCCACCGTTCCTCCGGGGGCCACCGGATCGGGCCCCGCGGTCTGGGAGGTTTCGAGGTCGGTGAAGGCGTCCCCTTCGAGGGCGATGGCTTCGGCCCGGCCGGCGTCCTCGGCGTTGTGGTGATGGAGAAGGAGCACCCCCAACGACCGTTGGGCGGCGAAGGCTTGGACGTCGTAGGCCACCGCCAACTGGACGCCATCGAGATCCGGGTGCAGCGGCGTCCCCGCCGGAGCCCCCGGGAAGTCGAGCCCGGGGCTCTCCGGATCCCACGACAGCCGATCGCTGGCGTCGGCGGCGACTTGGATCCCCGCGCCGCCGCGGGTCGGCGCCGGCGCCCCGGCGGTCAGCCGCGGGCGCGGGTCGGTGCCGGCGATGGCGCTGCCGCCGAGGCTCTCGGAGAGCACGACCCGGTAGTCGAAGCCGGCGGCGCCGGGGGTCAGGCCGAGGTCGGCTGCCCGCACGCCGAGCACGCGGACATCGGTGCCGAAGGGCACGGTGTGACGCCCCTCTGGGGGCTCGATCCCCAGCGGCATCTGCAGGGTTTCGGTACCGGTCGAGAGGTCGCGGAGCACCGAATAGAACGTGTCGCTGGGGAACGCACCGAAGGCGAAACGGCTCTCGTCGCTGCCGACGAGGACCGAGTCATCGACGCCGTCGCGGTCCAGGTCAAGGAAGATCTCGATCCGGTGGGCGTTGGGGCTGGACACCCCGCCGCGGGAGGCGACGCCGAAGAAGATCGACGCCGCCGCCAGCCCAACCGGTTGGCGGCCGAGGTCCGAGGTGACGCCCGCCCAGGCGAGGTCGAGGGCCGCCGGCACCGAGGGGTCGCCGCTGTCGTCGACGTACTGCAGCTCGAAGGCCGAGACCAGAGAACGCTCTTCGAGGGGGGCGCCGGGGCCCTGGTCGACGTCGTCACCGACGAGGGCGAGGTCCGAGGTCCCCGCCGCCGCCGGCCCCACCGCCAGCGGCCCGGCGACGGCCATGCGGGAGGCGGGCCGGGCCGAGGCGTGGACCGCGAGCCGGACGGCGGGTCCGGCTGCGGGCTCGAGCACCAGCAGGGCGCTCTCCTCGCTGAGCCAGTGCCGCGGAAACCCGAAGACGGCCTTTTCGAGGGCCGGGTCGTGGGTGTGCCGCATGGCGTCGGCCTCGGCGACGAGGTCGATCCGGAGCTCCGCCGACCCCGCCGCCGGCACGGTCAGGGAGCCGCCGTCCGGCAGCGACAGCTCGACGCCGGGGATGTCCGCCAGGGTTTCGAGCCGTAGGGCCAGGGTGGCCGGCGCCGTACCCCGGTTCACCACCGTGACCCGGCGCCGCGCCGAGAGGGTCCCGACAACCTCCAGGTGACCGAAGGACACGGTCACCGCCTCGGGGCGCTGGGCATCGAAGGCCCGGATCTCGGCCGTCAGGGCGTCCACCGCCTGGATCCGGCCGCTGCCCATGTGGCTCGGGCCGTGGCGGGGGGGCGTGCCTTCGGGGTCGAAGAAGACGTCCCGCCCGGTGGCCATGAGGGTGGCCTTGACTTCCTGCGGATCGGTGCCCGGCCGCGCCTCCAACAGCAGGGCCGCCAGACCGGCGACGTGGGGCGCCGCCATCGAGGTGCCGCTCTTGATCGTCCCCCCGGTGCCGCCGGCGGTCGGTCCCCCCAGAGCCACAGAGGTGATCGCCACCCCCGGCGCCGCGAGGTCGGGCTTGGCGAGCATGTCCACCGCCGCCCCCCCGGCCCGCCGGCGCGGGCCCCGGGAGGAGAACAGGGCCGCCACGTCGGCGAGGGCGATGGGGGTCAGGGTCAGGTCCACCGAGCCGCCCCCGGCGAGCTCGTCCAGCAGGCGCCCCCCGGCGACCTGCCGGATCAGCAGCGGAGGGATGGTGATGTCGCCGCCGGTGCCGTCGTTGAACACCCCCTGCAGCTCCGGCCGGTCGTTGACGATCACCACGCCGACGGCCCCCGCCTGCTGGGCGCTACGCACCTGGGTGACGAAGGTACAGGCGGCGGAACGCTCCACCACGGCGATCCGCCCGGCCACCGTCGCCGCCACCGGACCGCAGGCGTCCAGGGGGTCGGCGGCCGCCGCCGGCGCCGACACCGGGGTCAGCAGGTTGGGGCCGAAGTTGGCGCCCCCCGCCTGGTGGGTCGCCGCCAGCGGGGCGGGGGCGTCCACCCGCACCCCCCGGCCGGGGAAGCGGGTGTCGTCGTCCCATGAGGCCGCTACGGCGATGGCCCGACCGGCGCTGGCTGGGGTGCCCAAGATGTAGAAGTTGTCGCCGTCGTTACCCGCCGACGCCACCACCACCACCCCGGCGAGGGCGGCGCGGTCGGCGGCCAGGGCGCTGGGGTCGTCCGCGGAACCATAGGGGGCCGCCAGGGAGAGGTTGACGACGTCGAGCCGATCGGAGAAGTCGCCGTCCCCATTGGGGTCCACCGCCCATTCGAGGGCCTGGGGCACCACCGCCGTGGTGCCGGCGCAGCCGAAGACCCGGAGGGCGTAGAGGCGGGCCCCCGGGGCGACGCCGGGGCCCACCGCCAAAGCTCCGAAGTCGGTACCGCCGTCGTAGGGTCCGGGATAGGTGGTGCCGTCGCCGCGGACCCCGAGGCCGGCGGCGGTTCCCGCCACGTGGGTCCCGTGCCCCTCGCAGTCCATGGGGTCGGGGTCCGGCACCGGGGTGGAGACGGCGGGGTCGGAGCTCGACGCGTCGTAGGTGTCGCCGACGAAGTCGAAGCCGCCGACCACCTTGGGGGTGGGGAAGAAGCCGTCGAGGGCCGTGGGATCGTTGGCGGCGTAGTCCGCCGCCAGCCCGGAGCCGCCGAAGCCGGTGTGCAGGTAGTCGACCCCGGTGTCGACGATGCCGATCCGCACGCCGTCACCGGTGACCCCCGCCCCCGCCGGATCCCACGCCAGGTGGGTGGCCACGAAGGGGACGCTGGTGCTGTTGGTGGGCGACGCCAGCGGAATCGGCCGAACCGAGCGCACCCCGGGCCAGCGCCGCAGCTCCGGCAGGCTCGACGCCGGCACCCGCAGGGCCACGCCGTCGAGCACGCGCTCCACCCGGTAGAGGATCCGTGCCTGTGGCAGGTCCCGCCCCAAGCGACCGACAAAGGCACCCTGTGCCCGGCGCACCACCTCCAGCTGGGAGCGGGCCCTCGCCGCGGCGTCGCCGCGGTCCCCCCGCGCCCACGCCACCACCGCCGGCTCGGGGTGAAGCTCCACCATCACCGTGATCTCGGAGGACGGTTCCCCGGGGTTCTGGAGGGACGGCCCGGGGGCGGCGGGGGACGCCAGGGCGGCCCAGAGGAGGACCAGGACGGCGGGCCAGCTGGGACGGTTGGATCGGTGCATGGGGTTCCTTCCGGCAAGCGCGGGGGGCTCTACCAACAGTGTACCCTTCGGCGCCGAAAAGATTTTCCTGTATGGGATGAGGCACTTTCCCCACGTTTTTGCGCCTTTATCAATAACAGGCGGTCGCGACGTGATTCATCGGCGCGACGAGCGCCTAAGACCTTTCTAAAACACTCGGGCCACCGGCCTTTTTCGGAATAGCCCGTACTGCTATTGACCCACCCCAAATCCCACCCCCTAGCCCACCTGCCCAGCCCGGCGGCTTGCCGCCGGGCCTCGCCATGTCCGGAGGTTTTTCCGGCGGGGCCGGCCTCCCTTTGGGGCCTCCCCAATGGGCTTTCGCGCCAGCAAAGGCACGGGTCGCCGCTTCGCGGCTGAGGGGGCGGCTAGCGGGCCCTCGAGGCCACCAGGTGGGCAAGGAGCTTGGCGACGGCGGTATCGGCGTCGCTGGCTTCCCCTTTGACCTGGAGCTCGGTTTCGAGGACCTTCCAGGGTAGGCCCAGGAGGGCGGCCCGGTGGATCTGGGAAGCCGCCAGGTAGGCCCTGTGGAGTCGGAAGGGGTGCAGGCCGGCCAGGGGGTTCTTGCCACCGCCGGGGGCGTCTCCCTGGAGTTTGGGGGCCCACCGCGTCTTGAACTGGTTGTAGTTGCGCACCCCGGCGGGAACCCCGGTCATCCGCGCCATTCCGGCGACGGCCGCCAGCTGCCGACAGTAGCCCGCCAGCAGGGAGAAGAAGGATAGGCGGGCCGCCATGGTGTCCCGAGCCCCGTCGACGAGCCGGCGGTAGCGCCCCAGGGCCTCGTGGCCACGCCCTTCCGCCAGGGCGTCCAGGATCTGCCAGACGTCCTCCTCCCCCCGGTCTTTGACGGTCTCGGCCACGAGGCGCCGGTCGATGGGGCGGCCGGCGGCGAGATTTGCCAGTTTCCGATACTCACCGGCGAAACGGGCGGTGGACTCCGCGTCGACCTTCTTGGAGCTCCACTGGCCGGTCTGCCGTAGGGTGCGCCGAGCCAGCTCCCCCAGGGCGTCGCGGGCGATACCGGCACCGGTTTCCTGCTGGAGCTCCGCAACGAGCCCCTCCAGCCCCTGCCAGTCCCCACCCTTGCCGGCGGAGACCGACGCCAGGCGGACCCAGGCCCCCTGCTCCGCCAGAGCCGTGACCACCGGATGGTCCTCCGCCGCCGAACGCTCCGCCAGCACCAGACAGTGGCCCTCCGGAACGCCCCCCCGCACGATTTCACCGAGCTCCGCGAGGTCGCCGTCGGCGACCCCGGTCAGGCCCGAGGCCCGCCCCGCCTCCAGCAGCGCCGCCAGATCCTCCACGAGGCCGGTGATCTGCTTGGCGGTCCGGCCCCGGGGCTTCTTCTTGCGGAAGGCGGTTCCCCCCTGGAGGGCCCATTTCGGAAGTCCCGCCACGACGTCGGCGGCCTGCCCCACCGCGGGGTCGGTGCCGAAGAGGTGGAGGGCCTGCATGAGGCGGGAGGCCGCCTCCCTCCGGGATCCGTCCAGCTCGCCGACCCCCTCGGGGAGAGGCAGCGCTGCGGCCGCCTGGTCCACGAGCTCGGCGGCGTCACGGCTGTCCGCCACCAGCGCCGTGTCCACCGCCAGGATCACCTTCGCCGACGAGAACAGAGAGTACGTGCGCAGGTCGGCGAAGATCGGCGCCAGCCGCGCGGGGCGACGGTGGGTCTCCACATCGCACCCCGCCCGTCGGGCCAGGGCTTCGGCGAGGCGGGTGGCCTGGGGCTCGGCGGACACAAGGTCGCCGCTCACCAAGTAGACGGAACACGCGTCGCCGGACTCGATCCCAGCGAGGATCGAGCCCAGGTCGGCGCCCCTGGGCCTCGATTTGGAGCCCTTCGATTTGGCGGGCACTAGTCGAGCAGGCCCTTCTCCTGGAGCTCTTGGCACTCGATGCAATACCGGGTCCAGGGGACGGCCCTGAGCCGGGCGGCGCCAATCTCCTCGCCGCAGTGGGTACAGATGCCGAAGGTCTTCATCTCGACCCGCTCCAGGGCCTCGTCGATGGCGAAGAGCATGCTCCGCTCCGCCGTCGACAGGGCGAACATGGTCTCGCGGTTGTAGGAGTTGTTGGCGCGGTCGGCGAAATCATCGGCGTTGTCGTCGGTGGACTCCTGGCCCACCTTGACGTCACGGCGGTAGAGGGCGAACACTTCCTGGCGCTTGGCTTTCAAGACCTCGTGTAGCCTTTCCAGCTCGGACGCCGGCAACGTGGAGGTAGCGGTCTTGGTATGGGGCACGTATCGCGTTCCTTGGTGTCGTTTCGGATCCGTCCCGGACGGGACGAGAGCGGGGCTCGATCGAAGCGGTCCTTTGGCAGCTGCCCTCGGGACCCAGTCGCCCGCTGAAACTCAGGCGCGATGGTACTTTATTCCCCTATCCATGGCGAGGGCGCGGTACAGCTGCTCGTAGAGCACGAGGCGGGCCAGCTCGTGGCCGAAGACCATCGGCCCGAAGGACAGACGGGTCCGGGCCCGCTTCACGACCCCGGGGTCGAGCCCTAGATCCGATCCGATCAGGAAGACGACGGGGTGCGGCCACTCCCGCCGCAGCCGCGCCAACTCGCCGGCGAAGGCTTCCGACGGCATCGTGCGGCCCCCGGCGTCCAGGGCCACCGGCCAGCACGGATCCGGCAGGGCATCCAGCATGGCCCGTCCCTCGGCGGACCGCCGCCGCGGATCCTCGCTGGCCCCTTTGACTTTGAGCATGCGGTCGTCCACCGGCATCTCGCGTTCGATGCGCTTCCGGTAGTCGGAGCACAGGTCGTCCCACCCGCGGCGACGGTGGCGACCGGCCCAGAGGACGAGGAAGCGTCGGGACACGGAGGCGGGCCGACCCTCAGCCCGAGGCCGAAGGTTCGTCCCCTTCGGTCATGAACTCCTCCCACTCGGCTCCGTAGGCGAGGGACCGCATATCCCGCATGCGATCGAGGAAGATCCTGCCGTTCAGGTGATCGAACTCGTGCTGGATGATGCGGGCCTCGTAGCCCTCGGCGAGGAATTCGACCTTGCCGCCGTGGCGGTCGAGGGCGTGGACCTGCATCGCCGAATACCGGGGCACCAGACCCCGCAAATCGGGGATCGACAGGCAGCCCTCCCAGTCGTAGACCAGGTCCCTGGAAACCGGGTCCAGGGCGGGATTCACCAACACCTTGCCCTCGGGGCCTTCCCGGTCGCCCTCGGCGCCGACGTCCAGGTAGACGAAGAGCTGCAGACCGAGCCCCACCTGGGGTGCCGCCAGGCCCACCCCTTCGGCGTCGGTCATGGTTTCGAGCATGTCGTCGATCAGCTGCTGGGTCTCCTGGGACGACAGCTGCTCTGGGTTCAGGGGCTCGGCGGGGGTCCGCAAAGCCGGATGTCCGAGTCTCACGATGGGACGAATCGCCATGGCATCTCCTGACTTCAGTCTAGCAGCCCCCGGCCGCGGGGCCGAGGGGCAGCTCCCCCCGGGAGCCCTTCGGCGGGGCATCCCCGTGGTAGTCTGCGGCGGTCATGGCCGAGAGCAGCGAGCAAGAGCTCCGCCGCAAGCGACGCAAGCGGCTGGTCAAGGGTCTCGTCCTGGGCGGCGCGGCCATCGGCGTACCGGCACTCCTCAACGTGCTGGTTTCGAAGCGCGCCCGCGGTCTGCCCGACACCAGCTGGGGAAGCCGGGACCGCTACCCCTGGGACACCGGCTCCGTCGCCTACCAGCACCTGGGGGAAGGCCCCCCCCTGCTCCTGCTGCACTCCTTCGGCCCGGGGCACAGCTCCGCCGAGTGGCGGGAATCGGCGGTCTTCCTCGCCGAGAACTTCCAGGTCTTCGCGCCGGATCTCCCCGGCTGGGGACAATCGGACCCGGTTCCCCACACCATCGACGATCGGCTCTACGGAGCCTGGCTGGAAGACTTCCTCCACGGGGTCGTGGGTGGGCCCGCCGTCCTGGTGGCCGCCGGCCTGACCGCCTCCTACGCCGTGCGCTTCGCCGTGGCGAATCCGGAGTCGGTCCGGGCCCTGGCCCTCGTGGTCCCCACCGGCATCGAAACCTACGGCGACGATCCGGACCTCAAGGACTCGGTGGTCCACGGCCTGCTGCGGGTCCCGGTGCTGGGCACCTCCGCCTTGAACGTGTTCACCAGCCGCGCCGGCACCGAAGGCTACCTACGCAAGGAGGTCTACGCCTCCGGCGATCTGGTGGACGACGCCCTGGTGGACCTCTACTACACCAACAGCCACCGCAAGGGGGCCCACCGATCCCTGGCGGCCTACGTCGGCGGTTTGCTGAACCACGACGTCCGCGAGGCCCTCGGCCAGGTCTCTTGCCCCGTCTGGGTGGCCTGGGGTCGACGGGCCCGAAGCCCTGTGGTGGAGATGGCGGACCTGTGGCTCCAGCGCCTCGGCGCCGCCGAGCTGGAAGTCTTCGAGCAGGGGGGTATCCTCCCCCACGCCGAATCGCCGGAAGAGTTCGCCCGCAAGCTCGAACGGTTCTTGATCGAGCGCGACTTCGGAAACCCCACCCCGGCGTGATCCGAGGGACGCCCCGCTCCCCCGCTTCGATCCCGAAATAGAACAAAACCACCGCTCCGCCTCACGTCCCCCGAGGGAAGGGCTCCGCGGATCGACAGGAGACATTGCAGATGGCTGGAATCTTCAAAGCCTACGACGTGCGGGGCCTCTACCCCTCGCAGATCAACGAGGATATGGCCCGGAAGGTGGGCCTCGCTTTCCGCCACGTCCTCGACGAGGACGACTTCGCCCGCGGCAACACCGTGGTGGTGAGCCGTGACATGCGCTCCCACAGCACCCCCCTGGCGGAGGCCCTGATCGAGGGTCTGCGGGACGCCGGACTCGACGTCCACGACATCGGCCTGGCGACCACGCCGATGAACTACTTCGCCGTCGGACACCTGGGGACCGCAGGGGGCGTGCAGGTCACCGCCAGCCACAACCCCGCCGAATACAACGGCCTCAAGTTCTCGAAGCACGGCGCCCGTCCGGTCTCCGGCGACCACGGCATTCCCCTCCTGGAGCAGCGGGTCACCGCCGGCGACCTGCCGAAGGCCGAGCGCCGCGGCGAGCACCGCACGGGGGAGATCATGGACGCCTACACGGACTTCCTCCTCTCCAGGGTAGAGCGGCCCGCAGGCGCCCCCACTCTGAAGGTGGTGGTGGACGCCGCCAACGGCATGGGCACCATCTACCAGCCCATCTTGGAGAAGCTGGGCATCGAGCTGATTCCCCTCTACTTCGAGCTCGACGGCACCTTCCCCAACCACGAAGCGAACCCCCTCAAGGTGGAGAACCTCGAAGCGCTTGCGGCGACGGTCCGAGAGCACGGAGCCGACCTCGGGGTCGCCTTCGACGGCGACGCCGACCGCTCCGCCTTCGTGGACGAGAACGGCGAACCGGTGGGCAACGACCTCTCCACCGCCCTGATCGGCGGCGACATCCTGTCCCACCATCCGGGGACCGCCATCGTCTACGACCTGCGGTCCTCCCGCGCCGTGGCGGAGTACATTCAGGAGCACGGCGGCGTGCCGATCCGCGAACGGGTCGGCCACTCCTTCATCAAGGCCACCCTGCGCAAGCACGACGGCGCCTTCGGCGGCGAGCTCGCCGGCCATTACTACTTCCGCGACACCTACACCGCCGACAACGCCCTGCTGGCGGTCATCGAGATCCTCAACCTCCTGTGGAAGACCGGCAAGCCCTTCTCCGAGCTGGTGGCCCCGCTGCTGCGCTACGCCAAGAGCCAGGAAACCAACTTCCAGGTGGAGGATAAGGAAGGCAAGATTCAGCTCCTCGCCGAACGCTATGGCGACGGCGAGGTGGACTACCTCGACGGCATCACGGTCCAATACGACGATTGGTGGTTCAACGTCAGGCCGTCGAACACGGAACCGTACCTGCGGCTGGTGGCGGAAGCGAAGGACGAGGCGATGCTGGAGGCCAAGATGGGCGAGCTGATCGGTCTGCTGGGGGAACCGGTCTAGGTCCGACGCTCGCGGGCACCTCGCCCGGCGCTCGTGCGTCGGGCGGGTCTCGCGTGTCGGGCGACGGCCGCCGGGGGCCCAGGATTTCCTGCGGACCGCCGGACGGCGGACCTTCGGGGCGACCTCGCGGTGGGATCGCGTGGCGCCGCGGCCATCGGCCGATCAGTTGCGGTAGCGGTAGGTGATGCGACCGCGGTGCAGGTCGTAGGGGGACACTTCTACCCGAACCCGGTCACCCGGCAGCACGCGGATCCTGTGCTTGCGCATCTTGCCGGCGATCTTGGCGAGGACGGTGTGGTTCTCGCTGATCTGGACGCGGTAGTTCGAGTTGCCGAGGGCTTCGGTGATGTCACCTTCCAGGGTTAGCGCTTCTTCTTTGATGGTCCAATCCTCCGAGTCGTTGAATTTGTGAGGCCAGCGACGTCGCGCCGCCCCTTCCGATTATACCAGATCCCCGACAAGGTCGAGCTCGAGGGCGGCGGCATAGCGCGCCAGGGCGGTGGCGCACGCTTCCCGCTCCGCCGCCGAGGGTCGTTCGGACTCGAAGTGGTGCTGCAGGACCCGCAGCTCCCCGGACCGTCGCTCCGCCTTGAGGTCGACGCGGCCCACCAGCCGCTCCCCCGCCAGCACCGGCAGGCAGTAGTAGCCATAGACCCTCGCGGGGGCCGGCTTGAAGATCTCCAGGGTCTGGTCGAAGTCGAAAAGCTGCCTCACCCTCCCCCGATCCCAGAGGAGCGGGTCGAAGGGCGACAACAGGACCCCGCGGTCCCGCCGGGGCCGAAGCCGGTCCAGCCACGCCGCCATCTCCAGGTCCGCGGGGCGGACCCAGCCCTTCACCCTCCGGTCCCCCGCCAGCAGGTCGCAGCGCTGGATCTCTCCCCGTTCCTCCAGTCGGCCCAGGGCCGCCGTGATGTCCGGGCGAAGGTTGCGCAGCCGCCAGGTGGCGGCGAGAGTCCCGGGGGTGGCCCAACCGAACCCTTCCAGGGCCCGCAGCAACAGTGTCTCCAGTCCCCCTTCGAGGGGCAGATCCCGCCCGCGGGAGGCCTCCGGAATCACCCGATCTACGAGATCCCAGACCCGCTGGAAGCCCCGGCGCTCCGCCACCGCCAGCCTACCGGCGGACCACAGGGCCGTGGCCACCTTCTTCGTTTCCTTGATCCGCCACCAGCCTCCGCCGTCGCTACCCTCGAAGTCGGCGGACCGGAGGGGCCCCTCCCGTTCGATCCGATCCAGAAGCCGGCGGGCGACGTCCGAATGCTCGCGGAGGAGATCCCCCCACCAGGGGTGGGCTTCGGCGTACTCCCGCCGGCGGAAGGCGAAGGCCGGGTAGAGGCCGAGGGGAATCCAGCTCGCCTCGTGACCCCAGTACTCGAAGAGGGGCTCCCCGGGGCGCAGCAGCTCCTCCGGCAGCTTCGGGTCGAGACCCCGGAGGCGGGACAGCAGGACGATTGCGTGGCTCCTGGCACCGGCGATGCTGACGGTGTCGAGTTGGAGGTAGCCGAAGCGCTCCACGACGGCGAGGGCCGCGCGGCGTGCTGAGGGGCCGCCGCCGCGGGCGTGTTTCGGCAGGCCCGTCCATTCCGGCTTCAGCAGCCCCGCCCGGGCGAGGGCCAGTCGCCGGGCTTGGCGGACCGACAGGGTCTCGGTCACCGGCGGTCCTTGGGGCCGCCCAAGAGGGTCGCGAGCCCCAGCCCCACTAGGTCGGCGCCGGTGCGGGCGACGTTGCGGGTCGTGTCCGCCAGCACCTCGGTGGACGGAATGGACGCCACCCCGGCCCGAACCCCCTGGCGGACCCGCTGCTCGATGGTGGCGCCGAGCTCCTCGATGGCCTCGTCGATCTGCTGATCGATGTGGTCCTGGAGCGGTCCCTTCACGTGCCGGTCGAAGAGCCACCAGGCGAGGCCCAGCGTGAACAGGCTCGACAGGGCGGCCGTGGCGAGGGCGAAGAGAAGCTGCGTCCACATGGCTTGCTCCTGGAGGGGTACGTGAAAACGGCGGCCGAAAGGCCGCCGTCATTGTATCCAGCCGGGAGCTAGGGGTCCGTCAGCGACCCTTCCTTCAAAGGTTGGCCTGGGGCATGGCGATCCACAGGGCCAGATAGACCAGCAGGCCCGGGAACGCCACCGACAGGATCGAACCCACGACGTAGAGCACGCGGACGGTCGTGGGATCCCAGCCGAGCCATTCGGCGAGGCCGCCGCAGACCCCGGCGATCACCTTGTTGCGCCTAGAGCG
>JBCDIS010000161.1:0-15659 GCA_038748685.1 Acidobacteriota bacterium | reverse complement strand
CGGTCACCGTGGGAGTCCCAGGCCCCAAAGAGCAGCGAGGTTGGTGAGTGGAGAAAGATCGCCGTCGCGTCGCGGGTCGTCGACTCGGACAGGCTTCGTCCCAACTCCGTCTTTGGGAACGGCTTACCGTCGAGGAGTCCTTCGAGCAAGTACGCGTCGAAGACCCGGTGTGGCAGTTGAAGCGTCGAGACCTCTCCGAATTCGCCGACTCGGATCCGCAGATCGGCGATCGAAAGCTCGCCCTCTTCGATCGCGTCGAGCAGCGCCTCCTCGACCCGATTGGCCGACGAAGTCAACGTATCGAGAACGACGGCATCGGTCTTTTCACCGTTCGCCGTGACCCGAGTCTCCTTCAAGTACTCGTTCGGCCGCCCCTTCTCCTTAGAGGGAAAAGTCGGCGGCATGACCCGTGCGCCGGGCACGGTCGGGGCGAGTGCCGCCGGTGAACGGAGCGCAGAAGCCGTCCTAACGGCTGCGAGAAGTTTGTCGAGCATTGATCCCTCCCAAGATTCCTGACCAAACCAGATTGACTCTGAGCGATCTATCTTATG
Source organism: Acidobacteriota bacterium (assembly GCA_038748685.1). Taxonomy (GTDB): domain Bacteria; phylum Acidobacteriota; class Thermoanaerobaculia; order Multivoradales; family J023; genus JAUIJL01. Next base: position 15,108 of record JBCDIS010000161.1, on the reverse strand, counting down.
GCGTCCTAAGGCGGTGTTCTCTAGGCCGTTCGTAGTGTTGGCGGCTACACCGCCGCCAGAGAACCCTGTGAACCCCCTCCACCACTCCGCCATGTGTTCTTCAGTTGGTACACTTCGCGTCGTCAACACCCTCTTCAGTCTCAAATACCTCGACGATAGACCGCAGTTCACCCCGCCTTCTCCATCGTTTGAGGAAGTCCTTCGCCGGACGGGAGGAAGCTCGATGCGCATCGCTTATACCGTCGCCTGCACGTTCACGGATCCCGACGTCGCCGCTCGCTGGCTCCACTGGCTCGAGTCGGAGCACCTGGCGGACGTCGTCGCCGCCGGTGCCCTCGACGCCCACGCGGTCCGCCTCGACGGGGAGCCGCTGCGCTGTGAGGCCCGCTACACCTTTGCGTCCCGCGAGGCGTTCCAAGCCTACGAGCGGGATCACGCGCCTCGGCTGCGGGAGGAGGGGCTCACCCTTTTCCCCCTCGATCTTGGCCTCGAATACGCCCGTTCGGTGGGCGTGATCGTGGCGACGGCCTGATTCCCGATTCGGACGGAGCATCCCACCCATGAACCGTCAGCCGTGGCGCCTTTGGATCGACACCGGGGGGACCTTCACCGACTGCTTGGGGCTCGACCCGAGCGGTTGTCTCCACCGTGCGAAGGTGCTGTCCTCTGGATCTCTGCGGGGCCGGTGGACCTCGAAGGTCGGCGATCCTCCGAGTCGACTCGGGGTGGACCTCGCCGGAGCCCTTCCTCAAGACTTCTGCCGCGGCGCTGCCCTGAGCTGGCTGGGTACCGATCGGCCGCCCCAGGCGGTCACGGCGTCCACCGCGGACACCCTCGATCTCGACGGTCCGCCCCCGGGCTTGGGGCTCGGCGCAGGATTCGAGCTGCGGTTCGACGAGGAGGCGCCGGTTTTGGCGGCCCGCCTGGTGACCGGCGTCGCCCGCGCTGCCGACCTTCCGCCCTTGGAAATGCGCCTGGCCACCACCCGGGGCACCAATGCGCTGCTGGAACGTCGAGGGGCCCGCACCGCTTTTCTGGTCACCGAAGGCTTCGCGGATCTGCTGCGGATCGGCGATCAGCAGCGGCCCGACCTCTTCGACCGCGCTGTCCGGCGACCGGATCCCCTCTACGAACGGGTCCTGGAAGTCCCTGAACGCCTCGCCGCCGACGGCTCCGTGCTTCGCCCCCTCGACATCGAGGCCCTGGAGTCGTCCCTCGAAGGTTTGGCGGAAGCGGGCATCGAGTCGGTGGCCGTGGCACTGATGCACAGCTGGGTGTCGCCGGTTCACGAGGACGCCGTCGCCGGGGCCCTGGCGGACCTCGGATTTCGGCACGTGTCGTGCTCGGCGCGGCTGGCCCCCGCGATCAAGATTCTGCCCCGTGCCCAGACGGCGGTGGTGGACGCCTACCTCTCTCCGGTGGTGGGGGACTACCTGGGCAGGGTTCGGGGGGCCATCGGTGAGCGGCGTTTGCACGTGATGACCAGCGCCGGTGGCCTGGTGCAGGCCGGTCACTACGCCGCCAAAGACAGCCTGCTCTCGGGACCGGCGGGGGGTGTGGTGGGGGCGGCCCGGGTGGGCCGGGAGTTGGGCTACGACCAGCTCGTCGCCTTCGACATGGGGGGGACCAGCACCGATGTATCTCGATTCGACGGCGATTTCGAGTACCGCTTTGAGCAGCGGGTGGGGGATGCGCGGGTTGCCTCTCCGGCCCTGGCCATCGAGACCGTGGCGGCGGGCGGCGGCTCGATCTGTCATCTGGACGGACCCCAGCTCAAGGTGGGGCCCCAAAGCGCCGGCGCCTTCCCCGGCCCCGCCTGCTACGGCGCCGGCGGTCCCCTCACCCTCACCGACGTCAACCTCCTGCTGGGCCGGCTGGATCCGGAGCGGTTCGGCATTCCCATCACCCCGGGGGCCGCGGAAGACGCCGTCGGAGCCCTTGAAGAGACCCTGGCTCGTCATGGCTCCCGGCTCGCCGGCCCCGCCCTCCTACAGGGCTTCCTCGACATCGCGAACCAACGGATGGCGGACGCCGTTCGTCGCATCTCGGTGCGCCGTGGGTACGACCCCGCAGGCTATGCCCTCGTCGCCTTCGGCGGCGCCGGCGGCCAGCACGCCTGCGCCGTCGCCGACCTCCTGGGCATGGGGACGGTGATTCTGCCGAGGGAGGCGGGTCTGCTGTCGGCCCTTGGGCTCGGGGCGGCGGTGATCGAGCGATTCGCCGAGCGAACGGTGCTTCGCCCCCTGGACGGCGCCGCCGACCTCCAAAGGTGGATCGACGAACTGGCGGATCGGGCCCGGCGGGATCTTCTCGCGGAGGGCGTCGTGGAGGAGGAGATCCTCATCCGCCGGCGGGTGGCCTTCCTGCGTTTCGTCGGCCAGGATGCGACCCTCGACGTCGACCTGCCGGACGACCCCGGGGACCTGGCGCCGGCCTTTCTGCATCGATACCAGGCCCGCTACGGCTACCGTCCCCCGGACCGCGCCATCGAGATCGAGGCGCTGCGGGTGGTGGCGTCGTCCCGGCCCGACCCCTTCGACCCCGAACCCGCTCCGACGGCGGTCCGAGACGCGAAGCCGGTAGACGTCGTGGACGCGCATTTCGAAGGCGGCCTTCGTCCTGTGGCTCGCCATGTCCTCACCGGACTCCAGCCCTGCGAGCGGGTCGTGGGGCCGGCGGTGATCTTCGACGACCACGCGTCCCTGGCCCTGGAGCCGGGCTGGGTGGCCCGCAAGGCCCCGGTGGGAAGCCTGGTGGCTGAACGTCGGCGGTAGTAGGAGAGGTCAACGGGAAGACGGTCGTCAGGCGGGCGGGTCGAACGAGGACGGCCGAGGATTGTTTGAGCGCAGCGAGTTACGCAGGCCGCCCGGAGTCGCCCCGGCCGCCGCCTGAAGGATTTCGGATCCGAACCTATGAAGCTCGGGGCCGCAGCCCTCACGACAAGGCTCAGGGTGGAGATCCTGAGCTTCGATATGGAACCCCGTTGGGGTTCCGGAGGTGAGCGAGGCGCCGCCTGAAGGATTTCGGATCCGAACCTGTGAAACCGGTGGCGGCCTCCCCCCGACTGGAGGGCCCAGGGTGAAGACCCTGGGCTTCGATATGGAACCCCGTTGGGGTTCCGGAGGTGAGGGAAGACGGTTGTCAGGCGGCCGGGGCGAACGAGGACGGCCGAGGATTGTTTGAGCGCAGCGAGTTACGCAGGCCGCCCGGAGTCGTCCCGGCCGCCGCCCGAAGGATGTTGGATTCGAATCCTTGAAGCTGAAGATCCTGGGCTCCGATATGGAACCCCGTTGGGGTTCCGGAGGCATTGGGGTTCCGAAGGCGTCCTGCCCGCCGCCTTGAGGATGATGGATCCGAACCGGTGCCCTGGGTTTGGATCAGGGGTGGGTGGGTCTCGAAGTGGCCGACGCTCGCATTGCAAAGATATTGGCGGCTTCGTGGAATCGTTCCGCCTCGTCGCTCCATCCCTCGATCTGACCGCGCAGCAGCGGATGCTGCTCCGGCTCCGGAAGTCCGTGGGTCGCTCGCAGATGGCTCCAAAAGTTGCGCAGCGCCTCCGCATCCAGTCGCCTTAGCTTTCGAACCTCCTTCGGAGGCACGGGGAGCCGCCATCGATCGATGGCGGCCTCGATGGCGGTGGCGGCGGAGAATGTGTACCCGTTCTCCAGCCAGGCGTCCGCCAGATCGAGGGCGAAACGATCGAGGCCGTCGTGGGGGACGTCCACCAACTGTTGGAGCAGCACCGGTTCGTTCCACAGGCCGGTGGGGTGGGTGAGCATGGCCTCCGCAATGGTGGAGGGGGGCAGGCGCTCGGAGAGCCCCTCGATGTCGAGGAGTGATCGGGCGGACGGGGACCGGACGGTCCACGCCAGCCAGTCGGCGCCCAGGGGCTTGCCGGCTCGGCGGCGCTCCAGACCGGAACGGACCGCGGAGAGGACTTCTTCCGGGTCGAGCATCCCTCGGAGTGGGGTCACCGCGTCCGTACCCTCCGCCGTCGTCCAGCCGAAGAGGGCCAGGGGAGGCGGCTTTCGAGCCACGAAGACGACGGCCAGGTCCCCCGGGCCGAGCAGCGAGTCGGCCATTCCGTACGGCCAGTCAAACGTATCGCCGACGTCCGGGCCACCTGCGTCCAGGTGTTCGAGCACCCTGGCTCTGACCATGTAACGTATGCCCCCCCGAGCCGGATCCGGGAGCCAATCGTCCATCAGTATCTCGAGGTCCCCTGCCATTGGCCCGACGGCGTCGATCACCGAATGCACTCGGCGGTGCAGGGCCACCTGCGCTTGTTGCCACCCTGACTCCTCGATCGCCTCGACTTCCACCACCAGGGCCTGGTCGGCATCTTCGAGCAACGTCTCGAGCCCCCGCGGCGACGGTGACCAAGCCCAGGACGGGGTCGCCGACACAAGCAGAAGTGCCGGGACGGCGATTGTGGAGAGGGTGAAGGGCGTTCGCATGGATTCTTCGGGCCAGGTCTACTCCCTTGGACCCGCGGACGCGGCGCCGAGTTCCGCTCCCGGGGGAGGACCGCCGCGACGGAACCGTGGGAACCCTCAGGAGCTACAGGACAGCATCGAGCATCCGGGCTCGTGGCGGGCCCAGTCGGGTCGCTTCACACCCAGGTGGGCCGCCTCGGGGCGCTCGTCGTAGGGGCTGCGAAGGGCCTCCAAGAGCTCGTGGACGCCGGAGGGGTCGCCTGCTTCCGCCTTACGGATCGCCAGCTGGGCGAGGTAGTTGCGGAGGACGTAGATCGGGTTTACCCGATCCATGGCGTCGCGGCGCTCTGGATCTGGGCGACCGTCTTCCGCCAGGCGGCGACGGTAGCGCCGCAGCCAGGCTAGGGTCCGCTGGCGGACGTCGGGGCGGGCGGCGGCCTTAGTGTCGTAGTAGGCGTCCCTCAGGGGTGCCAGGAGGGCCTCGTCGTCGATATCCGGGGCCGAGGGGATCTCCGCCAGGCGGCGGAAGAAGAGGGTCATGTCGGTCTCCGTGACCTGGAGCAGCTCCAGGAGGCTCTCCACCAGCGGGCCGTCGCCGTCCGATTTCTCATCGCCCCGCCAGCCCCGGAGCCCGAGCTTGGCGGCCATGGTGTTCTCCCAACCGTCGCGGAACGCGCGCCCGTACTCGCCGAGGGCCTCCTCCAGGGGCTCCATCGTCCCTAGCAAGGGGCCCAGGGACTCGGCGAAGCGTGCCAGGTTCCACAGCGCCACCTGGGGTTGACGGCCGTAGGCGTATCGACGCCCCTGGGCGTCGGTGGTGTTGGGGGTCCACTGGGGATCGTAGTCGTCCACCCAGCCGTAGGGCCCGTAGTCGATGGTCAGCCCCAGGATCGACATGTTGTCGGTGTTCATTACCCCGTGGACAAACCCCACCCGCATCCAGTGGACCACCATGTCGGCCGTTCGCCGGCAGATCTCCGCCAGCCACTCCAGGATCACGTCGTGCGGAACCTCGTCCGCCGGCCCGGTGCCGGCGCCGGGGGGCAGCAGGTGGGGGAAGTGGAGGCGGATGGCATAGGCCACCAGCTGACTTAGCAGGGGGACCTCCCCGCGGGCGGCGAGGATCTGGAAATTGCCGAAGCGGAGGAACGACGGGGCGACGCGGCAGACCACGGCCCCAGGCTCCATCTCGGGATTCCCGTCGTAGAACATGTCCCGCAGGATCCGCTCGCCGGTGCCCACCAGGGATAGTGCGCGCGTGGTGGGCACCCCGAGGTGGTGCATGGCCTCGCTGCACAGAAACTCGCGAATCGACGAGCGGAGGACCGCCCGGCCGTCGGCGCTGCGGGAGTAGGGGGTGGGGCCGGCCCCCTTGAGCTGGAGCTCCTGCCGTCCCTCCGGCCCCCCGACTACCTCACCGAGGGTGATGGCCCGGCCGTCGCCGAGCTGCCCCGCCCAGTGGCCGAACTGATGTCCGCCGTAGCGGGCGGCGAAGGGGGCCATCCCGTCCAGCAGGCGGCTGCCGCCGAAGACTTCCGCCAGGGCCTTGGACGCTGAGGGCTCGTCGGCGTCGACACTGCCCAAACCCACCAGCCGCGCCACCTCCGACGCGTGGGCCAGCAGGGTCGGCGCCGCCACCGGCGTGGGGTCCACGCGGCTGTAGCAGGCGTCCTGGACCTGCCTTGGGCGGTTCTCGGTGCTGGGGTCGGCGGGCAGCTCGCGGACGAAGGAGTTGTCGAAGAGGAGCCCTTCGAAGAGGGCTTCGGCCCGCGGCTCGGAACGGCTGGGGGATGTCGTCATCGGTCCACCTCTCCTGCGGCGGGCTCGGCGAGCACCGGCGCCAGGCAGTCTGCCAGGGCCTCGGCGATGCGCCGGTAGCCCTCGGCGTTGGGATGGGAATTGGGGTCCGGATGGAAGAAGCTCGTCACATCGACGCCGTCGCGGCCGGCTTCATCCAGGAGAAGGGCTTTGGTGTCGAGGTAAGGCACGTCGAGTCGCTCCAGCTCGTCCTTCAGCCAGACCTCCCGCCAACCCTCGTAGGGGAATTGCCAGGGGGGCACGAAGAGCACCACCAGAAGCGGACGCCCGGCTTCGCGGACCTCCCCCACCAGGGCTTCGAGGATGGCGCCGTTGAGACGCTGCTTCTCCGCCCGGCGGTAGGGGATCTCGGTCTCGATGGGCCCCCCTTTGGCCACCGTGATCCGCCTGCCGAGGAGGGCGCCGAGGTAGCTCCAGATCCGCGGCGGATGGTCCCGATGCCAGGCGTCCGTATCCGCCGGCAGGGGAACCCCCCGGAGCTCGAGCTGATCGCCGTCGAGCTCGTAGTACGGCTTCGGGGCGTCCCGCACCGCGAAGAGGGAGCGGTCGAGGTCGAGGGTCATGATCCCCACCACGACCGCAGAGGCGTCGTGCCGGTCCAGGGTCCGGCTGAGGCGCAGGTAGATCTGATCGAAGCCGTAGCCGCTGGCGGCGTAGTTCACCAGCGGTCTTTCCGGCAGGAGGGCCCCGAGCCGCTGGGGCAGCCGGTCCTCTGGGACGGTGGGGGGGACCCCGTAGGCGAAGGAGTCACCGTAGACCAGGAGGGGACTTGGGCAGCCGTCGCAGGGGGTTGTTGCATCATTCCCCGCATCGTCTCCCATGGTCCAGCCCAGGTGCTCGTCGAACACCAGGCCGGTGTCCCAGATGTCGGAGCCGGGCTCGCGCCAGTGGTACCGCAGCTTCCAGAAGACCTCGTCGTCGCACCAGCCGGCGTAGAGCCAAGGGTCCCGCAGGGGTTCCAGCCCCATGGCGATGCCGGCCCGCAGGGCCAGCTCCCCGCACAGCGGCGCCAGGAGGGCGAGGCTGCCGAGGGCCAGGAGCAGGTTGACGCCGAGTCCGCTACGGCGACCGAAGTAGATCGCCAGGCCCGCCGCCACCAGCAAGAGGTCCATGCCCCAGATGGCGCCGCGGATCCATGGGGATTCGAAGGAACCGTCGCCGGTCAAGAAGGCCGCCAGCACGAACTCGTTCGCCACCAGCCCGAGGGCACATAGGGCGAGGCCAGCTCGACCCACGGGGACGGAGCTTCTAGGGTCGCTGGATGGCGGTCGGGTGGCGGTGGGGGGCACGGCGGTGGTCTCGACGGCGAGCCCCGGAAGCGGGGCCGAACCGGATCATACCGCCGACGGGCGTTCCCGGTCGCAGAAGGGCGCCGACCCCAGACCTTCGTCGGGGTCGACGCCGGAGACCTTGGGCTTAGAAGGCGATGTCCTTCTGGCCCGCCATCTCCTTGCCGGAGACCGTGTCCACCAGCGACGCCATCACGCTGTGGGGGCGCTGGCGCATCTTCAGCGTCACCTCGTAGGCGGAGGTGGCGCCGGCGGGGGGCGGATCGGCGGATTCGAGGATGATGGGGACGACGGGGATGTCGGCCCGATTGCCACGGTCGTCGGTCACCGCGACCCGCAGCTCCAGGCGGGTGGCCCAGCCGCGATCCGTCGGCACGTAGCTCAGGCGGTCGAGGGGAATCTCGACCTTCAGGGGCACCAGGACCCTGCGTAGACCGCCTTTCTGGGGCTCGCCGAAGGCGAAGCTCAGGGCCTCGGCGCCTGGGACGGGGAGGTCGAAGAGCTGGGCGCTCTGCAGCCGGAAGGTGGCCTCCGTGGCCGCAGAGAGGTCGGTGAAGCTGCGGCGCATCCGCACCTTTCCGTCGCCCCGGAGCTTCACCTTCACGCTGTGGCGCACGTCGTTGGCCTGCCAGGTGGGGGTGAAGCCGATGGAGTAGTAGGTCCGGGCGTCCTCCTGGACCCGCGCCAGCATGTCCCGACCGCCGCCGTTGAGCAGCGCCTTGCCGCCGGTCTGACGGGCGAGGGTCACCAGCTGTCCGTCCTGGTCCCATTCGAGGTTCCTGTCGACGGTGCGGTTGAACTCAGCCTCCCGCAGGGACCCGGCGCTGGCGTCGGCGAAGCGGTTCCTCACCCGCGGCGCGTCCACCGGGTAGAGGGTGTAGCCGAGGAGGTTAGCGGTGTCCACCAGGGGCTCTAGGATGCGCCCGTTGGGCCGCCCGCCGGCGTAGGCCAGCTCGCCGGCTTCGGCGTCGGCGGTGAAGTTGACGGGCCAGTCGCCGGACAGCATCAGCATGACCTTGCGGCCGTCGGGGCGGGCGAAGGCGCGGAGGGTCGACGTCGCGGCGTCGAGGACCCCGGACAGCTCGCCGTAGGACCAGGAGTTGCGGCGGATCAGGTCGAGCCGTGGAATCCCGATTCCGCGGCTGAAGTCGCGGTCGCGGAACAGGTCGTATTCGTATTCGGTGCGCCACCGCAGGCTGTTGCGCAGGCCGTAGCTCGGGCGGTCCTCGGCGCGCCGCAGGGCCCGTTCGAGGTCACGGGTCGAGTTCGTCCAGCTCGACAGCATGTCCACCCGGTTGCCGTCGTAGGCGACGATCGCCATGGAATCGTTGGGGCCGAGGCGATTCAGCTCGTCCCCAAGCTGGCGGAGAATCTGGTTGCGGCGGGGCTTGATGATGAAAACGTCGTCGATGAAGACGAGGATCCGCTGGCCCACTGGAGCCCCCGGTTCGAGGGCGGGGACCGCGGCGGCCTGGGGCGATACGGTCCGGGTGGCGTAGCCCCCTCGGACTTCGGAGAAGAACTCGATCGGCGTCTCTTGCCCATCCACGAGGAGCACGAAGTCATCGCTGGTCAGGTCGTGGACCCGATCCCCGCGGTCGGTGACGACCACTTCGAGGTTGACGACCCGGACATCGACGGTTTCTCCGAAGAGCTCGGAGACGTCGGGGGTCTGGGCGGTTAGGAGGGCCGGAAGGCCGAGGGTGAAGAGAGCGAGGAGGAGGATCGGGGCGGGGCTTCGGGCTGGGCGTGGCATGGGTGGGTCTCCGGTTGAAGTCGGTGTCACGTTCCGTGACAATGCTTCATTCGCAGGTTCCATGCCAGGCGGATTCGGCCGGGCTTTAGGGATCTTCCGACCTCGGATGTCCTCCTGGTAGGACACCCCCCGCCGCCGCCGGCCGCCGGTGGGGGCGGTCCACAAGGGAATGCCACCGAGCTAGGAGCCGATGGCATTCCCGAGATGTCGGTTCCGAAGGCGCGGGCTCAGAAGGCGTAGCTCGACCAGAGCATGAGCTTCTGGGTATCCCTCGAGAATCGATCCGCCTCGTAGTCGGCGAACTTCAGGGCGAAGGCCTGCTTCCAGGGCGAGGTGTAGACCACTTCGGCGTCGATCTCGGTGCCGTAGTCGATGTCGCCGTCGTTGGAGGTGAACTCGTGGTAGATCACCATGAGCTTCCAGGCGGGGGCCGGCTTGCTCTTCAGCCGTAGGTAGAGGGTTTCGAGGCCCGGGCTAGGAGTGACCAGGAACTTGTCCGCCCAGCCGTTCCATTTGTGGAGGGTGGCCAGGGGGGTCTGGAAGGAACGCTGCCCGTCACCGCGGCCGCCGAGAACCTCCCAGGTGACATCGAATCCGAAGAGGCCCGAGTCGCCGCCGAAGGATGCGGAGAGGTAGTCGGTATCCACCTCACGGGGGTTGTCGCCGTAGTCATCCTGCTGGGCGGCTTCGAGCTCCCAGGCGAGGGTCCAGCGATCCGAGACTTCGTGCTTGCCTTTGTATTCGAGGCCGTAGGTGGCGGTGGAGTTGGTGATGGCGTCGTCGTAGTCGAGCCAATAGCCGTAGGCCGTCAGCTGGTGGCCGTCGCCGAATTTGAAGGGAGCGTTCAGGAGGTGACCTTCGAGGTCGACCTCGTCACCGAAGATGCGGTGGACTCCCCGGACGAAGGTGTAGTCCAGCGACGTGCGATCCGAGGCCTTGAGCTGGAACCGGGCGGCGTCGAAGGTCTGGTGATTCTGGCGCCAGGCGACGGCGCCGACGAAACGCTGATCCCCGAGATTCACCGCCTGACGTCCGACCGTGGCGGTCAGCCACTCACCGCGGAACCGCAGGGACGCCTGATTGATCTCGGTGAGCTTCGGATCGGCCACCACGGGAACCCCGCGGACACCGTTGTTGAGGCTCCCCGCGCCGGCGTTGTTGTAGTCGTCGTCGTCGAAGACCGCGGCGACGTTCTCGGCTTCGAGGAAAAGGCTCCATCCGCGCCAGTCGGCGGTGCGGTAGGAAAGGGACGTCCGCAGCGTCGACGCTTCGGCGCGCTCGTCGAAGGCGTCGTCGTCGACGATCTCGAAGCGGTAGCGGAGCTTGACCGCCGCATCGCCGCCGACGAGGGCTTCTGCGAAGGTCGCCGGCTCCGACTTGGCATTGTCGGCGTAGGCGGCGGTGGCCAGGAGGAGGCAGGACACCGGGACAAAAAGAGTGAAAACTAGCTTGATAGGCATTTGCAAACCCCATTCGAAGAATGAACGTCGAGCTCACGCCGAGACCCGAAGGTCCATGGGGGCGTGGACTCGAAGCGGCTTCAGGTGCGCAAACCCGACAAGCATGTAAGGTGCCAACCTACAGGAACGTTCGCAGGAATCCGATCCCGTGGAAGGCTTCAAAGAGTTTAAATCAGAACTGGCCTGTTCTTGTGGGAGAAGAGGAGAAAGCAGAGTCAGAGGCGAGATCGGATCGGACGTTTTTTTCCAGTGGAGGAATAGGAAGGGTGGGAGAAAGTCCCTGTCCATTGCCGGCAGCGAAATTGCCAATTACCCCAAGAAGACCGTCCCGGGGGTCGGTGGGAGGGGATATCTGAGGTTGGTATAGAACTTGCTGTATTTGATTCCTTTTTCCCCTGGAGAATCGAGACAACTCTCAATGATGAATCTTCAAAGACAGTCTTCCTGGGATCTAGCCGTCGACCTCGCCAGTCAAGGGCGCCTCGACGAGGCGAGGGACGCTTTTCTAGCGCTGGCGGAAGAAATGCCGGAGTCACCCACCGTCTGGCGGTGGCTTGCGAACGTCACGCCCGCCCTTGAAACCCGGGTCGGATTCCTAGAGCAGGCGCTTCAGCTCAACCCCGAAGACTCCTCGGGCCGGGAAGAGCTCTACCAGGCGCTGATTCGGTATGGGGTTGCGGAGTCCCAGGAACAGCGCTTGGCCTCGGCGCAGCGGTGTTTCGAGCGGGCGGCGGACGTCAATCCTGATGACGAGCTGGCGCTTCTGTGGTCCGTCGAGGTCTGCGACGACCCCGGCAGACGGGTCGAAATCCTCGACCGGCTTCTTTTGCTCAGGCCGGGGGACACCAGCATCGCCGCCGCGCTGGCGAGGGATCTCGTGGTCGTCGGCAACGGACGCGATGCCGCCGGTGACTCGGAAGAGGCCATGGGGCTATTCGAGCGGGCCCACGGACTCGATCCGCTGAACGCGGACGCCCTGCTCTTCCTCGGCCGTGACGAGTCGGTCTCGGTGAATCGACGGATCGACATGCTGGAGTCCTTCCTCGTCCAGAAGCCGGACCACGGCGAGGCCGAGGCCCTGTGGCGGGATTTGACCAGTCGGGCCATGGACGAGTCCTCGACCCTTCCCATTGTCGGCTGTCCAATCTGCCGCACCCCCATCGAGCCTTCGGCCATCGAATGCGACGGCTGCGGTGCTTACCTCTCGCTATTCGACGTCGAGAAGCTGCTGAAGAACCGTCGGGTGGTTCAAGAGCTCTTGATCAAGAACGTCAACCGCCTCAAGGAAGTCGTCCGCGGCGACCGCGGCAACTGGCAGGCCCGTAGGGCTCTGCTGCTCGCCTGGCTCAACCTCGGCGACGTGCGACGCGCCGCCCGCGAGGTGGAGCGGCTCCTCGAAACGATTCCCCTGAACGAGCCGGATCGGCTAGAGGTGGAGCAGGTCAAGGTGTATCTGCTTCGGACCGGCGTCAAGGACAAGACGGCCGTTCAGCCGCCGCCGGAAGAGGAACCCGTCGAGGCACAACGGATCTTGGTGGTGGACGACTCGGCCACCGTTCGCGCCCTGGTGGGAGCCACGCTGGAAACCGAAGGGTTCGAGGTGGACTTCGCCGCGACCGGGATGGAAGCGCTGGCTGCGCTGCGCAAGCACGTTCCGAACCTCGTGCTGCTCGACATCGGCTTGCCCAACATGGACGGCTACCAGCTCTGTCAGCTGATCCGGCAGAACCCGGCGACGGCGGAAGTCCCGGTGGTGATGCTGTCGGCCCGCGACGGCTTTTACGACCAGGTGCGGGGCCGTATGGTGGGCTGCCAGGACTACGTCACCAAACCCTTCGAGCCTTCGGATCTGATCGACCGCATCCGCCAACTGGTGCCAGAAGACGGGGATGCATGATGCGACTGGACGGACGGATCGAGGACTTCGACCTTTTCGAAGTCCTCCAAGCGGCGCTCCGTCGCAACGAGGCTAGCCAGTTGCTGGTGGCCGACGAGCAGATGGAGGGTTCCTTGAGGTGCAACCGGGGACGCCTTGTCGAAGCGAAGTGGGGGCAGACCACCGGCGAACAGGCGGTTTTTGCTGCTCTGGCGAGGACCCACGGCTTTTTCTCCTTGGCCCCCGCCCGGGACGAGCCGGCTGCGAATGCAGGGTTGGGCTGGACGTGGCCGCAGCTCCTCAGGGAGGCATTTCAAAGGGCGTCGGTCCAGGCGGCGGAGACCTCCGAGGGGCCGGACTACGACCTCGCCTCCCTGACGGGGGATCTTCACATCCTCCTGCAGAACCTCGAGGCGGATTTCGCCGCGATCGCCGACGCCGGCGCCGGCGCCGTCGAGCTGCTGGAGGGCCTCTGCGACATGGCCAACCTCGCGGTCTCCCTGGCCCCCGACCAGACGCAGCGGCTCAAGCTCCGCTTCGAGGACGTCCTACCGCGCCACGGCTGGAAGGGGTCCAGCGCCAGCTTTGTGCGGCTGGAGGGTCAGCTGATCGACGGCCGCACCGTGCGGGAGGTCTACGAGGCGGCGTCCTTCGATCCCAAGTTCCGGGCGGCGGAGGCGAAGAGCACGGCGTGGACCTTGAGCGGCGCCCTCGACGACATCCTCTCCGGCTGGTGCCAGCTCGTGCCCGATATCGAAGACCAGCGGAACCTCAAGGATCGGGTACGTTCCCTGAGCACCGATCTGTCGGCGCTGATCCGCGGCGCTGGCTTCGGTGCCCCCTGATCGAATTCACGATTCACGAACCTGAACATCGAATACATATGGAGCTCCTGAAATGGCTAGAATTCTGATTGTCGACGACAGTGCAACGGACCGCGCGGTCCTCCGCGAGGCCCTGGCGAACAAGGGTCACGACATTTCGAGCGCCAACGACGGCGCCGAGGCGATCGAGGCCGTCCAGCGGGACCGCCCCGACCTCGTGCTGCTCGACGTCGTGATGCCGGGGGACAACGGTTTCAAGGTCTGCCGGAAGCTCAAGAAGGCCGGCGGAGCCGGGGGGGTCCGGGTGGTGTTGGTCACCAGCAAGGACGGCGAGTCCGATCGGTTCTGGGGCATGAAGCAGGGGGCGGACGCCTACCTCACGAAGCCCTTCGCCACCGACGACCTCCTGCGGACCGTCGACCAGCTCATCTGACCTATGACGTCCCTTCCCCCTACGCCCGCCGCTGATGGACCGGCCCCGCCCGGTGACGGTGCGGCCATGCTTCGCCGCCTGGTGGCTGACATCGACGGAGCCCTGACCCCGTCGATGCCCGTCGGCGCCCCGCAGGGTGGAGCGCCGCCTGTCTTCGAGGATGGCCCCGCCGACGTGCTGGCCGCGATGCCGGGGTCGACCTTCGCGGCGGACCCCGGGTCGGACGCCGGGCCAGGGGCCGGAGATCTCCATGTGATCTTCGAGCTGGGGGGCTCGCCGTTCGCGGTACCCGCCGCCGCCCTCGTGGAGGTGCGACCGTTCACGCCGCCCATGCCGATCCCCGGGGTATCCCCCTGGGTGCTCGGCATCGAGAGCTTCCAGGCCGAGACCCTGTCCATCGTCGACCTGGCGGCCTTCTTCGGCTTCGCCAGCCTCCGTCGATCGGAGGATGCCCGGACCCTGGTGGTCTTCGATCCCAGGAGCCGCCGCCGGCCCCTGACCGGCCTGGCGGTCGACGCCGTGGCGACCCACGAGTGGCTCCCTTCCGGCGGCCCGGGGAACCCGTCCACCGCGACGCCGCTGGCGGGCCGGCTCGGGAGACTCACCCGCCGCATCCTCGAACGCCGCGGTCGCGCCCTCACCGTCCTCGATCTCGAAGCTCTGCTGCTTTCCCCAGACTTTTCCGATACCCGTAGTTGAACATCTCGGAGAGAAGCCATGCTCAAGAAACTCAAGATTTGGCAAAAGCTGGCGCTCATCGCCGCCGCATTTGGCCTCGCCGTCCCGGCGGTTCTCTATTTGGTGCTGAGCGACCGCCTCGAAGCGCGGGACGCGACCCTGAAGCGCGCCGAAGGGCTGGAATACATCCGGGTCGTCTTCCCGGTCTTCCTCAAGGTGCCCCAGCATCGTGGTCAGACCAACGCCCTGCTCGGCGGTGACCTCAGCCAGGTGGCGGTCCTCGACGAGCTGGCCCCCCAGATCGACGCTGATCTGGCCACCCTGTCGACCTTCGACAGTCAGCTGGGGAATCGTTTTGGGACGACCGAAGACCTTGCCGACATCCGCTCCCGGTGGACGGCGCTCCGGGAAGAGTCCCGCGGCCTACCCCAAACCGAGTCTTGGCGACGTCACACCGAACTTGTGGCCGACGTTCTGGCCCTGCTTCTAAAGGTGGCGGACACCTCCGGCCTCCGTGCGGATCCGGACATCGGAAACT